>JANXAH010000074.1 GCA_025062415.1 Anaerolineae bacterium | reverse complement strand
CCCAGCGGTAGCGAGGCGGGAACCAGGGGCGGGGGGGGCGCGCGCCCCCCCCCCCCCCCAAGATGGGGGTGGAGAAAAAAACTGACGCCCCACCCCCCCGCCCCCCGGCGGCGGGGGGGGGGGGGTGGGCGTCCTCTTCTTCCCCCTCCTCGTCGCGGGGGGGGGGCCCCCCCCCCCCCCCCCCCCCGCCCCTGGTTCCCGCCTCGCTACCGCTGGGTGGCCGGGATAAAGATACGGAAGGGGAGAGGCTCAAAGGCCAGCGTCAGGCTGAGATAGTCTTTGCTGTATCCCCCAACGGCATAGATGGTCATATCCACCACACTGACCCCGGCACCATACCACTCCCCCACCAGAGGGGTCTCCACGGCGGTCCAGGCTCCCTGAGAGGAGGCATACCGCTCGTTGAACCCCAGGTAACTTCCCCATCCCCCACCACCGATGGCGTAAATCTGCCCCGCAACGACGGCAAGCCCCAGCCCGCCCCGCCCCAGGGTCATAGGAACGCAGACATCCCAGGCGTTTTTCTCCGGATCGTATACCCAGCACGCTCGCTGTTCCTGGCCCTCACGATAGCCTCCCACCACGTAGATTCTACCATCCAGAACCTGGGCCGCCGACAGGGTCAGCGCCTCCGGCATCGGCGCCCGCTCCTCCCACCGATCGGACTTCGGATCGTAGACCAGCGTCGTTGCAGCGTAGGTATGCCCGTCGGTACCGCCGAAGAGGTACAGGCGTCCCTCGTGGACGGCCAGAGCATATCCACACCGGGGATAAGGGAGCGGGGCCACGGACGTCCACGAATCCGTCTCCGGAGAATAAGCGTCCACCTGGGAAAGGGCAACCGATGGTTCGGTGCAGCCGCCGGGGACAAAAATTCGCCTATCTATAGCCCCTGCCTGGATGTAAGCGGCAGGAACGGGCCGTGGAGTCCCGCGCGTCCAGGTATCCGCTTCTGGGCTGTAGACCTCCACAATTCCCGTCACGCCCTCCGGCGTCTCCCCGCCGATGGCGAAGAGGCGCCTGTCCACGACCGCCGTCGCCAACCAGACCCGGCGGGTGGGCATCTGAGCCCGCTCCACCCAGCGGGAAGTCCCTTCCGGGAGAAAGACCTGGGCCTGGACAGCCCCGGATCGGATGGGAAGTGGTCCCGTCGCCTCACTGGCAGGCGCAGGGGACTGGACCCACGTCAGAACGGCCGCGCCGACCGCCAGGAGCAGGGCCCCCATCAGCGCGATGCGGCGGTACCAGGGCAAGGGAGGCTCCGGAGCAGGCACCACTCCGGCCTGAAGGGCCTCCGATGCCAGAGGGGCCGCAATGGCGGGGCTTTCCGCCTCCTCCATCCGGCGCGCCTCCGGCACTGCGACCCACCCCTCCCGGATGGCGATCATCGTGGCCTCCGTCCGGGACGCCGCCCCCAGTTTGGCAAAGATGTTGCGCAGATGGACCTTGACGGTGTTGATGCTGATGTTTAACTGGTAGGCGATCTCCTTGTTGGAGGCCCCAGTCGCCAGATACTGCAGAATTTCCAGTTCCCGTTCCGTCAGCGGTTCTCCCGGTTCAGCCATCGTCCTATCTGCTCATTTCATTCCCGGCTGGCGACCGCGATCCCCGCCAGAACGACGGCGCCACCGACAAGGGTCAGGACGCTGGGGACTTCCCGCAGGATGATCCAGGCCAGGATGCTGGAACCGATAGGCTCGCCCAGAACGGCCAGCGTGACGTAGGTCGCTGGCAGATGACGCAATGCCCAGTTCAGCGACGAGTGGCCCGTAATCTGGGGGCCCAGCGCCAGGAGCAGGAGCCAGAGCCAGTGGATGGGTGGATACCCGCTCAAGGGAATCCGAGCCAGGGCCGCCACGGCCATCAGCGTCACGGCAGCCACGGAGTAGACCGGGAAGACGTAGGCCAGCAGGGAGAGGCGGGCCCGCAGCCGCCGCCCCACCAGAAAGTACCCAGCGACCGAGATCGCGCCCGCCAGGGCCAGCAAGTCTCCCGTCATCCGGTGGGTCCCCTCCCCCAGAGCGTCCAGCCCGATGATGACGGAGCCCGCCGTAGCGACGATCAGTCCGGCCACCAGCCAGCCGCTCAGCCGTTCCTTCAGCAGCAGGTAGGAGCCCAGGCCCACAAAGAGCGGGCTCGTGCTGACCAGGACCACCGAGGCTGCGACCGACGTGTAGGCCAGGGAGGAGATCCAGGTTGCGAAGTGCACAGCCAGCAAAACGCCCGACCCGACCATCAGCAGCCAGTCCTCCCGACGGAGGGCCCGCAGTTCATCCCGACGCGTCGTGAGGGTGATAGGGGCCAGAATGAGAGAGGCCAGCGTGAGCCGCCAGGCGGCGATCGCCAGCGAGTTCACTTCTTCCTGGGCGAGGCGGATTATCGGGGAGGCCGTGGAGGCGGCCAGTACCCCGACGACCAGTGCCAGCACAGGGGGAAAAGGAGGTGATCCTGCCGACCGACCCATAATCTACTCCGTTGTTGGGCTCTGGCTCTGATTATACCTCAAGCGAAGGGATTCAGGTAGCGGAAAGTCAACCTCGGGGCTCAAAGATGGGGAGGGACGCTGAAGCGTCACCCTTTTCGGCAGGCGCTTTGAGCACTCGGCCTGTCGACAAGCCCGGCCGTTGACGGCTGGGCGGGCCCTCTCATTGCCGGTCGCTGGAGAGAGACGTCACCCAGGCGCAGAGGTACATCAGGGCCCCAACCCCCAGCGTGACGCGAAACCCCCAGGAAAGGGCCAGGGTCGCCGCCCCCACCGAGGCGACTACCGAGAGCGCTCCGTTCACCCCCCACGCCCAGGGCACCAGGTCGGGGTCTCGCGCCTGCAAGGCCCCCATCAGGCGCGGGAAAGGAATCCCCATCAGGAACCCCAGCGGGGCCAATCCCAGAACCGTCAGGGCCGCGCGCCCCGGAAGCGATAGACCCAGGAAAGGGCCCGAAAGCACAGGGAGCCCTACATTGTAGAGGATCAGCACACCCAGAAGCGACCCCATCGCCCAGGGGAAAGGAATCCGGGCAGAGAGCGCACTTCCCAGGCCCGAAAAAAGAAGCAGAACTCCCAGCACGCCCGCCATCGCATAGGCCGGGTGTCCCAGAAAGAGGATGAACCGCTGAAGCAGAGGCACTTCCACCAGCATAAAGGCCAGTCCCAGAAAGCCGAAGGGGAGAAGGCCCCGCAGATGCGGCGAAGGGACCCGCACGAAGGCCAGCGGGAAGAGGATGAGTAAACCCGCCAGCACCACGGTGATTCCCAACAGCCCCAGCAGGACCAGATAGCCCGCCCCGCCGAAGGGCTGCCAGATATGGCCCGCCATCGCGGCGACCTGGGGCAACTGTCCCCAGCGGAAGAAGTGGCCGAAGAAGGGATGGTCGTCCGTCGGCGGAGAGACGTCAAAGGGATATTCCGCCAGCCAGCGGCCGCGGTCGGGAGCGGTCAGCAGGCCCACAAAGGCCAGGTAATGCTCCGGCGTCGGCATTACGTTATACCGGTTGGCCTCCTCCGGGCGAATATCCGGGGCGTAGACCAGGTCCAGGGACCGGGCGGCGGCAAACGCCCGGATTTTCTCCAACTCCGCCGGGGTGAATGGGCCACGACGGGCCAGGATAAGGACCTGATTGTAACTGCGCAGCGCTACCAGGCTTTGTGTCGGGTCGCCGCCCGTGCGTTCCACCGCCTCCACGGCCAGCGCGAAGGCCCGCAGTTCCTCGGAAGGTGGGGACTGGGCCCACCGCACAAGGGCCAGCAGTCCGCCCTCTGCCAGCCGTCGCATTGCAGCGACGAAACTTTCCACCGTGTGGCGGTAATCCTCCGCCAGACTGTAGGCTCCGGAGGTGACCGGATGGTAAGACGCCGTCAGGCTCAGGAAAATGACGTCGTAGGAAAGGCCTGAGCCAGCCAGGAAGGACCGCCCGTCCTCCACAAAAAGGTCCACTTCAGGTCGGTTGTAGGGGACTTCGGTCCAGCCCGCCTGCTCCCGCACTGCCCGCACGACGAGGGGGTTCGGCTCTACGACGGTCACCGACCGGGCCCCCTCGGCCAGTGCGACCCAGATGTCCCAGCCGCCGCGGGGCTCCAGGACGAGCGCCCGCGCGCCGGGCCGCAGGCGGTAGGGGAGCGCGTGGAGCGTGCAATCCGTCTGGGGTCGCAGGTCTGCGGGAGTTGCCACGCGGGTGATGGGACTGAGGTCGTCGCCATCCACGAAGAGACCCCGCTGCTGCGGCGGCTGTCCCCGACAGGCGATCCCCTGTCCGGGCAGGCTTCGGATGGCAGTGGCCTCCACCACGTCCACCCGTGAGATGCTGTTCCAGGCGCGAAAAACCAGGCGGCTATCGGGATACTGAAGGGCGTACTGGAGCCCTTTGTAGGGTGAGAGGCGAACCTCCATCCAGGGCGGTGGATAAAACGCGCCGATCGCCAGAAGGGCCACAGGCAGCCCCTGGAGAGCCCAGAGAAGTCCCTGTGGAGGGCCAAAGAGCAGTCCAGCAAAACCTCCCAGCGCGGCGCAGAACAGGACCATCCCTTCGGCGCCGGTGGAAGAAGGAAGCAGAAGCGCCAGCAGGCATCCTGCGGCCGAACCCGCCAGATTCGCCGCATACGTCCGGCCGATCCTTCCCGGTCGCAGCGCCAACAGAAGGCCGACCGTCGCTCCCGCGCAGAAAAAGGGAAGCGAGAGGGCAACACAGTGAAGGGCCAGAATTCCCCACTGTTCGGGGTTCAGGGCAACCCGGAAGGAGTCAAAGGGGAGAACCTGGACCAGCCCGTAGGCGCCGACAGCGGTCAGGGCAAACCCCCAGCCAAAGGCTGGGAGGGCCCGTCCGGGCCGGCGAAGGGGCGCAGGGAAGACGCTCAGAAACGTCCCGCTGGCCCCGAATCCCAGCAGGGCAAGACTGATGCTCAGAAAGGCGAAGTGATAAAACTGGGCGACTGCAAAGAGGCGGATGAGGTTGATTTCCAGGGAAAGAGAGGCGGCGGAGAGGAGGAAAAGGCCAGCGTCTTCGGCGAGAAGCCTATGCGATGTCCTCACGCTCATGCAGGAGGACGCTTTCCCGGACGTAAAACAGCGCCAGCGAGTCGGCGATGCCGTTGGCGATGCGACGGCTCACCTGCTGGGCAACCTCCACAGGGCGCAGGCCTCCCCGCTCTGTCGGACAAAGGACGACGAGCCGCTGTCCGTCGTTCCGATGAACGGCCCACTCCCCGTTGTGACGCCGACGGAAGACCTCTCCGGTGAAGGCCACCCAGAGAATCTGCAGGGGCTTTGAGGGAGAGGGAGTTCGCTCAATCCATTCGTCCAGCAATTGGAGGCCGCTCGCGTTGAACTGCACGGGCTGCCCGGCGAATTGGCTCAGAGACCGCCGCGCCTGCTCTGCCAATTCCGCCAGTTGTCGGGCCCGATCTGGGCTGAGAAGTTCCACAGAAGAGTCGGTCATCCGTGCCCCCGTGTGCACACAACAAAGGGTTAGGCATCTGCCACTCTTTGGCCCGCCCGACGCTATAAGTATAGCACAATTCGGGGAACTTTCAAAGGAAGGGGCTTTCTGGGGAAGGTCGCAGAGGGAAAGGGGGGTTGGGATGGCCCTCCGGCCGCCCCAACCCCCGCTCCATCTGGGCTTCTTCGTTTGCAGATGTTACCGGGCCCGCAGAAGCGGTATCTGTGGGAAGTCGTCCGGGCCCAGGGTGGAAATGTCGGCCTGGCTGGAGGGGTACCGGGAGAGAATCTCCTCCTGGGTCGGCGTGCCCGCCCAGGCCAGGTC
This sequence comes from Anaerolineae bacterium, assembly GCA_025062415.1. Lineage (GTDB taxonomy): Bacteria > Chloroflexota > Anaerolineae > B4-G1 > DUEL01 > SpSt-77. The sequence goes on along the minus strand of JANXAH010000074.1, from coordinate 3,075 downwards.
TATGATGCGGGTGTGGTTGACGTCGTCCGGGCCACCGCCGAAGCGCCACTGCTGGGCCTGGGGCAGAACATCCCGCACCCGCCAGACACCGGAGGAGGGGTATCCCTCCTGGCTCAACACCGCTGCGGCGTAGCCCCAGGAGGCCGGATCGCCCTCGCCAAAGACGCTCCGTGGCACCCGCAGCGTCACCGTCCGCGCCGCCGGGTCTACGAGAATCTTGAAGGAGACACCGGCTACCTGCTTCGGCGCACCCGTCTCCGGGTCAGGGGTCAGAATCTGGGGCGTCCACCCCTCCGCCCAGACTGCTATGTCCCAGCCATTGCCCGCCTCCAGCGCGGCGTTCCGTCCGGGGAGCAGGAGCCGCGCGCCCGTCCCCGCGCCGGGGTCTTTATCCACGTAGACGTCCAGCGTCTGGAGGGCCAGGTTGTTGGGCGAACCCCACGGGTTCGGAACGGGCCCGTAGAAGACGAACTTGAAGACCAGGTTCTTCTCGTCGTAGGCGACAGTGAAGGACTTCAGGTCAAAGACCTGGGGCTTGAAAACGTCGTCGGTGGGATAAGTGTAGGTGCCGGGACCGTGGTCGTCGCCTTCGGGGTCCTCTACCGTCAGGATGGTTGCATAGCGGCCCAGGTCGGGAAGAACCACCTGCGCGGGCCCGCCGACGGGGAGACTCACCCCCGCCGGAGCGACAAGGACCACCAGCCGCAGGTCGTCGCCGGGCTCCAGTTCGCCCAGCGCGTCCCAGGGGATGGCCGCCTCAAAGACGTCCGGGCCCATCGCGGCCTCCCCCACCGGTCCGGCAGAGCGCCACTGGGAGCGGGAAACCTCGTAGGCCGTCAGAACCTGCCCGTCCCACTCAAAGAGATGGGTGGCCGCGATGCCGATAGGCGTGGGAGTTTCGCCCTCCAGCGCACGGGCCAGTGGCCAGGTCTCCGTGGCCCGCGGCGAGGCGAAGTAGAGCCCGACCCGCGTGCCCGTAGGCAGGGGTTTCTGGAAGGTCACCAGCACATAGAGGTTCCGCGCGTCGTAGACGAGGGCCAGGTCCGCTCCGACCTGCGGCCCGCCGTAGAGGGCTGCGCTGGCCCACTCCTGCGGCCTCACCTGACCATCCACGCGGGGGGAAGCCAGGCCCTGAAGGTCCCGGTCTGGCTGCACCGCCCTCCGGGGGATGATGGGCGCATGCAGATATGCGGGCACCGGCTCTCCCAGCGCCTCATACACCTTCTTCAGCAGGGCCCGGAAGCCCTCGTCAAAATATTCATCCTGCCCGGAGTCCTGGTCGGTCCCGTACCACCAGAACCAGTCCGAGCCCTCGGCCAGGTACATATAGTCCAGGGCCCGGACGACTTTCTCGGATTCCGGCCCCAGCGTGCGGATGTACTCGGCCAGTTTGTAGCGGGTTCGGGCCAGGTAGTTCCAGGCCTGTCGCTCCTCCGGTTCGCCGATCCAGGTGTCATAGTTGGCGCTGAACCAGGCGCCGGGGAAGAGGCGCTCCAGCGTCCGCTGCTGGGGGAACATCGCCAGGTACTCCGATGGCGTTACCGTTCGGATGGTCCGGCTTTCGGAGAGGAGCTGGTAGAGGGTGTGGAGGAACTCCTTACCGTCGTTCTCGTAATACTCCCAGGCGTTCTCGCCGTCCAGGATGATGCTGACAATGTGAGGCCCGGGCGCGCCCTCTTCCTTCAGGCGCTGGCGGATGTTCTCCAGGCGGTTCATCAGGTCCTGGGCGGCTTCCTTGCCGGGCATGCCGGAGTAGGTGAAGCCGATCTTGTCCGAGAGATTCCAGTCCCGGAAGAAGACGGCGACACGATGTCCGTCCACCTCCACGTAGTAGGGCCGGTAGAGGGCGTCGGCCTCCTGGACGGTCTCACGGGCATCGCGGGTGAAGTCGCCGATGCCCAGGGACTGGGCCAGGACGGGCTCGCCGGTGGCCATCCAGACGTACCCAGCCTGGGCGACCAGGGGGACGATCTCCTGGGCGACGGCCCCTTCAGCGGGCCAGAGGCCGCGCGGCTTTCGGCCGAAGTGGGCCTCGTAGATTTCCACACTGCGCTGCAGATGCGCGGCCGCGTCCTCCGGATAGGCGAAGGGGAGCGGCATCAGCGCGTCGGGGTTCCCCACCTGCGCCAGGTTCGTATTGTAGATGAGCGGGAGGATGGGGTGTGCGTAGGGCGTCGTGGTGACCTCTATCTGGCCCTTCTCCTGGAGTTCCCGGTGGATAGGGATGACCTGGGCCATCACGCGGCGCACCTCGTTGAAGAGAACGACCTTGTCCTCCTCGGTGAAGCCGCGGTCTTTGGCGACCAGGCTCCGCAGGGGCTCCTTCGCCAGGTCGTCGGGGTCCATCCAGGCCAGGTTGAACCAGACCTGCAGGTCCCGGAAATCCTGCTCGGTGAAGGTCTCCAGCGCGCGGGCGATGGCCTCGTCGCTGGTGCCGCCGCGCTTCTGGAAGAGGGCCAGGTATCCGGGATACCGGGGGATCACACGGTCCCAGTTGGCGTCAAAGAAGCGGCGGAGGATGAACTCCTTCTCCTCCTGGGTCAGTTCCGACGCTGGTTTCTCCGAGAGCACCCAGTACCGGTCCTTTGCGCCGTTCTGGACGAAGTCGTCCAGTTGGCGCAGGAGCACAGGGGTCAGGTTGAAGGTGACGTGAACGTTGGGGTACTGGGCGACGATCGCCGCCATGTCGTAGTAGTCTTTGGTGGCGTGGACGCGCACCCAGGGACGGGTGTAGACACCGTTTTCGTCCTTATAGTAGAGGGGCTGATGCTGGTGCCACATCAGGTTGAGGTAGAGGACCTCTTCTGCGGGAGTGGGCGTCGGCGCCGGGACGGTTACAGTAGGCGGAAGGAGAGGGGTTGGCGAAGCCGTCGGCGCGCCGCAGGCGGCCAGAAAAGCCGCCGCCAGCAGAAGGGTTATGCCAGCCAGAAGCGTTGGGGTTCGGGTCATATCTCCTCCTGAATGAGAGGGGTTTTTGGGGGGGGGGGGGGGGGGGGGGGGGGGGGGGGGGGCGCGGCCGCGCCCGGGGGCAGCGCCGACCCCAAACACCCGCACCCGCAGACCACAAAACCACCC
>JANXAH010000046.1 GCA_025062415.1 Anaerolineae bacterium | reverse complement strand
TGGCTGGCTGTCTTCCCCTTGGGTTTGGCGCTCTGGTACAACTGCCTGGGCTCCTGCCGGTTGGGGCTGATCATCTTCGGGCTGTGGTTGGCAGACTTGGTCTGGTGGGGGTGGCGGGGGGGTGCGGGCGGGCGCTCCTGCGCCCGCCCGCTCCCCCGCGCCACCCCCTCCAGACCTCGTCTGCCAGCCACAGCCCGACGATGAGCAGCCCCAACGGGAAGGAGCCATGGCAGTTGACCCAGAGCGCCATCCCCAAGGGGAAGACAGCCAGCCAGCCCCGGGAGCGCAGGCTCCGGCCTGCGCAGGCGTTCACCTCTTCACCATCCCACCCCTCCTTCCCACGCCGGATTTCGTAGATAGCCCACAGAAACAGCGGTGCCAGGAAAAATGTGGCGGCCTGGGGGCGGACATTCCAGTCGTTAATCCCCAGCGCAGCGGCGAAAAGGGTGGCCGCCGCCGCAATCCGGGGACTGCCCGAGATGCGCCATGCCAGGGCCAGGGTCAGTCCATACGCGGCAGCAACAACCAGTGCGTGGATAAAAACCACCAGCGCAGGGCCGCCCAGGGAATAAATGAGATAGAGAAGCACATCGGGCAGCCAGAACGCTGCATAGGAAGGGTACGGCGTTCCGGGAGCAGTGAAGGAGAAAGTATCCACAGTGGGGATACGGCGGGTGGTCCAAATTTCTCGCCCCACGGCCATATGCCACCAGAAGTCGTGGGGGCGAATTGGGTGGGTGTTCAGGAAGGCAAAGATAGCCAGCAGGACCGTCAGGGGCCAGAGGTAGGACACCGGGATAAGTCCGCGTGACAATCCGTGTTTCTGAGCGAGAGATGGGCCCCTTTCTACCCCCGAAGGCAAGTCGGGAATAGGGAGCGAACCCGCAAAGGGTGCCGATTCCATTCGCTTATATCGCGAAATAGGGGAAAACCTTCGTGGCGGTGACTTCGCCACCGCCACGAAGGCCGCTTAAGCCACTAACCCATACTTCTGCAGAACCGGCCGGGGATTCACCATATTCTTCTCCAGTTCTGCCTTCTTCTCCTCCATCCCGAAGGCCAGGACCATCAACTGGGTAATGTAGAGGACCGGCAACTGGAAGCCCAGTTTCATTTGCATTTGTCGGGCCTCCACGTTCACCTGGCAGAGGGGACAGGCCGTCACCATCAGTTCCGCCCCGCACTCGTAGGCGTTCCGCAGCACTTTCTCCGAGAGTTCCAGCGCAATCCTTGTCTGGGTAATGCCCAGACTGCCGCCGCAGCAGTCAGTCTTGTAGGACCACTCCACCGGTTCGCCGCCCAGGGCCCGGATAATGTCGTCCATACAGGTGGGGTTCTCGGGGTCCTCCACGCCGGTGTACTTGGGCGGACGGGTGGTCGCGCAGCCGTAGTACGAAGCAACCCGCATTCCCTGGAGCGGTTTCTGAACACGCGCCCGAATCGCTTCCAGCCCCGCCCGTTCCAGCAGCGACTCCACCGCGTGCAGGGTCTCCACCGTCCCCTGATACCGGTAGCCGACCCGCTCAGCGACGGCGTCTGCCAGTTCGGGACGATGAGCCAGTTCGTACTGCGCGGCCCGGAAACGCTGGTAGCACCCCAGACACGGAGCAACAACCTGCCGGAGCCCCATCTGCTCCACCAGGGAGAGGTTTACCGCCGCGTAGTATCCCGCCAGGACTGGGTCGGTGGTATGAGCGGGGGTAGACCCGCAGCAAACCCACCCCGGCGGCTCCACCAGTTGAATCCCCAACGCTTCGCAGACAGCCCGGAAAGTGTGGTCGTACTCGGTGGCGGTGGACTCCAGGGAACAGCCGGGATAGTAGGCGATGACGTTACCCCTGGCCTCCACCCGCCTCACCTTCTTCGGCGGGCGAGCGAACTCCGGCAGCAGCCGAATCTTCCGCTTGAGGATCATCGGCAGGCCCAGGTCCATATCCTTGGTGAGTTGTCCGGTCAGCACGTTCATCATCCCCATCAGGCCGGCCTCGTAGAGCCGCCCCGCCACGCCGATCGTCTTCAGAAAGACCTGGGTGAAGAGTTCTACCTCCCGCACCGGCGGCTTGATCCCCCGCTTTCGGGCCTCTATCCGCAATACATCCATCACGCCGGCGACATCTATCCCCTGGGGACAGCGGGTGGAGCAGGTGACACAGGCCGCGCAAATCCAGGGAGTCTTCGCCTCCAGCACCCGCTCGTCGTTGAACTGAATCGCCCGCATCACCTGATTGGGCAAAAGGTCCATATGCTCCGCCACCGGGCATCCGCTGGAACAGCGGACACACTGGTAGCAGAGATATGGATTGGAGCCGGTGTGCTCCTCCACAATCTCCGCCAGCGTCTGCGTTCGGACTCGTACTCTGGTCGCCATACTCACTCCTTGTTTCGCCACGAATTTCACGAATGACACGAATTTTTATTCGTGAAATTCGCGTAATTCGTGGCTATTCCACCACAGGACGGGGGAGAAGGCCAGCGCCCTCCACGATAGGCCGCACCGCCTCTTCCCACTCAATGGCCATGATGTGGACGCCCGCCACACCAGGGATCTCACGGATCTCCTGAATCTGCTCAATCGCGATGCGGATGCCCTCTCGTTCCCAGGCTTCCTTGCGGGCCTTCTTATCCTCCTTGGGAATTCCGGCGACGGCCGCTTCCATCCGTTCCACGTATTCGTCCCGCACGCGCATTCCCGGCACCTTATCCCGCATATACCGGGCCGCCCCGGCGGATTTCAGGGGACCAATTCCCGCCAGGATGTAGACCTTCTCGTGCAGTCCCATATCCACCACCCGCTTCATGAACTCCCGAAAGCGGGGGATGTCCAGGATAATCTGGGTCTGGATGAAGTCCACCCCGGCGGCGATCTTCTTCATCAGGCGATAGGGACGGAAGTCAAAGGGGTCGCCAAAGGGGTTCTCCGCCGCGCCGATGAAGAAGCAGGGCCGGGTTCCCTTGATGGGGTCACCACACTGGAAGCGGCCCTCGTCCCGCATGTCCTTGACCATCTTGATGAACTGGATAGAGTCCAGGTCATGGACATTCTTCGCCGTGGGGTGATTACCGAAACTCTGATGGTCGCCGGTGAGGCAGAGCAGGTTCCGGACCCCCAGCGCGTAGGCGCCCAACAGGTCCGATTGCATTGCCAGCCGGTTCCGGTCCCGGCAGGTCATCTGGACGATGGGCTCCACCCCCTCCTGCATCGCCAGAACTGCCGAGGCGATACTGGACATACGGACGATGGCCGTCTGGTTGTCGGTGATGTTGGCTGCGTCCACCACGCCTTTCAGCAGGCGGGCCTTGTGTCGGATGACCTCCGGGTCGGCGCTCTGGGGCGGGCCGATCTCGGCGGTCACCACGAAGTGGCCCGCACGCAGGAGTTTCTCCAGGTTGCTTCCGGATTTGTAACCGTTGGTCGGGCTGCTCATCGGTTCACCTCACTTTCGTTCCCTGTAGGACGGGATTCTTCTTGCTCCATCCACGTAAGGATATAGGCTGCAAAACGGTCAAAATCGGAGAGGTGAGTATGCAGAATGGAGACGACCTTCGTCGCTGACCTCCCAATAGAGATGCACCAGACGGTTGCGGAACTGAGCCATCTGGCGGGCCGTGGCGACAAACTCCGGCGACAGGACACCTTTCTCACCCAGGACGACAAAGCAGTCTGCATAACTCCGAGGTGTCCGCCACCCTTTGGCCGCCACGATGTAGTTACAGATGTCAATACAGCACTCTACGGCCACCTGGAGATAGTACTTCACCCCTCCCAGTCGTCCAACATCCGCCAGCAGTTCTTCGCGTGGGATAGAGGCGAATGCCTCCAGATAGCCCCTGTACTGCTTCAGCCGGGAGAGCAAGACCTCCAGATGACTCCGGTCAGCCATAAACCTTCAACTCCTCCCGCCAACGGGCGATCAACTCCCGGCACATTCTTTCCAACACTGGCCGGAAATCAAAATACTCCTTCCAGGTACGGGTCTCAAAAATAATGCGATGGCGTTCGTTCCGGCTATAGATGCAGATTCCCCGCAGGACCACCTCCCCGCGCCACGCGATGGGAGCGTCGTTGATAGTCCGACCATCAGCATAATGAATGCCGGTCAGGTCGGCGATGCGGAGTTCCACGTCGGCCTCCAGTCGGAGCCGCTCGTAGGGAGATAGGTCTCTCAACGCCTCCTCGTCCAGCAACAACGCAACGTCCACATCCGAAAAAGGATGTACAGGTCCTGTCACTACAGAACCGTAGACGTAGGCTGCGTCCACCGGAAAAGGGCCGAAAAAGGCCTCCGCCCCTTCCCTGAGCGCCTGAATGACCTGCTCCGGGTTGATCTCGCGAGGGATGTCCTGCACCTATTCCTCCCGAGGCAGCCTCAGGTCCTCCCGCACGATCTTGCGGGGACCGCCATCGCGGCTGCGAGACCAGTTCTTGGGTGGCTGAACTTCCAGGAGCCGCTCCACCTGCCCGAACTTGATGGCCCGTTCCCAGATGAGATGCCAGGCACAGGGCAGGTCGGAACTCACCTCACAGACGCCGTTCTGGGAGCCGCCACAGGGGCCGTTCAGCAGTTGCTTGGAGCAGCGCGCAATAGGGCAAATGCCGAAAGTCAACCCCAGGATACAGTCGCCGCAGGCCTGGCAGCGCTCCACCCAGACGCCATGCTCCTCCGGAAGCCCCAGGAAGGTGGTGTTCAGGCCCGGCAGAGTGACATATTCGGGGAAGCGCTCATTCATCGCTTGGACGCCGATGCCACAGGCCAGGCTGAGGATAGCGTCGTAGTCCTTCAGCCGGTCCGCCAGGGGGTCAATGTATTCCCACTCGCACTGTCGCTGGACGGTGACCTCATCCACCTCCATCGGGTGGCCCTCCAGTTTGCTCTTCATCCGGAGGGCCGAGGCGAGAATTGCCGCCTCCTTCTCGCCTCCGGCGAAGCAAACGGTCACACACGTCCCGCACCCGACCACCAGCACCCGGCGGGCATCTCCCAGAAGGTTCATGATTTCTTCCAGCGGTTTCTGCTCACCGATAATCATGGACTCCTCCGTGTTTTGGGTTACATATTCCGCAGGGGGTTAGGCCCCAGTTGGCGGATTTTCTCCGTCATCTCTCGGACAGCCTCCGCGAATTGGACAGCCATCGCCGAGGAGAGATTGACCATACGCACCCGTTCGCCGCCCAGGCCGATTTTATCCAGCCACTCGGCGGCGTATTTCACCCTTCGCTTGGCGTTGACATTACCTTCCAGGTAATGGCACTCGCCCTCCAGTCAACCCGCCACCATCACGCCATCGGCACCGTGCTCAAAGGCGTGCAGGATCTCCGAGACCTCCACCCGCCCCGAGCAGGGCACCTCCACAATGCGGATGCCCGTGGGGTAATTCAGGCGCATCACCCCCGCCAGGTCCGCCGCCGCGTAGGCGCAGTAGTGGCAACAGAAGGCCAGAATCCTGGGCTCAAACGCCTCCGTCATCCCCACCTCCACTCACAGAGTCAGTAGAGCCAGCGACGTCGCTGCATAAAAGCCCATCAGCACGGCTATGCTGGGTCGGTACTCGCCACGCAGAACTCTGGAGAGGTTCCCCGCATCCCCCACCACTCGCTCCACAAACCGCCAGGTCAAATGCTGAGTCCATCGTTTCATCGCCTGGTCCCGGCGGGTATGGTCGTAGTAACGGTCCGAGAAATATCCATATTGCTCCCGCTCTTCCCACGTCGCCAGACGCCCCTCCCTCAGGTAAAGATCCAATAACTCACCGTCGGTGAATTGATCAAAGGAGACCCCTGGGTAAAGAGCCGAAAGCAGCGCCTCTAACTGCGGCCGCGGACGATGGCTGTAAAACCCCGCAATCAGGCGAGATGTCCGCAGACAATATTTAATATAATGACGATAATGGGCTATGCCATCAACCAGAAACCGATAACCTTCTCCACAGTGGGTAAACCAGTCCTGCACCTGATGGAGCGTCGCTCCGAAAATGTAGGGATGCCCCGTTGCAATGGCTCGCTCTACAAACCACCGGGCCGTCCGCCAACTGGAAAAGTGAAGCAGAGGATAGAACGTTAACGCGAAGATGGAAAAAACATCCACGAACGCGTTGCCGCGGGCGATCAGTTCCGCGACATACGCCCCCACGCTCCCCAGACGGTTCCCGATAACTTCCAGCACCCATTGTTTAGTCAGGTCGTAGTGAACGTCGTTTTGGGCCATAGCAATGTTGTCGGCAGCGATGTTGCCCAAATGTTCCCCATGCAGTTAGCCCGAGAGAGGCCGTTCCCGCCCCTCCCATACCGATTCGTCCACGTACGCAATGGCTCCGCGCGCATCAGACTTCCACCCAAACCCCCTCCAGCGCCTCTATCTTCGCCGCCATCTGCACATCCCGGTAGTGGAGCAATTGGATAGCCTTCGCCGGACACTCGCCCACGCAGACGCCACAGCCGTGGCACTGGGCCGGCTCAATGTAGGCTGCGCCAATAATGCCCCCCACGCCGACCAGGTCTGCCCGGATGCGCGGCACCCGGTACGGGCAAATCCGCACGCAGGTCAGACAGGCCACGCACTTTTCGGCATCCACCTGCGCGACAACGCCGCCTACCTCCAAGTAGTCCCGGCTTAAAATCGTCGCCGCGCGGGCCGCGGCCGCCTGCGCCTGGGCGATGCTCTCCCCCAGGAACTTCGGGTAGTGGGCCATCCCCGCCAGAAAGAAGCCGTCGGTGGCGAAATCCACCGGGCGCAACTTCACGTGTGCCTCCAGGAAGAACCCGTCCAGGTCCACCGGCAACTTCAGCCGCGCCGCCAACTCCCGCGACCCTGGCGACGGTACCACCGGCATGCTCAACACCAGCAGGTCCGGCTCCAGCACCAACTCCTCCCCCAGCACCGGCTCCCATACCCGCACCCGCAAACTCGCCTCTCGCCCATTCGCCTCCACCTGCGGCTTGCGGTCAAAGTCGTACCGGATAAACATCACCCCGGCCCGCCGGGCCTCCTGATAGATGCGCTCCTTGAAGCCGAAGGTCCGGATGTCCCGATAAATGACCGTCACCTGCGCCTGCGGCTGATGGCGCTTCAGCATCAGCGCGTTCTTGAGGGCCGTCGTACAACAGATGCGGGAACAATAGCGCTCCGCCGGCCCCACGCACTGAATCATCACCACGCTGGAAGGTAGATGGGTAGACTGGTGAAGGAGTTCCTCAAACTCCTGCTGGGTGACGATGCGGGGGTCCGTCCCGTAGCCGTACTCCGGCCCCCGATACTCTACCCCGCCGACGGCCACAATTGCCACGCCGTGGCGGACCTCCAACTCTCCCTCCGGCCCCCGCAGTCGGGAGACGTATTGCCCCATAAAGCCGCTGGTCTCCACCACCTCGGTGTTCAGGTGAACCGTGATCAGCGGCTCCGCCTGGACCCGACCGACCAGCGCACGGGCGTACGCCTGCGGGTCCAGCCATATCCGTTCCCCGTTCCCCGTCGCCTCCTGGAGCGAGTGGTGCAGGTGGAGCAGGTTGCCCCCCAGCCGGTCCGACCGTTCCACCAGATGGACCGGGAAGCCCTGACGGGCCAGCGTCAGTGCGGCGTTCAACCCCGCCGCGCCGCCGCCGATGACCAGCGCAGCCTTCTGGACCGGCACGCGCGTCCGGCGAAGTGGCTCCAGCCGGGCCGCCCTCGCCACCGCCATCCGCACCAGGTCCTTCGCCTTCTGGGTCGCCCGCTCCCAGTCGTTCTGATGGACCCAGGAGCACTGGTTGCGGATATTGGCCATCTCAAAGAGGTACGGGTTCAGCCCGGCCTGACGGATAGCATCCTGGAAGAGCGGCTCATGCGTCAGCGGCGTGCAGGCCGCCACGACGACCCGGTTCAGGTTCAACTCCCGCACCCGCTCAATAATGTGCCGGATGGAATCCTGGGAGCAGGTGTAGAGGTTGTATTCGGCGTGGACGACGCCGGGCAGCGTGGCCGCATACTCCGCTACTGCTGGGACGTCCAGGAATCCGGCGATGTTGGACCCACACTTGCAGACGAAAACCCCGATGCGCAGCGGCTCCTTTGCTACATCCCGCTCCGGCGGGTAGACCTCCGGCGCTGTCCGGGTCCAGCGGGCGGAAGCCAGCAGCGCCCCGGCCAGCCCCGCCGCCGCGCTCGCCTCCACCACCGACTCCGGAATGTCCTTCGGCTCCCGGAAGGGCCCAATAGCAAAGACCCCCGGCTTGCTGGTCTGCAGCGGCGCAAAGGGGACCGTCAGGCAGAACCCGTGGGAGTCTGTCGCCACCCCCACCCTCCGGGCCAGGTCCCGGACGCTCTCCGGAACCTCCATACCGACGGAGAGCACGACCAGGTCAAACTCTTCCTCCCGGATGCCCCGCCCGTTGCGATCGTCCACATAGCGAATGATCAGATTGCGGGTCTTCGGGTCCTCCTTCACCGCCGAGACGCGGCACTCCACAAAGCGGATGCCGTACCGCTCCCGCGCCCGGTAGTAGAAGTCCAGGTACCCCTTGCTGAAGGCCCGCATGTCCATCAGGAAAACCGTCACCTCGGTATCCGGCTCGTGCTCTATCGCCATCATCGCCTCTTTGATGGCATAGACACAGCAGACCGAGGAGCAGTAGTCGTGCTTCTGGTCGCGCGAACCGACACACTGGATGAAGGCGATACGCCGGGGTGTTTTCCCATCGGACGGACGCCGGACGTGGCCCAGGGTGGGGCCGGACGCGTTGAGGAGCCGCTCAAACTGCAGCGACGTGACCACATTGGGGTAGCGGCCCCAGCCGTACTCCCCGGCCCTCTCGGCGTCAAAGGTCGCGAAGCCAGGGGCCAGCAGAATCGCCCCAACCTGAAGTTCCACCGTCTGCTCCACCATATCGTGGTCCACCGCCCCGGCCTGGCAGACGTAGACGCAACTCAAGCACTCCGAACAGATGCCACAGGCCAGGCAGCGGGCCGCCTCCGCCTGGGCCTGTTCATCGGTGTATCCGGCGACGACTTCCTCAAAAGTGGAGAGCCGCCGTTCTACAGGGAGCATGTCCATCGGGACGCGGTTCTGAATTTTGACCTCGCCGCGCGCGACCCGCTCCTCAATCTCGGCCCTGGAAAGTTCCACCACCGGCAGTTTGGGCTTCGGCGGCGGTTCTGGGTCCATCCCCTGCAAGTACCGGTGGATGGCCTGGGCGGCGCGGTGGCCCGCCGCGACGGCCTCAATGACGAAGGCCGTCCCGGTGGTGACGTCCCCGGCCGCGAAGACCCCCGGCCGGCTCGTCGCCAGCGTGTTGGGATTGACGGCGATCGTCGCCTGATCGGTGATGCCGACCCCGGCGCTCTCCGGAATGAAAGCCAGACCGGCCCGCTGGCCCACGGAGAAGATGACATTGTCGCAGGGGACGAAGTGTTCCGAACCCGGCACGACGACCGGCCTGCGGCGACCGGTCTCGTCGGGCAGGCCCGGCTCGGTACGGACGCACTTCATCCCGACAACCCGGCGGTTGCCATCGCCGATAATTTCTATCGGTGTGACCTGCCAGTGGAAGATGACGCCCTCCTCCTCCGCCCGTGCCATCTCCTCCCGGTCGGCAGTGGCCTCCTCGCGGGTCCGGCGGTAGTAGACGTGGACTTCGGCCCCCAGACGGCGGGCCGTCCGGGCCACGTCCATAGCCACGTCCCCCGCGCCGATGACCGCCACCACCTTGCCCAGTTTCGGCGGCTTCCCCAGCCGGACGTCCCGTAAAAAGTGGGTGTTGATAAGCACGCCGTCCAGGTCCGCACCGGGGATGTTGAGCCGGACCCCCTCGTGCGCGCCGACGGCGATGAGGATGGCGTCAAAGCCCTCTGCGAAGACGTCGTCCAGATTGGTCACTGGGTGATTCAGCCGCAACTCCACACCCAGGTCCACGATGTCCTGAACCTCCCGGTCCACGATCCACGCGGGCAGGCGGTACTCCGGCACGCCGACGCGCAGCATCCCTCCGGCGACGGGCAAGGCCTCAAAGACGGTGACGCCGTAGCCCATTTTGCAGAGGTCCTGCGCGGCGGTCAGGCCACAGGGCCCGGCGCCGATGATGGCGACCCGCTGGGGATACCGGCGCGGGGCCGGTTCGGGCGGCACGCGCGGCTTCTCGTAGACCTTGTCGGTCACGAACCGCTTGAGGGCTCGGATGTTGATGGGTTCATCCAGTTTGGCCCGGTTACAGGCGTCCTCGCAGCGGTGGTTGCAGATACGCCCGCAGATGCCAGGGAAGGGGTTGTCCTCCTTGATAACCCGGAGTGCATCCTCGTAGCGGCCCTCCCGGATCAGCGCAATGTAGCCCTGGGCCCGCTGACCGGCGGGGCAGGCGTTGCGGCAGGGGGCGATGCCGCGCTTTTCTATCGCGTAGGCGTTGGGGACAGCCTGGGGGTAGAGTTTGTACGCAGCGCGCTGAACCCCCAGCCCCGCGTTGAACCGGTCCGGGATGATGACCGGGCAGACGCGGTTGCACTCCCCGCACCCGGTACACTTCTCCAGGTCAATATAGCGGGGCTTTCGGCGCAGGCGGACAGTGAAATTTCCCGCCTCGCCGTCCACGCTGAGGACTTCGGTATCCACCAGCAACTGGATATTGCGGTGGCGACCGGCCTCCACCAGTTTGGGGCTGAGGATACACATCGCGCAGTCGTTGGTGGGGAAGGTCTTATCCAGTTGGGCCATATGCCCGCCGATGGCGGACTTGGCCTCCGCCAGATAGACCTGGAAGCCGGCCTCCGCCAGGTCCAGTGCAGCCTGAACCCCGGCGATGCCCCCGCCGACGACCAGAACGGAACC
>JANXAH010000258.1 GCA_025062415.1 Anaerolineae bacterium | reverse complement strand
GGCGCGCACCTCTTCTTCAAAGCGCTCAGGGGTGATGATGCCCCGCTCAAACATTTCCTGGCGCATCCGCTCCCGGATCTGGCGGGCCAGACGGGGGTATTCCGAGAGCGCCAGATAGATGGCCAGGACTGTAGGCCCCTCGCGGGGGGCGGGCGCCTGCAAGTGCCGCGGCCCGCCCCCCCGGGCGGGGCATCGTTCCGCCCCGTCGCCCCCCCGTGCGGGCCGGGCCGGGGACCCCGGGGCCGCCCCGGGGGGGGCGGCGCCCCCCGCCCCCCGCCCCCCCCCCCCCCCCCCCCCCCCCCCCCCCCCCCCCCCCCCCCCCCCCCCTCCTGCCTCATCCCAGCGGGATCAGGTACGGGACGCGCCGCCGGAAGACCGCCACGCCGGAGAATCCCGCGGCCCGGACCATCGCGACGGCCTCGGAGAAATCCGCACCCACATCCTGAGGCCGGTGAGCATCCGACCCCAGAGTGACGAATTGTCCGCCTTCCTCCCGAAACCAGCGTAGGACCTCCACAGAAGGGCCGGGTTTTCCCATGCCACGCCGCCGAAAGGAGGTGTTCACCTCCAGCCCCTTGCCCCGCTCCGCCACCGCCCGCAGGACGCGCCGGACCTGGGCCTCAAAGGGCCTCAGGTCCAGTTCGCCCGATCCGAAGCGACGGTAGACAGCCCGACGGATGATGTCCAGATGAGCCAGGACGTCGTAGTCGGCCTCTTCGGCCACACGGGCCAGTTCTGCAAAGTAGAGGGAGACTCCCTCCTCCAGAGTCAGCCCCTGGAAAAAGTCCGCCGTCTCCGTCGGCCGGTCTCCGATCCAGTGAAGGGAGCCCAGGACGACGTCGTACTCGTGGGCCGCAAGGATTCGCCGAATCTCCTCCCGGAACAGATGAGGTTCCCCACACTCCAGCCCGATGCGCAGCGTCAGGCGGCCGTTCCACTTCGCCTGCCCCTCTTTCAGTGCCCACCACTGTTCTTCCGACTGAAAGAACCCGTATCCTCCGTCCAGCGGGTTCAGGTCCACATGGTCTGTGACAGCGATCTCCGTCATTCCTCTGGCGAGCGCGGCCTCACAGACCTCCTCCACGGAGGAGCGGCTATCAAAAGAAAAACGCGTGTGGATGTGATAGTCCGGTGGAAAAGAAGCCATAAGGATTCCCTCCATCTATTTGCCCAAAATTGGGGAGTGAAGTATCATGACGACGTCCGTGCCATGCACTGTGTGTTGCCCGTTCCATCGGCGCTCTACCGAGCGGCGTCTGGAGAGACGGTTGTCCTATTATAGCCGCTTAAGTTCATATGTCCAATCGGGAAATCGCTGAAAGGTGCTGTGGAAACGGCCAGCGGCTTATGCAGAAAGGCCGCCGGCAAACAGGCCCGAGTTGAGGAAAAGGGGATTTTTAGGGTCGCCGTCGCTCGCCCTTCGGGCTTATCAGTATGTCCTCATCCCAAGACGCGTGACAGAAGTTCCGATCATCATTGGAGAGTAAATGGACACAGAACGGAGCACCCCCCTGGAGTTCTTCTTTCGTCCTTCTTCCGTCGCCGTCATCGGCGCATCGCGGGATCCGGAGAAACTGGGATACGCGGTACTGGCGAACCTGAAGAATGGGGGTTTCCCCGGAGATCTCTATCCGGTCAACCCCAAAGCCGACGAGATCCTGGGGCTGCGGGCCTACCCCACCGTCCTGGACATTCCTGGCCCGGTAGACCTGGCGGTCATCGTCATCCCCTATGCGCTGGTTCCGGCCGCGCTGGAACAGTGTGGGCAAAAAGGAGTGCCCGCCGTCGTGGTCATCAGCGCAGGATTTCGGGAGGCCGGACGGGAGGGGCTGGAGCGGGAGATGGAACTGATCCAGATTGCCCGCCGCTACGGCATCCGCCTCATTGGCCCCAACTGCCTGGGCGTCATAGATACCGACACCCCCCTCAACGCCACCTTCGCTGCCGGGATGCCCCCGGGCGGCCCCATCGCCTTTATGTCCCAATCGGGCGCGCTGGGGACCGCAGTTCTGGATATGGCCCTCGCAGGACGCATCGGCTTCTCCCGCTTTGTCAGCCTGGGCAACAAGGCAGACGTGAACGAGGTGGACCTGCTGGAGGCCTGGGAGGACGACCCGGGCTCCCGGGTCATCCTGGCCTACATTGAAGGGCTGCCCGACGGTCAGAAGTTCATGGAAGTGGCCCGACGGGTCACCCGGAAGAAGCCGGTGGTGGCGGTGAAGTCGGGCGTCACCCGCTCGGGCGCGCGGGCTGTCTCCTCCCATACGGGAAGCCTGGCCGGCTCCGAGGCCGCCTATCACGCCGCTTTCCGACAGGCCGGAGTCATCCGGGCCGAGTCTATGGAACATCTTTTTGACCTGGCCCTGGCCTTTGCCTACCAGCCCCTGCCGAAGGGCGACCGCATCGCCATCGTCACCAACGCCGGAGGGCCAGGCATCCTGGCCACCGACGCGCTGGAGCACGCGGGGCTCCAATTGGCTCGTTTCCGTCCCGAAACGGTGGAAGCCCTGATGGCCGACCTTCCCAGCGCGGCTTCCGCCGCCAACCCGGTGGACGTGCTGGGGGACGCCCTCGCCGACCGCTACGAACACGCCCTGCGGCTGGTTCTGGCCGATCCCGGCGTGGACGGTGTCATCGTCATCGTTACCCCCCAGGCGATGACCCAAATTGAGGAAACCGCACACGTGGTGGGCCGCGTCGCACGGGAAACCGACAAGCCTATCCTGGGCTGCTTTATGGGCGAATCCCGCATCGCCGCAGGCGTGGCGATCCTCCAGCAGTACGGCATCCCCAACTACCCCTTCCCGGAGCGGGCCGCGGCCGCGCTGGCCGCGATGGTTCGCTACCGACAGGAGCGGGAACGGCCCTTCTACACGCCCCGCCAGTACGAAGTGGACCGGGCTGCGGTGCGAAAGGTGCTGGACGAGGCCCGCGCCCAGGGGCGCGTGAGCATCGGCGACGCCGAGGCGCGCACCATTCTGGAGGCCTACGGCTTCCCCCTGCCGCCCTCTCGCCTGGCCACCACGCCGGAGGAGGCCGTCGCTGCCGCCGAGGAGATGGGCTACCCCGTTGTCCTCAAAATCGCTTCGCCCGATATCCTCCACAAGACCGACGTGGGCGGCGTCCGGCTGAACCTCCGCTCTCCCACCGACGTCCGGGACGCCTTTGACCTCATCGTCTACCGGGCCGCCCGCTACGTCCCCGGCGCGCGCATCTGGGGGTGTCTGGTCCAGAAAATGGTGCCGCCGGGCCGGGAGGTCCTGATTGGGATGAGCCGCGATCCCCAGTTCGGCCCGCTGGTGGCCTTCGGCCTGGGCGGCATCTACGTGGAGGCCCTCAAGGACGTCGTCTTCCGCGTGGCCCCCTTCGGGCCGGAGGAGGCCGCGGAGATGGTCCGGGAAATCCGCTCCTACCCGCTCCTGGAGGGCATCCGGGGCCAGCCCCCGGCGGATGTGGAGGCCATCGTGGACGCCCTCTGCCGGGTGAGCCAGTTGGTGACCGACTTCCCGGAAATCGCCGAACTGGATATTAACCCCTTGATGGTCTTTGAGGAAGGCAAGGGCGCCGTCGCCCTGGATATGCGGCTGATTCTGGGGTGAACGCGTCGCAGAACACAGGGCGTATGGAGCGGACGGGAATGAACGCAAACCCAAAGGCCCATCGGACTCCCGGAATGCTCCTTCTCCTGTTGGGCCTCGTCTTCCTTGCGGGAACGGCCGTTCTGCTGATCCTTCTCTGGGTCGGCGAACGAAGCCGCGACGGGGTGTCTTTTCAGGCCTTCTCCCTCCAGGTTGCCGGAATCGGGGGCCTGGGCCTCACCCTGTGTCTGCTTTCCTCCCTTCTGGGCTGGCGGTTCTGGACGGGAAGGCCTCTGGGGCCCTTCTGGGTCCGTCATCCCTGGGCCCTGTTGTTTCTGTTCCTCGCTCTGCTGCCCCTGGGGACCGTCCTTGCCCTCTGGGAGACGGCCCCCGCATTCCTCCTCCCGGCCCTCCACGTTCTGACTCTGCTGACTCTCCATGCCCTCGTTCTGATCGCCCTGGGGACGTTTCTGGGAAATCGGGCTGGCTCCTGGCAGGACGTTCTGGGCGGGCTTCTGGGCGGGGCCTCCCTCGGCGCCGGCGCCGCAATTCTCCTGGAAGTAGGCATCGCTCTTGCGCTCGGAGCGTTCTTTGTCCTAACCGGCCAGGTCCCACAGGAATGGCTGAGAGGGTCCATCCCTTCCCTCCAGGGTCCTGAAGACGCAATGGCCCTGGTGCAAGCCATCCCGCCGCTGCTGGTGCTGACGGGTATCGTCTTCCTGACCCTTCTGGCCCCCCTGGTGGAGGAGATGACCAAGACCCTCGCTGTGGGCCTGGTGGGCCCCTGGTTGCGCCCGGACCCGGCCCGGGCTTTCCTCCTGGGCGCCGCCTCCGGGGCTGGTTTCGCGCTGGCGGAGAACTTCCTCAACAGCGGTTTCTTCGGCCTCCTCTGGGGTGGGGGTATCCTGGCCCGTCTGGCCGCCACCGTGATGCACACTGCCACCGGCGCCCTGATGGGCTGGGGCTGGGGACAGTGGTGGACGGAACGAAAGTACCTCCGGCTGCCTCTCGCCTTTGCTGGCGCGTTCGGAATCCACGCGCTCTGGAACGGAACGGTGGGCGTGCTCCTGGGGACCGCCTATTTTCTCGTTCGCTCCGGCGCCGCGGGACCGGAGATAAGCCCAACGCTGCTCCTCAGCGCCCTGATCGGACTATCGCTGATGTTCCTGGCCCTGTTCTTCCAGGTCTTTGTCTTCCTCGCAGTAAGCGCGGGGCTGCTCATCGCAGCCCGTTCCCTGCGTCGCCACAGCGGAGAGCGGTAAAGAATGTCTTTTGTCTTTCCTGACAGCGGTGAAGCCGCTGCCAGGAGAATTCTCTTCTTGGGCCGCGGGAGTGGCCCCCGGCTATACAGAAGTTCCGCAGGCGAAAAGACCAAACTGGAAGGAGAGGGCCGCCGAAGGCGACGGGGATGGGGTGAGGACTGCCCCGGTGCAGGCTGTTTCCTGACTGAGCAACCTGGAAAGGCCCTTTGCAATCACTCGTTGCGGAGCAATGGATACGGGAACATGAACCGCATAACGATGAACCGCATAACGATCAGCGCTCGCCCTTTTTCGGTCGCTGTCCGGGAGGAGAACCTGGACCGATTGGCGCAAGAGACCTTTGACGTCCTCGTTATCGGTGGCGGGATCACCGGCGTTGCCATCGCGCGGGATGCGGCGATGCGGGGCTTTCGCACCGCGCTGGTGGAGAAGGGCGACTTCGCTGTCGGCACCAGCAGTCGCTCCACCCGCCTGGTCCACGGAGGCATTCGTTACCTGGAGTACCGGGAGTTTCGCCTGGTCTTTGACGCCTGTACCGAACGGCGTATCCTGCGCCAAATCGCCCCCCGCCTGGTCCGTCCTCTGGCCTTTCTCTTTCCCCTCTACGCCGGTCAGCGGCCTCCGGCCTGGAAACTCCGCCTGGGCCTTCTCCTCTATGACGCCCTCAGCCTTTTCCGCAACGTCCAGATGCACCGCTGGCTCTCCCCTCAGGAGGCCGCCCGCCGGGAGCCCCTCATCGGCGGACGGGGCCTCCTTGGTGCTGGCCGCTACTACGACGCCCAGGTGGACGACGCCCGGCTCACGCTGGCTATGGCCCGTGCTGCCCATCTGCACGGCGCCGTGGTCGCCAATTACGCTCCCGTGGTCGGTTTGATAAAGGCCGGCGGGAGAATTGTCGGAGCCCAGGTGGTGGATGCGCGCACCGGGCGGGAAATAGAAGTCCGGGCCCGTATTGTCGTCAACGCCACCGGCGTCTGGACCGACCGCATCCGTGCCCTGGATGACCCCCAGGCCCGTCCTATGCTCCGCCCCACCAAAGGTATCCACCTGCTGATCCCGCGAGACCGCCTCTACACCCGCCATGCCCTCATCTTCACCTCCCCGCGTGACGGGCGCCACATGTTCGTCATCCCCTGGAAGGACTTCGCCTTTATCGGGACCACCGACACGGACTACGAGGGGGACTTGGACAACCCCGCTGCCGACCGGAGCGACGTGGAATACCTGCTGGAGTCCGTCAACCACCTTGTCCCTGGCGCCCGCATCACCGAATCCGACATTATCAGCACCTGGGCTGGACTGCGCCCCCTCATCGCTGCGCCGGGCCATCCCTCCGCGGTCTCCCGGACCCATGTCATCGTGGAGAGCCCTTCGGGCCTGCTGACCATCACTGGGGGAAAACTGACCACTGCCCGCCGGATGGCGGAGGAACTGACCGACTGGGTCCAGAGGCGATTGGCGGAACAGGGCATCTACGCCCGATCCGGTTGCCGAACCCGGGAGCCTCTGGAGGGAGCCCAGATAGAGGCTGTGGAAATGGAGGTGCCGGACGATCGGGTGGCCCGCCATCTAACCGAAACATACGGCGGCGATGCCCGCTGGATTTTGGGCTATTTGGAAGAGAACCCTGCCCTCGGCGAGCCCATCGTGCCCGGGCTCCCGTATCTCCTGGCAGAGGCCCTCTACGCTATCGGGCACGAGATGGCCCTCACTCTCAGCGACGTCCTGATTCGCCGCACCCACGTCATTTACGAAGCCCGCGACGGCGGCCTGAGCCGTGCCCGGACTGTCGCAGGAGTGATGGCCCCTCGCCTGGGCTGGGACGAGGCGGAAATAGAGCGCCAACTGGCCGACTACGCCGCGCAGGTCGCGCAGACTCGGATTCCTTCCTGACCGCAGTCAGCCACCGGCGAAGCACTATACGCCGGGATGAGGCCCGTTGGCGTCTGGGCATGCCCGAAAAAGGCCGAAGACCACATACAGGCTGTCAGCCTGTATGGATGCAGGCCTGGTGGCCTGTGTTGCAGGCCTGGTGGCCTGCGTTACAGGCCTGGTGGCCTGTGTTGCAGGTCTGATGGCCTGCGTTGCGGGCCCGGCAGTCTGCGTTACGGCGTCGTGTAGCACAGGCTTTAGCCTGTATGGATGCAGGCCTGGTGGCCTGCGTTGCGGGCCTGGTGGCCTGCGTTACGTGTAGCACAGGCTGTTAGCCTGTATTTGCAGGCCTGGTGGCCTGTGTTGCAGGCCTGGTGGCCTGCGTTGCGGGATCGGTAGTCTGCGTTACGGCGTCGTGTAGCACAGGCTGTTAGCCTGTATGGATGCAGGCCCGGCAGCCTGTGTTGCAGGCCTGGTGGCCTGCGTTACGTGTAGCACGGGCTGTTAGCCTGTATTTGCAGGCCTGGTGGCCTGCGTTACGTGCAGGCCCGGTGGCCTGCGTTACCTGTAGCACAGGCTGTTAGCCTGTATGGATGCAGGCCCGGTGGCTTGTGTTGCAGGCATAGTGGCTTGCGTTGCGGGCTCGGCAGCCTGCGTTACGGCGTCGTGTAGCACAGGCTGTCAGCCTGTACGGATGCAGGTCCGGCGGCCTGTGTTGCAGGCCTGGTAGCCTGCGTTGCGGGCCCGGCAGTCTGCGCTCCAGCACAGATTGCCGGAGAACCCGAATGTCCATATACGCTCTGGCGGAACGGAGATTGGGCTGGAACTGGCCCGAAAAGTCTACAGTGGCGCGGGGACAGGGGGACCAGAATGCGAAACACGGAACACCGATGAACCGCCATCGCACCAACTGGGCCACTCTTCAGGGATGCGCTATCGCCGGATTCCTGTTCCTGTGGCTGATCGGGGCAGGACTGGTGGGCTACACCTTCGTTGCGGCGGGGCGGCAACCAACCCCGACGCCGACCCCGACACCGGCTCCGACCGCCACCCCATCGGCCACCCCGACGCCGACCGCCACTCCAGCCCCGACACCGACCAGGACGCCCACCCCTACTCCCACGTCCACTCCAACGGCCACCTCCACCCCCACCGCTACCCCAACGCCGTGGCCTACGCCAACATTTCCGTTCCCGCCGGGCACCCTGGTGGTCCCTTCCCCCTTCCCTGCGCCGACGGCCGACCCCAACGCCCCACCTGAGGCGGCCATTCCGACGCCGGTCAACCCCATTCCCGTCGCTGCCGACGCCGTCAACATCGTCGTCCTGGGCAGCGACAAGCGCCCCCACTGGACAGAGTGGCACACCGACGCTATCCATATCGTCTCCATCCAGCGGAGCCGGGCCGTCGTCTCTGTCATCTCCATCCCACGCGACCTCTACGTCTACATCCCCGGCGATGGGATGAACCGCATCAACCTGGCCGAGTACCACGGCGAGGCCACTGGTTATCCCGGCGGCGGATGGGCCAACCTGCGGGATACCCTCCTCTACAACCTGGGCATCCGTGCCGACTACTACGTCCGCACCGACTTTGACGGCCTTATCGGCATCGTGGACGCCCTGGGCGGGATAGACGTCCCAGTCCATTGCGCCCTGAGCGACTACTGGCCCTATCCGGACGAAAACGGCCAGTACCCTATCTTCACCCTGGAGCCCGGTGTCCACCATTTGGATGGCGAGCAGGCCCTCTGGTATGCCCGCTCCCGAAGGACGACCAGCGTTTTCTCCCGGGAACGCCGTCAGCAGCAGGTCCTGCAGGCCATCTGGCATCGGATTCGGGACGGCGGCTGGCTCCCCCAGATCCCCACGCTTTGGGAACAATTCCGGGGAATGGTCGTGACCAACCTGGACCTGCCCACCGTCTTGGACCTGGCGCGGGTAGCCTTCTTCCTCCAAGAGCAGAACATCCGCTACTACAACATTGGCCCCCAGCACGTTACCCCGTGGGTGACGCCATGGGGCGGAAACGTCTTCCTGCCCCGCTGGGAGGCCATAGAGCCGATGCTCCGGGAGGCGATGGCTCCGCCTCCAGAAGGACGGCTGGCCCGCACCTTTCTGCCTGTGGAGGTCTGGAACGGAACCCCCAACCGGGATTGGGACCTGCTGGCGGCCGACCGGCTGGTGCGCGCCGGCTTCCCCGCCCTCCCGGGCCAGCCGGACCGGCGGGACTATCCCCAGACGATGCTCATCGTCTTCCGGGAACACGCCAAGGGGATGGGGGTGGAGGATATCCAGAGGATGTTCAGGATTCCTGAAGAACGGGTCCTCTATCAGCCCAACTGGGGAACCAGTTACGGTATGCGGCTCATCATTGGGGCCGACTATCAGACCTGCTATGAACGGTAGAGGGTGGACAAAAGGGCCCGGCAGAGTGCCGGGCCCTCAGTCGCTGAACTTCTTTGTGAAAATCTGCGCCGGTCGGCATTCCTTTTCTCTGCGTCCCACCTTTCAGGAAACCTGCAGGCGCAGGCCCAGGTTCTCAGCGGCCCGGACGGTTTCCTCCCCCAGGCCCGCTTCCAGCCGGCTCAGCGCCTGCTGCACTTCTCCAGCAGGGGCCACCATCAGAACGTACTTCAACGCCCGGTGGAGATGTTCCCGGCATTCTGCTCCTGGTTCTCCCTCGCAGGCCCCAAGGGCCGGAAGGAACCATTGACCGAACTCCCGGGCGACTTCCGCTCCGCCAAAGCGCGCACACAGCAGGGAAAGGAGGCTTGCGGTGGCCTGAACGTAGGTCCACGCCAGAAACTCATTAGAAGAAGGGGACTGGGCGGTTCCCCGCACCGCCTGCGCCAGCAGGGTTTCCAGGGGGAGGGATTCGCCGGGCTGAAGTTCCAGGCGGCCCTCCCACGGCGTTAACAGCCAGTAGAGGGTAGGAGTCCCTTTCTCAGCCACGGCCTGGAGGGCGTAAATCCCCCTGCCCAGCAGCACCTGCTGCGGCCGACTGTAACCCTGGGCCCGAACTTCCTGAAGGATCTGGTCGTCCAGCCCCCTTCGCAGCCTCAGGATATTGCCGACAAACTCTCCCGTCAGCGTGCCCACGTCCTCTATCCCCAGCAGAGGGGGCAGGCGGGGGTCCACAAAGGAGGTCCGACCACTCTCGTCGGAAAGCAGAACCCAGACCTCCTGCGGACGGCGTTTCGGCAGGGAGGCCAGCACCTCCTCCGCCCGCAGGGCCGGGAAAGGCAGAGCCTGGCGCAGATAGAGACCTGTGAGCATCACCAGATATGAGCCGATGTAGAGAAGATCAAAGAGGACGCTGACCGGCGTGGCCTGACCGCCCGGATAGTACAGATCGTGCCAGGTCGCGTAGAAGAAGACCTGATTGGCAAGGGCATAGAGCCAGATTCCGGAGACGAAAACCATCCAGCGGCGACCCAGCCAACCCTCATAGAGGGCCAGGGCCAGAACGGTAGCACCGATCAAAAGGAACAGATACGAGGTCTCATAGGCCAGATTCAGACCAAACTCCAGCCAGTTCCGGGAGGGCCGAGCCAGCATCGGGATGTAGACTGCCCCTGCTGCTACAAGCAGAAACAGCAAAATCAGCCCGACCGCCAGATATCGCTTCCACCCCCGCAGAACCACGCGCAGGAAACGGACTTGCATTGCGAAGAAGGCGAGCAGACAGAGGTCTCCCGCCAGGTAGAACAGGTCTGCCCAGGAGGGGTAGGGCTCCATCCCAAGCAAATCATAAACCAGCCACAGGAGTTCGCCCAGAGCCCAGCCCACAAACCCTCCGGTCAACAGGGCCCAAATCCGATGGGCCTGCCCTTCTTTCCCTACGGAACGATAAATTTTGATGGAAAGCCCTGTGCAAAGGAGGCCCAGAACAACAGGGTAAACACTACTGATCCTCCGCGCCAGAGGGCCTGGCAATAGGACAAAAAGGGCCAACGCGCTGGCGAAAACGAGGAGGTCAAAAGCGAGGATGAGAGAAACCGGGCGTGGCACGGTGCGCAGCATCGGCACCTCCTCGGAGGGAGCAAATTCAAATACACAAGCATGTTATCCATTTTTGTAAAATTGTCAAGCTCCGACATTTTGCAGTTTAACAAATTATTCCAAAAGTAGCCGACCCCTTCGTTGTTACGGCGAAAGCGGTGAAAGGGCGTCTGTGAGCCAACTGCAAGCAGTGGCCCCACTGGGGGACGGTATCGCATATCTGGGCTAATTTGTTAAAACTCATAACGACCAGGCCGTAGAGAAGCCCAACAAATTTGGGACACGCCCGCTCCCTACTCCCTGCGCCTTGCGCCCTGTGCCCTGCAACCTTGCGACTTGCGACCTTGTAACCTGCGCCCTGCAAATGGAGGTTGTCTATGTCCTACCTGGAACAGGAAATCCTCTCTCAGCCGGAAATCCTGGAACAACTTTTAAAGGATTGGGAAACCGTGGA
Source organism: Anaerolineae bacterium (assembly GCA_025062415.1). Lineage (GTDB taxonomy): Bacteria > Chloroflexota > Anaerolineae > B4-G1 > DUEL01 > SpSt-77. The sequence continues at coordinate 16,958 of JANXAH010000258.1, read as the reverse complement.
AAAAGTGGCAGACGCGATCCGACAGCGCGGGCCGTGCTATGCGGTTCTGGCCGCGCGGGGAAGTTCCGACAACGCAGCCCGATACGGACAGTACCTGTTGGGCGCGGTGAACGGCCTCCCCGTGGCGCTGGCGACCCCCTCCCTCTTCACCCTCTACCGCCAGCCCCCGCGCCTTTCTGAAGCGCTGGTCATCGCGGTCTCCCAGTCCGGGCAGTCGCCAGACATCGTGGCGGTGGTGGAAGAGGGGCGCCGCCAGGGCGCCCTGACCCTGGCCATCACCAACGACCCTGATTCACCCCTGGCCCAGGCTGCGGAGCACGTCGTCCTGCTCCAGGCTGGAGCGGAACGCAGCGTCGCGGCGACCAAGACCTACACGGCCTCCCTGGCTGCGCTGGCGATGCTCAGCGCTGCGCTGGCTCAAAACCCCGAAATGGCTGCCGACCTGAGAAAAGTTCCGGAGTGGGTCCGTCAGGTCATCGGGAGGATGGACGAGGTCCGGCGTGCCAGCGAGCGATATCGCTATATGGAGGCCTGTGTCGTCATCAGTCGGGGCTACAACTACGCCACTGCCTACGAGATCGCGCTGAAACTGAAGGAACTCACCTACGTTCTGGCGGAGCCCTACTCCTCCGCCGATTTCCAGCACGGCCCGGTCGCGCTGGTGGAACGAGGATTCCCGGTCATCGCTGTGGTGCCGGAAGGGAAGGTTACAGCAGAAATGGAGGCGCTTCTGCAGCAACTGAAGGACCGGGAGGCGGAACTGGTGGTCATCTCGGCGCGGCGGGAGGCCCTGGCGATGGCCCAGACCCCGCTCCCCATTCCATCCGGAATACCGGAATGGCTCTCCCCCCTTGTGGCGGTGGTTCCGGGCCAGATGTTCGCGCTGGGCCTGACGCTGGCGCGGGGTCTGGACCCCGACCACCCCCGCGGCCTAAGGAAGGTGACATTAACGGAATAGCCAAGCGTTTATGAAGACTAACCCCTTTCCAGTGCCTCCTTCAGCGAACGCCGGATCAGCGGCTCGTCGTCCACGAAAAGAATTCGCAGGGGGGTAGGAGCCCATTCCTCCTGATCCGCTTCCGAGACCCCCCTCACTTCCACCAACGGGAAGAACAACCGGACGGTCGTTCCGGCTCCTCCTTGACAGCCGTGCCCCTTCGGTATAAAATATGAGCAGTCGTTCAATTGAACATCGGCTCAAAAAATGAGTTGCGAAGAGCAGGCGGAATTTCCCATCAGCCCAGAAACGGCGAGCACGATGGCCCGGACCTTCCAGGTTCTGGCGGACCCGACCCGCGTGCGCATTCTGGCGATCCTCTCCCAGGGTGAACTTTCTGTAGGGAGTCTGGCTGAGCGGTTGCAGATGAGCCCGTCGGCCGTCTCTCACCAGTTGCGCCTGTTGCGCCAGAGGCGGCTGGTCCGGCGGCGCCGGGAGGGAAAACGGGTCTTCTACACCCTGGACGACGACCATGTCCACGCGCTCTTTCGGGACGCGCTGGACCACATTGAGGAGCAGAAAGGGACCAACCCAAAATGAACGCACGAGTCCACGAATCCAACGCTGTGAATCCCGAATCCGCTCACGAACCGGCCCTGTTGCCCCAGGAGGAAGCCCTCATTTTGCGGGTGGAGGGGATGGACTGTGCGGACTGTGCGCTGCGCTTAGAGGAAGCAGCGGCGCGCCTTCCCGGCGTGGCCCGCGTGGAGGTCTCCTTCGCCACGGGGCGGATGCGGCTGATAACCCAGCGGACCGCCGATGTGCTTCCTCGCATCCAGGCCCTGGCCCAGGAAATGGGCTACCGGGTTCTTCCCCCGGTATCTGGGGCCTCCGAGCGGGGGTGGCGGGCCTTCCTGCGCCGCTATCCCACGGCCTGGACGGCCGCCGTGACAGGGCTGCTGCTGCTTCTGGCCCTGGGAGCCTGGGCCCTCTCCGGGCCAGTTATCCTGCGGAACGGCCTTTTGGTCGCGGCGACCGCGGTGGGCGGGGCGCCCCTCGCCCGCGCAGGGTGGCGGGTATTGAAGGCCACCCGCCGCCCCGATATGAACGTCCTGATGACTATCGCCGTGCTGGGGGCGCTGGTTCTGGGCGAGTATGCCGAGGGCGCAACGGTGGTTTTCCTGTTCTCTCTGGGGGAACTGCTGGAGGCCGTGACGGTGGACCGGGCGCGGAACGCCGTGCGCGCGCTGATGGCGCTGAGCCCGCCGGAGGCGATCCGGCTGACCCCCGAGGGGGAGGAACGGGTGCCGGTGGAATCTTTGAAGGTCGGGGACCGGATCCTCATTCGGCCTGGGGAGCGCATCCCCGCCGACGGACGGGTGCTGGAGGGGCGGTCGGCAGTGGACCAGTCTTCGCTGACGGGAGAGAGTATGCCGGTGGAGCGGACCGTCGGAGACGAGGTTTTCGCGGGGACGGTCAACGGCGATGGCGCGCTGACGGTGGAAGTGACCCGGCCCGCTTCGGAGAGCACGCTGGCCCGTATTATCCACCTGGTCCAGGAAGCACAGGAGCGGCGCGCGCCGACGCAGCGGATGGTGGACCGTTTCGCGCAGGTCTACACCCCTATTGTGGTCGCCGGGGCTGTACTGGTAGCGGTGTTGCCCCCCCTGCTGGGAGGGGGAGATTTTGCGACGTGGTTCTACCGGGCGCTCGTGATGCTCACGATCGCCTGCCCCTGTGCACTGGTCCTCTCCACGCCCGTCGCGGTAATGAGCGGGCTGGCTGCCGCGGCGCGTGCCGGGATTCTGATCAAGGGCGGGGCTTATCTGGAGCGGCTGGCGACGGTGCGCGCGGTCGCCTTTGATAAAACCGGCACGCTGACCTATGGCCAGCCTCGCCTGACGGAGGGGCGGTGTGCCAACCACATGCCGGAGCGATCTCCCCGGGAGTGTCCGGAATGTCTGGACCTGCTGGCAAAGGCGGCGGCAGTGGAACGGCGGGTGGCCCACCCGCTGGCCCGGGCCATCCTCGGGGCTGCGCAGGCGCTGGAGGTTGCCGACTGGTACAGTCCTGCGATATCCGTAGAGAGCGAGGGCGGGCGCGGGGTGCGGGGTGAGGTCGCTGGACACCTCGTCAAGGTCGGAAGCCACGCCTACATCCACGGGGAGGAGGAGAAAGTCTCTCCCTTCTGCCGGGAAGTGGAGGAGCAGACAGCCCGGGGTGGGACAGCGGTGGTCGTACAGGATGTCTGCTGCGGGGGGCTGGCCTACGGGGTCGCGATGGATACGCCGCGGGCAGAGGCGGCAGAGGCGATCGCTGCGCTGAAGCGGCTGGGGGTCCAGCACACGGTGATGCTCACAGGCGACAGTCAGGGGGCGGCGGAACGGGTTGCCCGCGAGACCGGGATAGACGAGGTGCGAGCAGAGTTACTTCCCCATCAGAAGGTTGCGGCGGTGGAGGACCTGCTGGCCCGCTATGGCACGGTGGCGATGGTGGGCGATGGGGTGAACGACGCGCCCGCGTTGGCACGGGCCAGCGTCGGGGTGGCGATGGGGGCTTTCGGGTCCGACGTTGCCCTGGAAACGGCGGACGTGGCGCTGATGGGGGATGACTTACGGGGACTCCCCCACGCGGTGGGCCTGAGCCGCCGGGTGGTCCGGATTGTCCAGCAGAATATCGCCCTCTCGGTGGGGGCAAAGGCGCTCTTCCTGGCCCTGGCCGTCGCCGGAGTGGCGACGCTCTGGATGGCGGTGTTTGCCGACGTGGGAGTCTCGCTGATGGTGGTGCTCAACGGGATGCGGCCCTTAGCAGGGGGCAAGTCGCACGTCGCAGGGAACAGGTAGGATGCAGATGAGAAGACTTTATCGGAACTGGCGATTGAAGGAGCGGATCCGCGCCATCCGCGTTCATTCACGTCCTGTTTCCGAGAAGGTTTAGAGAGCGGTTCGTTCCCGGTATTGCTGCAGGAGTTCCGGAAGTTCCACTGGCGCTCCGGCGGAGTCAAATACCACCCGGCCCCGATGCAGGATAACGGCGCGGCTTCTGGGAGAAACGCGCTCCAGGTCGTGGGTGGTTAGGAGAATGGTGTGCCCTTCGGCGGCCAGTTCGTCCAGCAAAGTCCGGAGCGCATCCGCTGCGTGGGGATCCAGCCCCGTGTATGGCTCGTCCAACAAGAGGATGGAGGGACGGTGGAGCAGGGCGCGGGCAACGGCCAGCCGCTGCTGCATCCCGCGGGAGAAGGTCCGTACCAGGTCGTGGCGGCGTTCCGTCAGCCGGACCTGCACCAGGAGTTCGTCAATTCGGGCGGACACATCGGGGATGCCGTAGAGCCGCGCGTAGAATCGGAGGTTCTGTTCTGCGGTGAGGTCCTCGTAGAGCAGCGTACGGTGGGAGAGGAAGCCGATACGGCGGCGGATTTCTGGCCCAGCGCGGGCGGGATCCATCCCGGCGATGCGGACGGTGCCCGAGGTGGGGCGAATCAGCGTCGCCAGGATGCGCAGGAGGGTCGTCTTTCCCGCGCCGTTGGGTCCGACGAAGGTGACGTATTCCCCCTGCTCTATGGTCAGGTCCACCCCCGCCAGCGCAACGTGGGGGCCGAAGGTCCGGGTGAGGGCACGGACCTCTATTTCTGGCATAGGATGATTGCCCCAATTCCCTCTCTTACCCCCAAAGCCCCTGGATAAAGGCGTCGGGATCAAAGGGGGCCAGGTCGTCCAGGTCCTCTCCGGTGCCGACGAAGCGGACGGGTAGGCCCAGTTCACGGGCGATGGCGAAGACCATCCCGCCGCGGGCGCTGCTATCCAGTTTTGCCAGGACGATCCCTGTCACCTCCACCGCTTCCAGGAAGTGGCGGGCCTGGCTGAGGGCGTTTTGCCCGGTGGTCGCGTCCAGGACGAGGAGCGTCTCATGGGGAGCGCCCTCCACGGCCCGTGCGGCGACCCGGCGGACCTTCTTGAGTTCCTCCATCAGGTTGTAGCGGGTGTGAAGGCGGCCCGCGGTATCCGCGATGACCATATCCATCCCCCGACTGCGGGCAGCCTGGATGGCGTCGTAGAGGACGGCGCCGGGGTCTCCGCCTTCCGGCCCGGAGACGACCGGGCAGCCGACCCGGTCTGCCCAGATGCGCAACTGGTCTATGGCCGCGGCGCGGAACGTGTCGGCTGCTGCCAGCAGGACCCGACGCCCCTCCCGGCGGAAGCGGTGGGCCAGTTTGGCGATGGTCGTCGTCTTGCCGGAACCGTTGACGCCGACGATGAGCAGGACGTCCAGAGGGCGCCCACCCAGGTTCAGGGGAGGTGGGGTTGGGAGAAGGGCCCGCAGTTCCTCGGAAAGCGCTTCCCGCAGCCGGTCGGCACGGAGGATGGCCTCTGCATCGGCGCGCTTTTTCAGGCGCGCCAGCAGGTCCACCGTCGTCTCCACGCCGACGTCGGCCTGGATGAGAAGGGCCTCCAAGTCCTCCCAGACCTGGGGGGTGAGTTCGCTGGCCCCCAGAAGGGAGGCGATGCGGCTAAAGACCGTGTTTCGGGTCCGGGCCAGGCTCTGGAAAAGGTTTTTCATATCAGAGTCAGAGGGCGCAGATAGACGCAGATAAGGAGATGCCTAAACCCGCGCTGATCTGCGCGCAACCTATTCCAGAAGGGAGCACAGCCGTTCCAGGACGGCGTAGACGCTTTCCTTCTGGCGGGGGTCGCAGGCGACGACCTGGTCCACGGAGGGAAGTTTCAGGGAGTTTGCGATGGCCTCAATGGACATCGGCCTCAGTCCATCCTGCTTGGTCGCTACAATCAGATATGGGGCACGGCAGCGGGATACCTGGCGCAGGGCCTGCCGGGCGAAGGTCAAGGTGGACCGATCCGTGCTATCCACCAGAATCAGGTACGCGTCCGCTTCCTGGCTCAGGATGTCGCACATAAAATCAAACCGCTCCTGCCCGGGAGTCCCGAAGAGGTGGAAAATGCACCCACGGACCGTCGTTCTTCCGTAATCCAGAGCGACGGTGGTGGTTTCCTTGATGGTGACCAGGCTATCCGTAATCGGTTTATCGGTGCTGACAACGGGGATTTCCGAAGCCGTACTGATAAAAGTGCTCTTACCGGTGTTGAATGCGCCTGTGATCACGACTTTGTAGGCCATAGGTTACTCCTGTTCCGATGGATTCTCCTCGCGCTCCGGACGTCGGAAGTCCCGAAAGCGATAGCCGACGCCGCGCACATTGAAAATGTAACGGGGGTTCGCCGGGTCCGGCTCAATCTTCTGGCGCAGGTAGGTGATATAGAGCCGGAGATAGTGGACTTCGTCCCGGTAGGCTGGTCCCCAGACCTTGGCCAGGAGGGTCTCGTAGGGGACGACCCAGCCGGCGTTCTCTATCAGGTGGCGGAGCAGGCGAAACTCGGTGGGACGGAGTTTGACCCGCTCCCCTCCGACAATAACCTCACGGGTATTGAAGTCCACGCTGAGGTAATCGTCAATCTTCAGGATGGCGGACTCCGGAGCCGGGCCCGGCCCGGCCCGGCGCAACACAGCCCGGATGCGGCTGGTCAGTTCGCGGACGCTGAAGGGTTTAGTGATGTAGTCGTCGGCGCCCAGTTCCAGCCCCCGGACAACGTCCTCCTCGTCGGAACGGACCGTGAGCATAATGACCGGGACGTCCGAGATTTCCCGAATCAGCCGCAGGACCTCAAAGCCGTCCAGGTCGGGCATCATAACGTCCAGCAGGACGAGGTCAGGGAAGTCGGAGCGGACCCGCTCCAGGGCCTGAAGGCCAGATGTGGCGCTGATGACCCGGAATCCCTCCAGTTCCAGGTTAATCTGGACGAAGCGGATGATTTTTTCCTCGTCGTCTACGATCAGGATGAGGGGACCGGGCTGTTTTTCCATCGGCGTCATTCGCGCACGAAGGTCACGAGTTTCTCTTCCTCGCCCGTTGGCAGAATCTCCACGCAGTGGATGCGGTGCCAGGGGACGATGAGGGAACGGACCTCGGGAAGCAGGTAGGAGACTTCCCGTCCGTCCCGGCGGCGGGGATTCTCGCAGACCAGGAACTGGTCGCCGGGTTCCGGAAGCCGCTCAATCTCGGCGACAATTGGGTCCTCGTTCAGCATATGGATCATAACAGTCATCGGCATAGGCAGGACCTCCGTTAGTCGCCAAGGGTGATCTGCAGCCGCAGGCGACCCAACTGGACCTCAGCCTGACGGGGAAGGGGATAGAGGACGTAGGGGGTCAGCCGCTCCCCGTTCAGGTAAGTTCCGTTGGCGCTTCCCAGGTCCTCCAGATAGGCCCTTCCCCGTTGCTGGAGAATGCGGGCGTGCCGACGTGAGACTCCCAGGTCCAGCGCCCGGTCAGGGCTGAGGTCCGCGTGGGGAAAAATGCCGTGCCGGGGATCCATTCGCCCCAGCAGAAGTTCGGGGAGAGCAGGGAGAATAATTTCCCGTCCCGTCTCCAGGACGTGAATCCGAACGGGATAGGGGGTAATGTCCTCGCTCTCTACGCTTTCTGCTTGCCAGACGGCCGCGCGAGGGGGAGAGAGTTCGTCGGTCGGGAAGGGTTCGGTGCGAAGGGTTTGCCCCGTTGGCAGATAGGTGCCACATTCGGTGCAGAACAGGGTGCCCAGGCGGTGTGCTTTTCCGCAGGACGGGCATTCTATCATGGCCACATACCCTCCTTCAGCCCCAGGCTCCGCGTGCCATAGCGGATAGCCTTCTGTCCTCTGCTGGACATCTGTCCTCTCTGGGCAAGCCGACCAGCCTCCAAAAGGGCTGTATGGGCCAGTTCAGGCTCCCCCAGGTCCAGCAGCCGGGTCGCGATAGTCTCCAGGCGGCGCCGAGCCTCGTCGGTGCGCCCTTCATCCAGGGCTTTCCAGACTTGCTCCTGCATGCGAAAGATGGTCAGACGGCTCAAAACTTTCACCAGCGTTGGGGGGACGGGCTCCTCCACCAGTTCGGTGACGAACTCCCGTTCCAGGTCCAGGACCAGTCGTTCCTGACGGTTCAGCCCAGGCACCTCCGCCTGCATTTCCAGATGGAGAAGGGGGTGGAAACCGGGCTGGCTTTCCCGGACGACGATCTCCAGCAGGGCCTGCATGGATTTTCCGGCCATCAGGTTGCCCAACGAGTAGGTATGGTCGGTCGGAGAGAGGGTTTCCATATATGGAGCGGTCCGGAAGACGGCCTCCACACGGGCCCGTTCGGTGGGATGGACGGTCAAGGTGACGTTCCGGGCCATCAGCGCGGAGAGGCGCTGGATCAGGTCCTGAAGCACCGGGCGAATCTGCTGGGGATAGGCAATATACGTGGTCGTCCCTCCGGCCTGTTTAGCCAACTGGTCCAGGAAATGTTCGTTCCAATCCTCGCCAATTCCCAGGATGCTGATCTCTATTCCTTCCAGGCCCGCACGACGGGCCTCTGAGAGGCACTCCTGCTCGTCGCCGTAGGTTCGCCCATCGGTCAGCAGAATCAGGTGGCTGATGGTCTCTCGGGTGTGAAAGCGCCGGATCTCTTCTAAGCCGGCGCGCAGGCCCTGAAGGATTTCCGTCCCACCGCTGGCCCAGATGGAGGAGACACGGGCATGGGCCCTTTGCCGGTCCTTCAGACGGTCGCTGGGGAACATCACGGTAGCCCGGTCGTTAAAAGAGACGACGCCCAGGACGTCGTCCTTTTCCAGTTCTTCAATGATGTAGTGGGCAGCGATTTTAACGTGGTTCAACCGGTCCCCGTCCATAGAGGTGCTCTGGTCAATGACCAGGCAGATGTTCAGCGGGACCCGTTTGAAAGCGGTCTTCCCGGAGGGCCGGATATCTACCAAAAGATAGAGCATCTGCTCCTCCGGGATCGCCAGCAGGGTCTGGCGGCTGACCTGAATGTCCCAGGCCAGCGCGACCGTCACATCCCGACCCCGTTCAGCCCGCCGCCGGTCGTAGGCCTGCCGCCGGCCCAGGTCGCCCAGAACGCTATAGGCCTCCCGGATCTCCTGAAACTTTTCCGCGGAGGCTTCCTCGGAATGGCTATCGGGATGGTACCGGCGAGCCAGTCTCCGATAGGCCTGGCGAATTTCCTCCTGGGTGGCCGTTGGCGGAACTCCTAATATAGCGTAATAGTCTTTTTCTTCCTCGGGCATACTTTACTCCCCAGAGGAATCCGGAGGCGCTACAAGGATAACGCTAATGTTGTCTTTCCCTCCTGCCTCGTTGGCTTTTTCTATCAATTTTTCGCATGCAGCCTGAACGGAGGGAGCGTTGGCAACGGTTTTCACGATTTCCTCCTCAGGCACCATCTCCCAGAGGCCATCGGTGCAGAGCAAAAGGGTCTCCCCCGGCACGAGTGAGCAGCGAAAGGTATCTACCTCCAGGGGGCCCGGCTGGCCCACGGCCCGATAAAGGACGTTGCGTTGAGGGTGATGGAGGGCCTCCGCCGGACTCATCTGGCCCATCTCCACCAGGATGTCCACGACGGAGTGGTCCCGGGTGATTTGCCGGGCGCTGGTTGAGTTCAGAAGATAGGCCCGGCTGTCGCCGACATTGGCGATATAGGCGCTGTTGCCCAGTACCAGTGCACAGAGAAGGGTCGTTCCGCCTCCGGGCACCTGGGCGGTGACCACTTCGTGAGCGGCTCGGATCGCGCTGCTCAGAATTTCCTGGAGCGAGGGCTGATTAGCCCTCTGTTCCCGGCGGTGGAGAAAGGAGAAATAGACGTGTTGAAGGATAAAGGAGGCCGCTGTACGGGCAGCCAGGGCGCTGGCGATTTCGCCGGAAAGATGGCCCCCCATCCCGTCGGCGACGATGAAGAGACCGAAGGGGGGCAGGGAATGATGACCTTCCTGCCAGGCCTCCAAGATCAGAAGGGCGTCCTCGTTCAATTTCCGCTGTTGTCCAATGTGGGTGGCCCAGCCCACCTCCATTCGCGTCCGTGTAGGCCGGGGAGGCCCAGAGGGAGTGGGAGGTGTGGGGAGTAGGGGAGCCTCCGGGCGCCGTTCCTCTCGCCGCCAGCGGCGAAACAGATTTCTAAGAAGGTCCATCGCTCTCCGTCTCAGAACGGGATAGGCCTGTCGTGCTCACGGGGCCAGCGCGTAGACGTTGTGGTCCAGCGAGCCCACGTAGATGATGTCTCCCGCCGCGCAGGGCCGACCGACGACCGGGCCCCCTGTCTGGAAGCGCCAGCGCAACTGGCCCGTCCGGGCATCTATGCAGTAGACCCCTCCGTCCACCGAGCCAACGTAGACCGCGTCTCCGTGCACAGTTGGAGACGAAGTGACCTGCCCTCCGGTTCGGAATTTCCAGACCAGACGCCCCTCGTTGGCATCCAGGGCGTAGAGATGGCCGTCGGCCGAGCCAATATACAGGATGCTCCCTCCCAGGGCTGGAGAGGAGACGACCGGGCCATCTGTCCGGTAGCGCCAGACCATCCAGCCCGCGCGCAGGTCTATGGCGTAGACAAACCAATCTGCAGAGCCCACATACAGCAGGTCGTTGTCAACCAGCGGGGATGAGGTGAGGGCACGCCGGGCTCGAAAGCGCCAGAGGAGCCGCCCGCTAATGTCCACCGCGTTCAGCACGCCGCTTTCATCGCCAAAGTAGATAGCCTCTGAGGTGACAGCGGGAGTGGAGCGAATTGCGCCCTCGCTTTCAAAACTCCAGGCCAGCCGCCCGGTCAGCGCGTTCACCGCGTAGAGCCGGCGATCGTCGGACCCGATGAAGACATGGCCGAACTGTACGCGCGGGGAGGAGTAGATGCGGCCCTTCGTTGGGCAGGTCCAGGCCAGACGGCCTGTCCCGGCATGGACAGCGTAGATAACCTGGTCAACCGAGCCGAAGAAAACACGGTCCTCCGCGACCGCTGGGGAGGAGGCGATGCCCCCCTCGGCCGCGTATTTCCACAGGAACTTTCCCGTTTCCGCGTCCAGGGCGTAGAGGTTGTGGTCGTAGGCGCCCACGTAGAGGACGCCGTTGTGTACAGTGGGGCTGGAACGGACCTCGTCTTCGCAGGCGAATTGCCAGATGGCCTTGACGCTGGCTATCGCGGCGGTCTCCCCGCTGGGAGCGTAGAGGGCCGTGACGCCGCGAGCGGATTTCAGGCCCAGCAGGGCGCGCTTCATCTCCTCGGCGGACCCGAAGCGTCGCTGGATATCGTATTCCAGAGCCCGGTAGATAATCTCCTGGAGTTCGGCGGAGACCGCCGGGTTATACTGGTGAATGGGCCGTTTGTGAAAGGAAAAGGGCGGCTCCAATCGGGGGTCCTGCTTGGTCAGCAGGTGGTGGAGAGTAGCCCCCAAAGCGTAGATATCGGTGCGGGGCTCCGCGATGCCCCGATACTGCTCCGGAGGGGAATAGCCCTCCGTCCCGATCATCGTACCTTTCTCGCCGCTCTGGAAAACTTTAGCGATGCCAAAATCTACCAGGTGGACGCGCCCCTGGTTGTCAATCATAATGTTGGAGGGTTTGATATCCCGGAAAATAATGGGGTTGGGCTTGTGAGTGTGCAAATAGGTCAGGACATCACAGATCTGGACGGCCCACTGGACGACCAGGTGTTCCGGAAAAAACCCCTCGGTTTCGTTCAGGAGTGCCTCCAGGTCCTTGCCGGAGACGAGTTCGGTAACCAGATAGGCGTGGTCGCCTTCTATGAAATAGTCGTAGACTTTGGGGATGGCCGGGTGGTCCAATGTGGCGAGAATGCTGGCCTCCCGCTCAAAGTTCTGCATCATAATGGCCCGCACTTTGGGGTCTGTGGCTGTGTTGGTCATCTCCTTGACCGCGCAAAGGCGGGTCACTTTGGGAAACCGGAGGTCCTGGGCCTTGTAGACCGTGCTCATCCCACCAGCGCCCAGGACCCCCAGGATTTTGTACCGGTTCTGAAGTACCGTGCCGGGCGCCAGCCGTCCTTCTTTGCGGGGGGGAGACACCGAAACTGCCGCTGCGGGGGCGGAGGGAGCGGGTATGGAAGTCCCTGCTGCGGGGGCGGAGGGGGCGGGTATCTGGCGCGTTTGAAGATCCGCCTCGGAGGTTTCGGGAGGGGACGAGGGGCCAATGGTTTGCGTTCCTCCAATCCGGGCAGCCAGGCCAGGGATTAATTTTGTGCGCAGTTCCTGGTCATCCGCCAACAGATACTCGTCCTCTTCCGAGAATTGGTACACTGTTACTATGCCACAAAAAAGCCAATTGTCAAGCCTAACCATCAGGTCTTGACAAAACCCCGTCTTCAGGGTATAAGTGGAAGCCGGGCCGCTTCCGGCGGCCCAGTTACATTAGATAGGAGGCTGTGTCTGTGACGGAGACGACGCTGGAAGCTTATTGCGTCCGCTGTAAGGAGAAACGACCTCTGAAAGACCCCCAACCGGTCTTCACGGCTGCGGGACGCCCCGCTACAAAGGGGGCTTGCCCCGTCTGCGGGACGACGCTCTTCCGGATGGGCGCCACGCCCGCCCACGAGGGAATGGACCCGCCCCCGCCTCCCCAGCCGGAAGGAAGGCTGGTCATTGTGGAATCCCCCGCCAAGGCCCGTACGGTGGGCCGATTCCTGGGCAGGGGCTACACAGTCCGGGCCTCGGTGGGCCACGTTCGGGACCTGCTTCGCTCTTCCCTTTCGGTAGATGTGGAGAACGGCTTCCAGCCCACCTACCGCGTGCCCAACGAGAAGAAGCAGGTGGTGAAAGAACTGGCCGAAGAGGTGAAGAAAGCCGCGGAGGTCTACCTGGCGACCGACCCCGACCGGGAGGGAGAGGCCATCGCCTGGCACCTGGCCGAGGTAACGGGCATCCGTCCCGAGAAACTGCGTCGCGTTGTTTTCCACGAGATCACCCAGTCGGCCATTGAGGAGGCCTTTGCCCATCCCCGTGGGATTGATATGAACCTGGTCAACGCTCAGCAGGCCCGGCGCATCCTGGACCGGCTGGTCGGCTACAGCCTGAGCCCGCTCCTGTGGCGCAAGGTCCGCAGCCGCCTCAGCGCCGGACGGGTCCAGTCTGTCGCCGTCCGGATGGTCGTGGAGCGGGAGCGGGAAATCCAGAATTTTGTCCCCGAAGAGTACTGGTCTATCCAGGCAGAACTGGCCAAGCGCGAGGCCCGGCGCCGTTCCTTCCTGGCGAAACTCCACCGCATTCGCGGGGAGGAGGTCAATCTGAAGGATGAACCGGCTGCCCGCGCGGTGGTGGAGGAACTGGAGCGGGCGGTCTACGTGGTCGTCTCCGTCAAAGAGGGCCAGCGGCGACGCCAGCCTGCGCCTCCCTTCACCACCAGCACCATGCAGCAGGAGGCCTCCCGACGGTTGGGCTTCACCGCTACCCGGACGATGCGCATCGCCCAGCAGCTCTATGAGGGGATTGACCTGGACGGGAGCGGGCCGGTGGGCCTCATCACGTATATGCGCACCGACTCCACCAACGTGGCGGAACAGGCTCAGCAGGAGGCCCGTCAGTACATCGCCCAGCGATACGGGGAAAGTTTCCTCCCGCCTCAGCCTCCGGTCTACAAGACGAAGACGAAGGGCGCACAGGAGGCCCACGAGGCTATCCGCCCCACCTCAGTCTTCCGAGAGCCCGACGCCATCAAGGATCAGTTGACCCGCGACCAGTACCGGCTCTATCAGTTAATCTGGCAGCGGTTTGTCGCCAGCCAGATGCCTCCGGCCCTTTACGATACGGTGGCGGTGGATATAGAGGCTGGCCCCGCCGATGGGGAGAAGCCCTACCTGTTCCGCGCTACCGGGTCCACCCTGCGGTTCCCCGGCTTTCTTATCGTCTACGAGGAGGCAAAGGACGAGGACGTGCAGGAGGAAGAGCCTATCCAGCAGATTCCACCGCTTCAGGTCGGGGAGGTGCTGGACCTGGTGCGGCTGATTCCGGAGCAACATTTCACCCAGCCGCCGCCCCGTTACACCGAGGCGACGCTGGTGCGGGCGCTGGAGGAGTACGGCATTGGCCGCCCCTCCACTTATGCGCCCATTCTGGCGACCATCCAGCAGCGGGGATATGTCCGCCGGGAGGGCCGCCGGCTGGTTCCTACGGAACTGGGGTTCCTGGTCAACGATCTGCTGGTGGAGCACTTCCCGGAGGTGATGGACTACGAGTTTACCGCCCAGATGGAGGAGCAACTGGACGAGATTGCGGCGGGCCGACGGGAGTGGGTGCCCGTGGTGCGGGAGTTCTACCTTCCCTTCGCCCGCCAACTGGAGGAGGCGGAGCGGCGGATTGAGAAAGTGGAGGTAGAGAGCACCGAAGTGGGCCGGAACTGTCCCGAGTGCGGCGCGCCGCTGACGGTCCGCTGGGGCCGGTACGGGAAATTCATTGGCTGTTCCCGCTTTCCGGAGTGTCGCTACACTGAGCCCTGGCAGGAGAAGGTGGGAGCGACGTGCCCCCAGTGCGGCGGCGACTTGGTGGAGAAGCGGACCCGGAAGGGGCGGGTTGGCTACGGGTGTGTGAACTATCCGACCTGCAACTTCTGGGTCTGGCAGCGGCCGCTGCCGTTCCCGTGCCCGGCCTGTGACGGGCTGATGGTGGAGGCCCGACGGGGAGTTGCCCGCTGCGTCTCCTGCGGCGAGGAGGTCGTGCTGGAGGAAGCGGACGTGGAGGTGTAGGGGTTCTGCGGCGGCGGCCCGCCCCCAAGGGGCGGGCCGCCGCCGCAGTAAAGGCATGCTTGGGAAGCCGACCGCTGGCTGAAGGCCCGGGGAAGGCTGACCTCAGCTGGCGAAAAGCGCTTCCCGCCAGCAGGCCGTCAGGTCCGCAATGTCTCGGAAAACGAGATCGGGCCGGAGGGAAGAGCGAGCCAGGTCCTCCGGGGTAGTGATTCCGGAGAGGACCAGGATGGTTGTTAGCCCTGCCCGCTTTCCACCCAGAATGTCCGTATCCAATCGGTCCCCCAGCGCGGCCGTTGTCTCCGGCGTCGCGCCCATCCGTTCCAGCGCAGCCCGGTAGAGCCACGGCTCCGGCTTCCCGATGATCAGGGGTTTGACCCCTGTCGTCAATTCCAGAACCGCCAGATTGGTCCCGTTGCCCGGAACCAATCCCTCCGGAGTAGGATAGGTAAGGTCGGGATTGGTGCCGATGAAGTGTGCGCCCCGCTGAAGCAGGAGCGATGCCTTCGCCATCTTCCGCCAGTGCAGGTCAGGATCCCAGCCCACAACCACGTATTCCGCTCCCTCTTCGGCCAGGACGAATCCCCGCGCTGCCAGCGCGTGCTGAACGCCACTCCCCCCAATAGCATACACACGGGTCCCTGGAGGGGCCTGGGAGGCCAGATAGGCCGCGGCCGCCTCAGCGGAGGTAAGAATGGTCTCCACAGGGATCTCCACCCCAAACCGGGCCAGTTTCGCCTGGTACTCCTCAGGCCGCTTGCTGGCGTTGTTGGTTGCCAGGACAAAGCGAATGCCAGCCTCCCTCAAAAATCCGAAGAACTCCCCCAGGCCAGGCATTGGCTCGTCGGCCCGCCAGAGGACACCATCCATATCTACGACCAGGTGGCGAAGGCGACGCAGGACGCTCTCCGGAGAGGGGGACACCGTCTGTTCCCGCAGTTCCCGATAGGCCTCCGGGGTGTCCAAATCTGCCAACAAGAGGGGGCTGGGTACTTCCACCGGTATCACTCGGTCGGCGTAGCGGGCCATCAGGACCCGTCCTCCCTGGTCTCCTGTTATCTCAAAAAACTCCCGGAACAGGGAGCGGGCGAAGAGGGCCGGAGTGGTTCGCAGGTCTCTGTAGGCTGCGCAGACAATGGGAGCCCCCGTCTCCCGGAAGCGAACGACCAGTTGCTGCAGAAGGTCAGCGGAGACGAGAGGCTGGTCGCAGGAGAGAAAGACGACAGCCTCAGTTTCCGGAGGGAGCGCGGCCAGGCCTGCCTGAACGGAGGTACTCAGCCCTTCCTCCCATCGCCAGTTGGTCGCCAGACGGACGGGACGGTCGGCCAGCGCGGCCCGGACTTCCTCAGCCCGGTAGCCGACGACGATCACGACAGGCTCCAGCCCCGCCGCAAGCGCCTGATCGGCGACGTGGGCAACCATCGGGAGGCCGTGCCAGTCCAACAGTTGCTTGGGCTCACCGAAGCGGGTGGAGCCTCCGGCGGCCAGCACGATTGCACCGATGAGACTCATCGCCAGACCTCCAGAACGGGATGGGGAGCGCGTAGGTTCGCCAGAACGACCCGGCCGATGCGGCGCCCCAGCAGCAGGTGACGAGCAATTGCGTCCGCTTCCGGCCTGGGGCGCTCTCCCCGCTGGGTGAGCAGGGCGACTGCAGTGGCCTCCGGAGGGATCCCCTTCAGCCCGCCCTGGGCGTGCCCTATCAGGCCGGAGACGATTTCGGGGGTAATTGGCGTTCCAACGGGAATGCGCAGGAGCGCGGCCGCCCGTTCGGGCCGGTGGACGGTAGTCTCATCCAGGGGAAGACCCAGGACATCCAAATTGCCCACGATAATGACCCGCTGGCTGCTTCGGGGGATAACCGGCTCATGGTCAGCGGGGGCCTTCAGCCCTCGGCCTTTAGCACCGTCGGCCTCCACCAGCCAGGTTACGCCGGGGAGCCGCTGGGCCAGGTCGCTGACAACATCCGGGTCCAGGCCGACCAGTTTGCGCGGAGTGGCGGGATAGGGGGCCTGCGCAGCCATTTGGGGCTCCCCCTCTTCCCCCAGACCTGCGGCCAGCAGGATGGCCTTCCATTTCACCAGGACCATCGCGATCAGGGCAGGGTCCGGAGAGGGGTCCAGAAGCAGGGGGGCCTGCCGGGGCTTGAAAATGTGCGTGGTGGTGGTGAAGACCACGCGCTCTCCCTGAGCGACGAGGGAGCGGAGCAAGCGCCAGATAGTCGTCGTCTTGCCTCCCGCGCCGACCAGGGCGATCAGTTCTCCGGGTTGAATGTCCAGCGCAGTTTGCAGGTCCACGGCAGACGGAGAAGTACGGGCTGCGGCGGTGAAGGCCAGGATCAGCCCGATAACGGCCAGGACAATTCCCAGCACGCCCCCCTGAAGGCCTCCCAGAGGGCCCAACCCCACCACCAGGAGAACAATCGCCAGAATGGCCCGAATCATGCGGTCCACAAGTCC
>JANXAH010000113.1 GCA_025062415.1 Anaerolineae bacterium | reverse complement strand
CGGCGGCCCTTCGGGCCGCCGCCGCACCGCCTTCGTTCTCGCCAGGAGGACCGCGATGGAAAAAGTCCCTCTGCTGCAAGGCAAGCGCATCCTGCTGGGCGTCACCGGCGGCATCGCCGTCTACAAAGTCTGCACCCTCGCCAGCCACCTCACCCAGATGGGCGCAGAAGTGGACGTGGTGATGACCGAGGCGGCGACCCGCTTCGTCGCCCCGCTGACCTTTGAGGCCCTCACCGGCCGCCCCGCCTACACCGATATGTGGCGGACAGGCGGCGCAGGCCTCCCCACCCACATTGCCCACGTCGGCCTGGCCCACGCAGCGGACCTGTTGGTCATCGCCCCTGCGACGGCCAATACCATCGCCAAACTGGCCGCAGGCCTGGCCGACAACCTCCTCACCACCCTCGCCCTCGCCGCCACCTGTCCTGTCCTGCTGGCCCCGGCGATGGACGCGGGGATGTGGAGCCACCCCGCCACCCAGGCCAACGTCGCGACCCTCCGGGCCCGCGGCGTCCACTTCGCTGGGCCCGTCCGGGGTCGGATGGCCTCCGGCCTGGAAGGGGAAGGAAGAATGATGGAGCCAGAGGAGATCCTGGGCCACATCCGGCTGGTCCTGGGCAAGAGCGGCCCCCTGGCCGGACGAAAGGTCGTCGTCACCGCCGGGCCGACGCGGGAGTTCATAGACCCCGTCCGCTTCATCTCCAACCCCTCCTCCGGCAAACAGGGCTTCGCGCTGGCCCAGGCCGCGCTGGACCGCGGGGCTTCTGTGACCCTCATCACGGGCCCCGTCTCCCTCTCCACCCCTGTCGGCGCGCGGCGGGTGAACGTGGTCTCGGTTCAGGAGATGCTGGACGCGGTCCTGGAGGCCGCGGCGGACGCCGATATCCTGCTGATGGCCGCCGCTGTCGGCGACTATCGCCCCGCCGCAACGTCGCCCCACAAAATCAAGAAGACGGCGGACCTGACCCTCCGCCTGGAGCGGACGCCGGACATCCTGGCCGCAGTCGCCCAGAGGCGGGCCGAAACGGGCTTCCCGCGGGTCGTTGTGGGATTCGCCGCGGAGAGCCAGGACCTGCTGGAGAACGCCCGCGCCAAACTGGAGGCCAAGCGGCTGGACCTCATCGTCGCCAACGACATCACTGCCCCAGACGCAGGCTTCGCTGCAGAGACCAACCGGGTCGTGCTTCTGGACCGGGAGGGGGGTGTGGAGCGACTGCCGCTGATGAGCAAGGGGGCCGTTGCCGAAACGATTCTGGAACGAGTTACCCGGTGGTTTGCCAAAACAATTTAAACCCCGATGTGAACGTTCCGGCTCCAATACAAAGATTTTCGGGCATTGCTCGGTCCCGGAAGAACAAGACACCCCGCCCGATGACTTTCTCCTCAGGAGGGATAGTGTGAGTGCCTTCGCCCCTGCACTGCAGCGTCTGCGGGACGAGATGAGTGCTGTTACCTCCGTCTGCACCTTTCTGGACCACGCGGCTATCTCTCCCCTCCCCCGTCGGGTTCGGGACGCGATGGTCCAGTATCTGGACAACCGGCTGGTGACCTTCGGGTTTATGGACCGGGAGGAGGAGGGAATCCCGGAACGGCTGCGCAAAACGGTCGCCCGATTCATCAACGCCGCGCCCGAAGAGATCGCCATCGTCCAGAACACCAGCCACGGCCTCAACCTCGTTGCCCAGTCCCTCCCTTTCCGCCCCGGCGACAACATCCTCTTCTGCGACATGGAGTTCCCCTCCAACGTCTACCCCTGGATGCTGCTGGAGCGGCAGAAGGGGGTGGAGGCCCGCTGCATCCCCAACGACGACGGCGGTCTGACCGTGGAAGCGCTGGAGCGGTACGCCGACCGGCGGACCCGCGCGGTGGCGGTCAGTTCGGTGGAGTTCCTGACGGGCTTCCGGACCGATCTGGCGGCCATCGGCCAGTGGTGTCGGGAGCATGGCGCGTACTTCATCGTGGATGGGATTCAATCCCTGGGGGCTATCCCAATGGACGTTCAGGCCTATGGGATTGACTTTCTGGCCTGTGGTGGGCCCAAGTGGCTGATGGGGCCGGTGGGGATCGGCTTCCTGTACTGTCGGCGGGAACGGCTGGACGAGATGATGCCGCCGATGGCGGGGTGTCTGAGCGTGGTCAACTGGCAGGAGTGGCGTCAGTACGACCTGACCTTCCTGCCCGACGCCCACCGATTTGACCTGGGCGGGCCCAACCTGGTCGGGATGACGGGTCTGATGGCGGCGATAGAGTTGCTGACAGAGGTGGGCGTGGAAAACATTCATCAGTGGACGCTTCATCTGACCGACCTGCTGATAGAGGACCTCCAGCGACGGGGATACACCGTTGTCAGCAACCTGGACCCACGCCACCGGTCGGCCATCGTCTCCTTTGCGGTGCCGGGGGACCCGCAAAAGGCGCATGCCCGCCTGAAGGAGGCGAAGGTAGCAGTGTCGCTCCGGGAGTCCTACATTCGCGTCAGCCCCCACGGGTATAATACGGAAGAGGAAGTCCTGCGGGTCGGGGAAGTTCTGGGGAACGCGCTCGCCTGAACATTTCTACCGCAGGGAGAGAGGGGAAGGGAGAGCAGAAGGAATTGTGGGGGACGGCGAAATCGCCTTCAAAATCCCCTCCTTCCCTCCGACCGCGCGGCGGGTAACGCAGGCCACCAGGCCTGCAACGCACACACGCCAACCGCCCGCGCGGCGGGTAACGCCGGCCGCCAGGCCTGCAACGCGCAAAGGCCAACCGCCCGCACGGCGGGTAACGCAGGCCGCCAGGCCTGCAACGCACACGGGCCAACCGCCCGCGCGGCGGGTAACGCAGGCCGCCAGGCCCGCAACGCACACAGGCCAACCGCCCGCGCGGCGGGCAACGCCGGCCGCCAGGCCTGCAATGCACACACGCCAACCGCCCGCGCGGCGGGTAACGCAGGTCGCCAGGCCTGCAACGCACACACGCCAACCGCCCGCACGGCGGGTAACGCAGGCCGCCAGGCCTGCGACGCACACAGGCTAACAGCCCGCGCGGCGGGTAACGCAGGCCACCAGGCCTGCAACGCGCAAAGGCCAACCGCCTGCGCGACTTGGCTTTTTCAGATATACTCAGTTCTCTGCGCTCTCCGCCGATGAGGAAAGGGGCGCTATGGAACCAGGAACGTCGCCATCCCGGAGCGACCTGGAGAAAGCCCAGCGGATCGTCTCCGCGGCGCTGGAGGTGCTGGGAGACTTCGGCGTGCCCGAAACGAGGGTGGCCCGAATCGCCGTGGAGAGAGCGGCGAACTTCCTGGCGGAGCGGGAACGGGAACGCAGGCTGGCCGAGGCCCTCCGGCGGGCCGAGGAGGATTTCCGCACCGCAGCGCAGGAGCGGGACTGGAAAGGCGTCGCCGACGCCGTCCTGG
>JANXAH010000102.1 GCA_025062415.1 Anaerolineae bacterium | reverse complement strand
GGCGGGCGGCTTTGCCGCCCGCCGCCCGTGGCGCTTCCCGCTTTCAGGAGAGGGTTGCGACCACCTCTATGCCGTTCAGGGCCATGCTGTAGAGGAAAATCCGGTGCAACAGGTCGCCGTCGTGGGGCATCGCGCCGATCTGGCGCGCCACGTCCACCGGCAGGTCGTAGGTCTGGACGCAGTCGGCGGGGACGACCACTCGGAAGTCCCTGAGCCCCAGAACGTTGGCCCGCAGCCGCAGAAACATCGCCGCCTGGTAGATGCAGAGGTCGGTACAGTCGCCGACGACGATGAAGGTGTTCACCGCGGGGTGAGACTCCAGCCAGGGGATCAGGTCGGTGCCGATGCTGGAACTGATGGACTTCTTGGGGATGATGACGTAGAGATCGGAGAAGGGCAGGGCCTTCAGTTCGTCCACCGTCTCGCTCTCCGGCGTCCCGGCGACGCAGTGGGCCGGGAAGGCGCCGAACTCCACCGCGTCGGCGTCGTGCGCGTCCTGAGTCAGGACGAAGTGGCGGACCCCCAGGTCGTAGGCCCGCATGAAGAGGCAGGCGACGTTCGGGACAATGCCCGCCACCCGCGGGCTGGCGAGGGGGCCGATGGTGCAGAACCCCTTGATCAGGTCCACCGAAAGGATCGCCGTCCGGGAGGGGTCCCGAACGATCGACGTCAGCGGCACAGAGGGGAGGTTCTTCTCCCACTCCTTGAGCCACTCCAGGAAGGCCTGTTCACCGTTCATAGCGTCCTCCTTCCTGCTCCTGCAGGTCCTCGTAGGCCAGAATTTCGCCCAGAAGTTGCAGCGTCTCCTGGGCTTCCTCCTCGGTCAGGCGGCTGATGGCGAAGCCCACGTGGACGACGACCCAGTCGCCCACCTGGGCCTCCGGGACGTAGGCCAGACAGACTTCGCGGACGATGCCCCCGAAGTCCACCTTTCCCATCCGCATCAAGCCGCCGTCGTACACCTCAACGATCTGTCCCGGAACTCCCAGACACATTCTGCCGCTCCTTATAGGCTCTCAGTTCCTCCTCCAGCCATGTCAGCCAAGTGTCCAGCCCCTCGCCGGTCTTGCAGGAAAGGGGGAAAATCCGGACGCCTGGATTGAGGGCCTCCACGCCCCGCCGGAAGTAGTCCAGGTCAAAGTCAAAGGCGGGAAGGACATCTATCTTGTTTAGGACGACGGCATCCACCCCCCGGTACATCGGGGGATACTTGTAGGGCTTGTCGTCCCCTTCGGGAACGCTGGCGATGAGGACGTTGCGGTGAACGCCCAGGCGGAACTCCGCCGGGCAGACCAGATTGCCCACGTTCTCCACAATGAGCAGGTCCACTCCCTCCAGTGGGAGTTGGTCCAAACTGCTCTGGATCATTGCGGCGTCCAGGTGGCACGCGCCGCCGGTGGCGATCTGGACGGAGGGAACTCCCTCGGCGGCGACCCGGTCCGCGTCCAGCGTGGAGGCCAGGTCCCCTTCCACAACAGCGATGTGCCAGTGGCCTTTCAGGGCCCGGATCGTCCGAAGGATGAGGCTGGTCTTCCCCGCTCCGGGGGAGGCCATCAGGTTGATGGCGAAGACTCCCGCCGCGTCCAGGCGGGCCCGGTTGGCCTCCGCCAGCCGGTCGTTGGCGCTCAGGATGTTCTCCACGACGGGGACACGAGTGCTCACGTCACCTCCTGACGATTGTACAAACTCATCGCCTTCTCCAGGCCCTCCGTGAGCCAACACCCAATGGCGGCGACGGCGCGATCCAGCATCTCGTCCACGATGGGCTCTTCGTCCGGACGGAAGTCCTCCAGCACGTAGTCGGCGGGGTCCTTCCCGCCCGGTGGGCGGCCGATGCCCAGCCGCAATCGGGGGAAGGCGTTGGTGCCCAGGTGCTGGATGATAGATTGCATCCCCCGGTGTCCGCCGCTTCCGCCGTCGGGCCGGAGCCGCAGGACTCCCAGAGGGAGGTCCAGGTCGTCGTAGACCACCAGCAGGTGGTCCAGGGGCACCTTGTAGAATTGGACCAGTGGGCCCACGGAACGTCCGCTCTCGTTCATAAAGGTCTGCGGGAGGGCCAGCAGGACCGGCTGGCCCAGGATGGTTCCCTGAGCGATGCGCGCGTTCTTCTGCTGGCGGGTGAACTCCAGGCCGTGGCGCGCGGCCAGCCGCTGAAGGCACTGAAACCCAATGTTGTGCCGGTTGCGGGCATAGCGGACTCCGGGATTTCCCAGACCAATCAGAAGGTACACGCCGCCTCCTGTTCCGGCTCAGGTACGATTATTCCTCCCCTCTCATCTCTTCCAGCACTGCCCGCAGTTCAGGCCAGGTCTGCGGGATGTACACCTGAATGGGATCAGTTCATAGTTAGGGATCCTGCAATGCGGCCAGGACCTCCGGTACGGACCGGAAGTGAAGCGCGGAAGATTTTCTTCTCATCAAATCCTACCTCTGCCAGCGGCGAGGGGAAGAGGCCCACTCCTGCCGTCTCCGGCTCCGGAGATAGTAGCGAAAGAGGGCCTTGCCCAGCAGGTAGAGGCCCCAGAGGCCGAAAAGGAGCAGGGTGATGCGGGCACCGCGCAGAAAGGCACCCGTCATCTGCGAGGTGTCTATCCGGATGCGCCCACCCCCGGCGGTCGGGGTCGGGGTTCCAACGGCGCCGGGCCGGGGCGTCGGCGTGGGGGCAGGGGTGGGCGCCGGCGACGTCTCCACCGGCGCCGGCGTCGGCGTCTCGGATACCGGGGTCGGGAAGACCGGAACCTCCTCCGTGGGCGTGGGGGTTGGCGTGGCGGCCTCGTTCTGGACGATGATGTTGTTGACAAAAAAGGAGTCCGTCGCCCCATCCTGCCGGTAGCGGATGAGCACCATATGGTAGACGCCGTTGGGGATGAGGGGCGAGCCGTCCTCCGCGATGGCGGTCGTATCCCACTGGGCCAGGACCCCGTTGACCACCTGCTGCCGGACGTCCAGGACGACGGGCTGCCACTGGGATGTGGCTGTCGCTGCCGGGCCCGGCGCATAATAGATGCTGTAGCGGTCAAAGTTGGGATGGGTCACCGTCCCCAGAATCTGAACGACGCCACTGACCGTTGTCCCGCTGGTTGGGTACGTGATGACCACGACGTTGTCCTGGGTCAACGGGGCCGCCCGCAGAGGGCTTCCCGTCAACAGAACCAGGGAGAGCGCCAGGATCAGAATGAGCCACTTCCTGCCGGGCATTGAATCTCCTTTGTGAAGATAGTTTTGCTGGGGCACTTCTGTCGCCCCGTTGCAAAACGTTCCTCTCACCGCGTGCTGAAAGTGTAGCACAGAAGGGGGAGAATGACAAGGGAAATTGGGTCACTTGCGCTTTTGAGCATTTGTGGTAAATTTTTCGTCGCTACAGGTTCGCACCCGGCACGCGCGCGTCATCTATATTGACCAGGAGGCGGATATGAACCCCCGCGAGGCTGTGATTGTTTCCGCCGCGCGCACCCCGATCGGCCGCTTTCAAGGGACGCTGGCTTCCCTTTCGGCGCCGGAACTGGGAGGAGTGGCCATCCGGGCCGCGGTGGAGCGGGCCGGGATAGACCCGGCGATGGTGGATGAGGTTATCATGGGCCAGGTCATTCAGGCGGGGTCGGGGCAGGCACCGGCCCGACAGGCCGCCCTTAAGGCTGGCCTCCCTGCAACGGTTGGGGCGACGACCATCAACAAAATCTGCGGCTCCGGCCTCAAGGCGGTGATGATGGCCGCCGCCATGATCGCCGCCGGCGACGGGGACGTCTACGTCGCCGGTGGAATGGAGAGTATGAACAACGGGCCCTATCTCCTTAAGCAGGCCCGCTTTGGCTACCGGCTGGGCGACGGCAAACTGATAGACGCGACCGTCTACGACGGGCTGTGGTGCGCCTTCCAGAACTGGCATATGGGGAACGCGGCCGAGTGGATCGCGCGGGAATATGGCCTGACCCGCCAGGAACTGGACGAGTACGCGTACAACAGCCATATGAAGGCCATCGCAGCCATAGACGCGGGCCGGTTCAAGGAGGAGATTGTCCCGGTGGAGGTCCCGCAAGCGAAGGGCGCGCCCATTCTCTTTGATACCGACGAGTGCCCGCGGCGGGATACCTCCCTGGAAGCGTTGGCCCGGCTGAAGCCGGCCTTCCAGCCCGACGGCATCGTGACGGCGGGCAACTCCCCCGGCATCACCGACGGCGCGGCGGCGGTGGTGGTGATGAGTCGGGCGAAGGCCCAGGAGTTGGGGCTCAAGCCCCTGGCCCGAATCCTGGCGTGGGCACAGGCGGCGGTGGAGCCGCTGAAGATTTTCACCGCGCCTATCTTCGCCGTCCGCAAACTCTGGGCGAAGACGGGGACTTCGGTGGACGACTACGACCTCTACGAGGTGAACGAGGCCTTTGCGGCCCAGGTCCTGGCGGACGGGAAAGAGTTGGGCCTTCCGTGGGACCGGGTGAACGTGAACGGCGGTGCTATCGCGCTGGGGCATCCCATCGGCTGCTCCGGCGCGCGGGTGCTGGTGACGCTGATCTACGCCCTGCGGCAGCGGGGGCTTCGGCGCGGCCTGGCGACGCTCTGTCTGGGCGGCGGCGAGGCCGTGGCGATGAGCATAGAGGTGGAGGAATAGAGGACTCTGCGGCGGCCTCCGGTCGCCGCGAAAGCCTTTCCAAAGGCGGCGTTATGCTGCAGATACAGGCCTGGACTGCGGACAGGTGATCGCGCGCACCCCTCGGCAGATGCTGGCTGACGCGTCGGCCTGGTGTCACGCGCCAGTGATGGCCCGGCCATCGGAGGGATGGCCGTTTGCCGGGGTCCCCCTGTTCCGGAAGTCCCCCTTCCGGAACAGGGGGGCTTCCTATGTAAGCCGGGGAGATGCGGGGGTTTTACGGCGGCCCGAGCCGCCGTAAAACCCCCGTTTCTCCACCTTACGGATGCAGGAGGAGAGATGGCGGAGTACGCGGTAGAGTTGAGGAACGTCAGCAAATTCTTCGGCTCCGTCGCAGCCGTCCGGAACGTGACGCTGGGCATCCGGGAGGGGGAGTTCTTCTCCCTGCTGGGTCCCTCCGGCTGTGGAAAGACCACCACGCTGCGGCTCATCGCCGGCTTTGAACTCCCGACGGCGGGAGAGGTCTACATCGGCGGGGAACTCCAGGGAGATACGCCTCCCTATCGGCGCCCCGTCAACACCGTCTTCCAGAACTATGCGCTCTTTCCACACATGACCGTCTACGAGAACGTGGCCTTCGGCCTCCGGATGCGCCGTCTCCCAGAAAACGAGATTCGCAGACAGGTCCACGAGGCCCTGGAGATGGTCCGCCTCTCCGGGCTGGAGCGCCGCCGACCGCGGGAACTCTCCGGCGGGCAACAGCAGCGGGTCGCGCTGGCCCGCGCGCTGGTCAACCGCCCCCGCGTCCTCCTGCTGGACGAACCCCTCGGCGCGCTGGACCAGAAATTGCGCAGGGCAATGCAACTGGAGTTGAAAAACCTCCAGCAGCAGGTCGGCATCACTTTCATCTACGTCACCCACGACCAGGAAGAGGCTATGACAATGTCCGACCGGATTGCGGTGATGGACCAGGGAGCCATCCTTCAGGTGGGAACGCCCGCGGAGATCTACGAGTGTCCGGCCAGCCGGTTCGTGGCCGACTTCATCGGGGAGACCAACCTGCTGGAGGGAAAGGTGGTGGAGGTCTGGGACCACCACGCGCTGGTTTTAGTGGACGGGGCCCGGATGGTCTGCGGGGCGGTGCCGGAGGGGGTCCGCGTGGGCCAGCGGGTGACCGTTGCCATCCGTCCGGAGCGGATCTCCCTTCACGCCCAGCCGCCTGGTCCCCTGGCGATTCCCGGCATCGTGCGGGACGTGGTCTATACCGGGGCCGACATCCGCTATATGGTCCGGATGGCCGACCGGGTGACGGTCCTGGTCCGTTCACCCAACACCGGCAACGGCTCCACGCCCCACTTTCTCCGAAACGAGACGGTCTATCTCTCCTGGCGGCCCGAATCGGCCCGGCTACTGGTGGCGTAGGAGGTGGACGTGGCCCAACCCCTCCGCACGCGTCGTGACCTCCTGCGCCTTCTGATCCTCATCTCTCCCAGCCTCCTGTGGCTGGTCATCTTTTTCCTCCTGCCACTTCTGCTGGTCTTCGCGATCAGTTTCGGCCAGCGGGGGACCTACGGCGGAGTCCAGTGGACGCCGACGCTGGCGAACTATGCCCGGCTCCTGGACCCCCTGTACCTCCGCATCTTCCTGCGGACGCTCTTCATTGCGGGCACGGCGACCGTTCTCTGTGCGCTCATCGGCTATCCGATGGCCTTCTTTATCGCCACCCGTCCGGCCCGCTGGCGCAACGCGTTCCTGCTCCTGCTGGTCATCCCGTTCTGGACCAACTTTCTGGTCCGGATGTACGCCTGGCTTTTCCTCCTGCGGGATAACGGGCCCATCAATGTGCTGTGGACGGAGGGGATTCACGCCGCGGTGGCCTGGTTGGCCGCGGCTATCCCGGCTCCCTTCTGGGAGCCCCTCCTGCAGGCCACTTCCACGCCCCTCCGCCTCTTCGGGACCGACGGAGCGGTCATCGTCGGGCTGGTCTACGCGTGGCTGCCGGATATGGTCCTGCCCTGTTATGCGGCGGTGGAGCGGCTGGACCCCCGGCTGGTGGAGGCAGCGCAGGACCTCTACGCAACGCGCGTCCGGGCCTTCCTGCGGGTGGTGCTCCCGCTGACCCGCTCCGGCCTCATCACCGGCTCCGTCCTGGTCTTTGTCCCCTGCGTGGGCGCCTACGTGACGCCGGACCTGCTGGGCGGGGCCCGCACGGTGATGATCGGCAACGTCATCTACTCCCAGTTTATGATGGCGCGGGATTACCCCTTCGGGTCGGCCCTGTCCTTTGTTCTGATGGCCCTGATGTTGGTGGCCACCGTGGCCTATTTCCGGCTGGGGGGTGAAGGGGGAAGAGGACGCGGGTGAACGCAGATGGTATCTGCTCGGCCTTCCTCACCCCGCGGCTTCGCCGTTACCCCCTCCCCTGGGGTTTGGCTTTTTTCGGGGAGAGAATCTGAAGTTGGCTTTTTCAGGTAAGGGTGGACTTCCCAAAGAGCGAAGGAGCGACTACAAGGAGCGAAAGAGTGAAACTCCCGAATAAGGCAAGAGCGGGCAACCGAAGCCGAAGGGCCTCAGGGCTTCTGCGCCACGGGCTGACGGCGCATGGCGTCCTCTGCTACGTTTTTCTTTATCTGCCTATCCTGGTCCTGGTTGCTTTTTCCTTCAACGCCTCCCGCTACAGCGGCCTCTGGCGGGGGTTCACGCTCCAGTGGTACGAGGCGCTCTTCTCTAACGCCGCGCTGGGCGCGGCGCTGCGGACCAGCCTGGTCGTCGCGCTGGCTTCTACCGCCATCTCCACCGTTCTGGGGACCGCCGTTGCGCTGGGGCTGGAGCGGTTCGCTTTTCGCTTCCGCCCGCTGATGGATGTCCTGCTCTATCTGCCCATCATCATCCCCGACATTGCGATGGCGGTGATGCTGTTGCTTTTCTTCGTGCTCACTCGCGTTCCGCTGGGCGTGGGGACCATCGTTGTCTCCCACGTGGCCTTTAACGTCTCCTACGTAGCGCTGGTGGTGCGGGCCCGCCTGGCCTATTTTGACATCTCGCTGGAGGAGGCGGCCCAGGACCTCTACGCCGACGAGTGGCAGACTTTCCGGAGGGTGACGCTGCCGCTGCTGATGCCGGGGATTCTGGGCGGAGCGCTGCTGGCCTTCACCCTCTCGCTGGACGACTTTGTGATCGCCTTCTTTGTCTCCGGGCCGGGCGCTACGACGCTTCCGCTCCGGGTCTACTCTATGATCAAACTGGGGGTGACGCCGGAGATCAACGCGCTCTCCAGCCTGATGCTCCTGGCCTCCATTGGGCTGATCGCGCTCTCCGGGGCCCTATCCCGGCGTTGAGGTTTCAGGCTGACTCTCCCTCACCGCCCAGCGGAAGTTTTTAAAGAATAAATTTTCGTTGTGGCGACCCTGTCGCCCCAACGAAAACTGAACCTCTTTTTGGCATAGGGGTTTACTTTGCCCTGGGGTGGAGGCCGGTGCCCGGCACGATGGGCGCGGGCCAATTTTAAACCGTGTGCCGCGTCAGCGCTTCCTCCAACTGTCGCCGCAGGGCGCCGGGCATCGGCTTCTGGGCCCCCGGCCCCCGAAGCCAGTCCTTGAATTTGCGCGCCCGCAGGACGGGGACCGGCGCTCCTTCCACATCCAATTGTACGTTGGGATGGGTGAAGAGCACTACCCCTCGTATCGGAATGGAGGCGCCCGGCAGTATCTTCTCTAAATACTTGCTTGTCCGCTGGAGTTCGTAGGCTACCTCTGCCTCGGGTGCGCCGATCCCCTCCTGCCCTGCCAGCGCGCGCAGGAACTTTAGCCGATGCTTCCATCTCCACCGCCCGTTCTCATAACGCACTTCGCCAGGGATGGAACGGACCACCAGCACGGTGAGCCCGTCCGGCCCCAGCAGGACATGGGGGGAGGGCAGGACATGCTGGAAAAGGATGTAGCGGTCGTCCAGCCCTTTCAGCGCCTCCCGGACGGCCCGGTAATGAGCGCGAGGCCCCTCAAACCGGTCGGCATAATATCCTCCGATAATGGAAAGCCCCACCCCAACCAGCAGGGCTATCCACATTGCCAGCGGGATCAACGTCGCCTGACTGGTCCAGAAAATAGAGAGAATGAACGATACCAGCAGGACGATCAGGCCAGCGATACTGGCGTAACGTCCTATGAAAGCGCGGCGTCGGATGTAGGGCTCGTTGGCGATGATGCGCATGCCGTTTCTCCTAAATTGAAGATTCTGTTTCACAGCGGCGGTGAAGCCGCCCTTTGAGTCCCAGGATTCGGGAGGAGATATGGCGGATTTCTGCGTTGTTCTGACCACGGTCCCGGATTCCGATACGGCTCACCGATTGGCGGAAGGGCTCGTTTCCGGGAAACTGGCCGCCTGTGTCCAAGTCTTCCCCATCACCAGTTTCTATACCTGGAAGGGGGAACTCTGCCGGGATTCGGAGCACCTCCTGCTGGCAAAAACAACAATCCCCCGTTACCCGGATGTGGAGGCCTACATCCGGGCAAACCATCCCTACGAGGTTCCGGAGATTATCCGGCTACCGATTGAGGCCGGGTGGGGACCTTACCTGGTTTGGGTCCGGGAGAACACGACGGAATAGCCGGGGTTCGGTTTGGGGGCCGTGGGCCAGGTGGTCTCCCACTGGGCCACTGCGGCCTCCAGGTTATAGCGCCCCAGGACGAACTCCCGCCCAGCCCGTCCTAACTGCTCTCGCAGGTCGGGGTCTCGCAGGAGCCGGACCACCGCGTCGGCGAACTCCTCCGGGTCGTCGGCCAGGAGCAGATGTTCCCCCGGAATCGCCCCGACACCGTGGTTGCTGACCGGCGTGGCGACGACGGGCACGCCCATCGCCAGCGCGTCCAGGACCTTCTGCAGCAGGCCCCCGGCGACCCGCAACGGGGAGACGAAGACCGTCGCCGCCCGATACCAGGGGGCCAGGTCCCCCACATACCCGGAGACGAAAATCCGTTTCCCATCGGCGCGGGCCAGGAGGGAGGGCGGCGGCGCGGAGCCCACGATGTAGAAGCGGGCCTCCGGCACCTTCTCCAGCACCCGCGGCCAGACCTGGTCCAGGAACCACTCCATCGCCTCCACATTGGGCCGTCGGTACATCGCTCCCACGAAGAGGACGTTGGGCCCCGGCGGCACCGGCAATGGTCCTTCCGACCCATCGCTGAAGGCAGGGTTCAAGGGCAGAAGCAGAACCTGCCGGGGTCGGGCGTAGAGGGCGATGAGATGCCGGTCTCCCTCTGAGATGGCCAGGACCTGCCGGTATCGGCGGTAGAGCCAGGATTCCAGGGGGCGGAGCCGTCGGGCCAGACAGCGGGTGAGCCAGCGGCGAAATCCCCGCTGGTAACTGGAGCGTTGTTCCAACAGAAACCAGTTGACGTCGTGGGGGCGCAGGGCAGCGAAGGGTTTTCCCACTCCCAGCAGGCAGACGGCCGTTTGAGTAAACTCCACCAGAAGGAGGTCCGGATGGGTCTCCCGCAGGGTGCGGGCGACGGCCCGCCGCAGGGCGAGGTAACTCCGAAAGATTCGGAAGGGAAGGGGGCCGGAAAGGGCCTGATGGTGGGGAACAGTGACCACACGTTCACAATAAGGAAGGGTCTCCTGGACCAGGGGCTCTTCTTCCTTGCGCAGGCGGGCGACCAGGGTAATGCGGTGGCCCCGTTGGTGCAGAGTCTGAATCAATCGGAAAATCCCCTGTCCCCCTGCATGGCCCACCGATGGGGCCGGAAACTCCTTGTACGCAATTAGAATGCGGGCAGAATGCGAGATGTCCCCCTTTGAAGGTTGTTCCTCGTTCATCTTTCTGCTTTTGACCTCCCTAACTCAATCCGTGACCGCAATGACGATAACTTCCGGCCGATTCTTGGTGCGCTGGTAGAAGAACTCCGCCAGGGCCGATTGGACCTGATGTTCTACGGTTGCCGCCGGCGTGCCAGGTCGGACGTCCCGAACAACCCGTCGGACGACGTCCTGGGCCTCGGCCAGGATTTCCTCTGCGGCGTGGCTGGCCACAAACCCCCGCATCGTCAACCGCGGCGAACCGATCAGGGTTCCCCGTCGGGGATCGTAGTGAAAGGCGGCGACGCACACTCCTGCCATCGCCAGCGTCTCCCGGTCCCGGATAACCGCGGGGCCCACGGCGTCTCCCACCCACGTTCCGTCCACGAAGACGTAGCCACCGGGCACTCGCTCCCCCACCTGAATCTGGTCGCCCCGGAAGGAGAGAACATAGCCGTTCTCCACCACGGCGATGCGCTCCGCCGGAATACCCAGGCCCATCGCCAGTTTGGCGTGCTGTTTCAGATGGCGGAGTTCCCCGTGGATAGGGACGAAGTTACGGGGACGGAGGATGTTGAGCAGGAGTTTCTGCTCCTCCTGGCTGGCATGGCCGGAGACGTGGACCGGTGCCAGGGGGTGATAGACGACGTCGGCTCCTTTCTGGAAGAGGCGGTTGATGACCCGGTGGATCAGTTCCTCGTTACCAGGGATGGTATGGGAGGAGAGGACGACGGTATCCCCTGGCCGGACCCGCAGGGAGGGGTGCTGGCCCAGGGCCAAGCGGGTGAGGACGGCGGTGGGCTCCCCCTGCGCGCCCGTCGCCAGGATCAGGCAGCGGGAGGGCGGGAGGTTCTCCATCTCCCCCAGGCTGACCAGCGTTCCCTCCGGAATCCGCAGGTATCCCAGCCGGAGGGCCATTTTGACGTTGTCGGCCATGGTCGCGCCAGCGATGGCGACCTTGCGTCCGTACCGGAGGGCCACATCCACCGCTTGCTGGATGCGGGAGATGAGGGAGGCGAATGTGGCAAGAATCACCCGGCCTGTCGCCCGGCGCATAATGTCGTCCAGCGCCTCGGTAACGACCTGCTCCGAAGGGGTCGTGCCCGGTTCGGTGGAGTTGGTGCTGTCGGAGAGCAGGACCAAAACGCCCCGCCCGGCGAACTCCGCCAGTTTGGCAAAGTCTGTCGGCTGGCCGTCCACAGGCGTGTGGTCAAACTTGAAGTCGCCGGAATGGACGATGAGGCCCGCAGGGGTGGTGATGCCCAGCCCCACCGTATCCGGAATGGAGTGACAGACGTGGAAGGGCTCCACCCGGAAGGGGCCAATTTCCAGAAGGTCGCCGGGGTTCATCAGACGGAGGTCGGCGCTCTGAAGCAGGTGGGCCTGGCGGAGTTTGACCTCAATCAGGCCCAGGGTCAGGCGGGTGGCGTAGACCGGGACAGGGAATTCCTGGAGGAAGTGGGGGAGCGCCCCGATGTGGTCCTCGTGGCCGTGGGTGATGACGACCGCCAGGACCCGGTCCCGTTTATCCCGAAGGTAGCCATAGTCCGGGATGATGTAATCCACCCCGAACATATCCGATTCGGGGAACATCAGCCCGGCGTCCACGACCAGGATGTCCCGGCC
Organism: Anaerolineae bacterium; assembly: GCA_025062415.1. Classification (GTDB taxonomy): domain Bacteria; phylum Chloroflexota; class Anaerolineae; order B4-G1; family DUEL01; genus SpSt-77. Next base: position 4,920 of record JANXAH010000102.1, on the reverse strand, counting down.
GTACTCCACGGCCATCATGTTTTTGCCGACCTCCCCCAGGCCACCCAGGGGAATAATGCGAAGTTCGCTCATACGTGTTATGTGTTGCGGGTTACGTATCGCGTACTGCGTGCGACGGGTTAGAAAAGGAAATCTGCGTTATCTGCGCAGATCCGCGTCCCGTTTCTCCGAGGCCGCGCGCCGCTGGCGCACGGCCTCAAAGAGCAGCACGGCCGCCGCTACCGCCGTGTTGAGGGACTCCACGCCCGCTGCCATGGGAATCGCAACGGTCGCTCTGGCCAGTGCGCGAGCCTGATTCCCTGCCCCTTCTGCCTCCCCACCCACGATCAGTGCGACCCGGCTCGTCCAGTCCGCGTCGGTATACGAGAGTTCCCCTCGGGCATCGGCCAGGTAGACCCGGCATCCCTCCACCAGAAGGGGAATTTCTTCCCAGTCGGCTGCCAGGAGGGGGAGGTGGAAATGGGCGCCCATCCCGGCCCGGACAGCCTTGGGGTTGGTGGCGTCCACCGTACCGGGGGCCAGCAAAGCCCCCTCCACACCCGCCGCCCACGCCGTCCGCAGGATAGTGCCCAGGTTGCCGGGGTCCCGAATCCGATCCAGGATGAGGAGAAGGGTGGGACGTTGGGGAAAGGGGAGTTCGGGGATAGGTACGACGGCCAGCAATCCCTGGGGAGTTTCCGTATCCGAACAGGCCTCCATCACTTCGGGACTGACTTCCTCGCAGGGCACACCCGCGCGCTCCCAGTGGGAGAGGAGGGAAAGGGCCCGCTCATCCTGCCGGGCCTGGTCGGTGTAGAAGACGAAATGGGGCCTGAAACCTGCGCGCGCGGCCTCCTCGCAGAGGCGAATGCCCTCCACGACAAAGCGGCGTTCCCGCTGACGGACCCGCCGCCGCTCCTGCAGCGCGCGGACCAGCCGGACGCGGTCGTTTTTCAGGCTGGTGATCATTCCGGGAATTAGTATACCGGAATGGGGGCAGATGTCAACCCGGGGGCTGTGGAGATGTGCCCCGTCTTTATCGGAATTGTCCCATAGTCGGAGCCAAGGCCCCGGCGTTGACGTTGGGGCTCAAAGTGAGTGGGGACACTCAAGCGCCCCTATCAGAATAGCCGCAGTTGTTCCGCCTGCGGAGGCGGCTGATACTCGGCGACCCGTTCCGCTTCCGCCAAGACCTGGGGAATGCGCCGGAAGTCCTCCTCCACCGCTCGTCGCAGCGACGGTTGATGAAGCGCCGCTGCAGGGTGATAGACCGGATAGCAAACCCACGGGCCGACACGATGAGGCTGCCCATGGACATCCGAAATGCGGGCTCGGGGCAGAAAGTGAGCCATGGAAAACCGACCCAGCGTCACCACCAGTTTGGGACGAATAGCTGCCAACTGCCGCTCCAGATAAGGGCTGCAGGCTGCAATCTCATCGGGCAGGGGGTCCCGGTTCTGGGGAGGTCGGCACTTAACGATGTTGGTAATGTAGACCTGATCCCGGCGCAGGCCGATGGAGGCAAGGAGTTCCTCCAGAAACTGCCCGGCCGCCCCGACAAAGGGGCGGCCCTGCTGATCCTCGTGAAAGCCGGGAGCTTCGCCGACGAAGACGATGGCTGCGTTTTCTGGCCCCTCGCCAGGTACCGCTCGGGTGCGTCCCCGGTGGAGAAGGCAGAGGGTGCAGGCCCGAACTTCCATCGCAATCCGTTCCAGTTCTGTCATAAAACACCTCCTCAGCAGGGCCAGAGTCCAACGGGATTTCCGGACCTGCTCTCAGGCCTCGGACTCCGGACTCTGAGCGCCGGACCGATCCTCCCATTCGGCCTCTATAGCCTTCCGCATCTTCTGAAGGCGAGTGATTTCCTCCTCTCCCAGCGGCCCCAGGGCCATTGTCCAGGCGTCCTCTCCATCCCGGTAATAGCCCCGATAAAGCCCGATTCGCTGGAAACCGACGTCGGTATACAGTTTTTGGGCCACACGGTTGGACACCCGCACCTCCAGTGTGATCGTGCGAGCGCCAGCAGCGATGGCCTTCTCCAGTGCGACCAGGAGGAGGTACTTTCCCAGCCCGCGCCCCCGCCAGTCGGGGTGAATGGCAAAGGTCGCAATATGGGCCGTTCCTGAATGGAAGCGCATGCCGATATACCCCAGAATGGGTGGGCGTCCTGCGGACTTCCACTTTCCCTTCGCCCGCTCCCACCACGTTGCCGGTTTCTCCGTCTCCAGTTGGAGGACGTAGAATTGGGAATCCACACCGTATCGGAGTTCGTGCCGATAGGCGGATTCAGGCCAGGGAGAACGGAAGGAACGGCGCTCTATCTCCATCGTTTCCGGAAGGTCTTCCTCTCGCATCGGTCGGACGACAAAGCGAGCCATCGGGCTATCCTTCCACAGGATGTTGCAAGTAGAGAGGGGTCAGAGTGGCGGGGTCGTCGGTCTCCCCTCGGCGCAGCCGCTCCCAGGCCAGTTCGGCCAGGAACCCAGCCCGGCGGAGGCAATGGGAGGGAGCAAGCACCTCAGCGCGCCCCTCCAGGCGTGCGAGGGCATCCTTTCCCCGGGCGTCCACCTCGCCGCAGACCAGAAAGGGGGTTATGAACCGGGCGATCAGTCCCTCCCAGGTTGTCAGAAAAGGGCCCTCCCGGCGTCGCCAGCCGCCACGCCACCGATAGACCGCTGCACAAATGCGCCCTCGCCCCGCCTGAACGACCGCAACCAAGGGACGGCGGTCTGATCCCTGAGCCGCAGCGAGAATGTCCAGGGTGGGAATTCCGATCAGGGGAATATCACAGACCATACAGAGCCCTTTGGCAATGGAAAGCCCGACTCTCAGACCCGTGAAGGAGCCAGGCCCTAAGGCAACGGCAACCGCGGTCAGGTCCTCTGGCCGGACCCGAAGGGTCTCCATTGCGGCAACCAGGCGGGGGAGCACCTGAGTGGTGTGCTCCCGGCCCGCCTCCCACGTCTCTTCGTAGCGGAGGGAGTGACCGTCGTGGAGGGCCAGACTGGCTATACGGGTCGCGGTGTCTATTGCCAGAAGCATCTCATCCCCCGAAGATGGCCCGGCGCAGGGCCCGCAGGAGTGGCAAGTATGCGTCCCCATGGGCGGTAAAGAGCAGGCGTCGGCGGGAAAGGGAGGAAACCTCTGCCCCTCCCTCGCTTGCGAATTCCAGGTGTACCCACAGGCGCTGAGGCGGAAGGACCCCTGGTGCCCGGTCTGGCCATTCTATCAGGACGATGGCCGCAGGGTCCTCCAGCCACTCCTCCAGGCCAAGGCCTTGGACATCCATCTCACTCCGAAGCCGGTAAAAGTCCACGTGAAGCAGCCGTTGCGCATCTGCGGCCCGACGGTGTTCCCGGATGAGGACAAAACTGGGGCTCAGGAGGGGGGTCGTGGAACCCCAGCCCTCCCCAACTCCTTGGGCCAGGACGGTCTTCCCAACGCCAAGAGGGCCCTCCAGACAAATGACCTCGCCGCCTCGCAGCAACTGTCCCAATCGGACGCCTACCCGACGGGTCTGCTCCGCGCCGCGGGTCAGGACTTCCAGGGAATACGGGTCCAGAATTGGGCTCATGTTTTATGCAGACGTGGGTCAACTTAAATGGACGATGAGCAATATCACAGACGTGGTATAATTCTCACACTGCTGGGGAAAACTGCCCACAGGTCGTTTTTCCCCTCAGGGGGGGATTATACGACAGAACGTCTCCCCGTCAAGTTTCCGGAGGGCTGAGATGGTCATTGTTCTCCTGCTGCTCGTGCTGGACTTTCTGATAGCCTCTGGGCTTTCCTGGCTGAATCTGGCCCATTTGAGACGCCGGGCGGCCGAGCCGCTGCCGCCGGAATGGGCGGCCCTTCTGGACACTTCCCAGTTCCCCCGGATGGTTGCCTACCGGACGGCTCACACGTGGCTTGCGCAGGGGGCGCGCCTGACGGACCTGGGTGTTACCCTGGCGATCCTTCTCTCTGGCCTGCTTCCTGCCCTGGCCCGATGGGCTGCTACGCTCCCGGTCGCTCCCGTGGTACAGGGGTTGGTGGTTGTAGCTGTGCTCGGCGGGATCTCTTACCTGGCCGGCCTTCCCTGGGATCTCTTCTCCGACTTCGGGGTGGAACGAAAGTTCGGATTCAGCACCATCACGTGGAAAACATGGATGACCGACCAGGTCAAGGTCCTACTTCTGAGCCTTTTCCTGGGAGTCCCGCTGTTAGGTGGTCTGCTGTTCCTGATGGAGAGGCTGGGGGAAATCTGGTGGCTTCCGGCGTGGGGATTGGTCACTTTCTTCCAGTTGGGGGTGGCCTACATTGCGCCCGTGTTGATTTTTCCCCTTTTCAATAAGTTTGAGCCCCTGAAGGACGAGGCCCTGCGGGAGGAGATTTTCGCGCTGGCCCGGAAGGCTGGGTTTCCTCTGGAGGGCGTCTTTCAGGTCAATGCGTCCCTGCGCAGCACCCACGCCAACGCGTACTTCACAGGCTTTGGGAAGAACCGCCGGATCGCGCTGTTTGACACGTTGCTGGAGCAACTGTCTCCGCCTCAGATACTGGCTGTCCTGGCCCACGAGATCGGGCACTGGAAGAAACGGCACATCCTAAAGGGGATGATAGCAGGGATTCTCTTCTCCGGGGTGGGGCTGGCGGCCGCAGCCTGGGTGCTGGACCGCCCCTGGTTGTATGGGGTCTTGGGATTGGAGCCCCTGTATCGTGCAATCGGGCCGATCGGGCCTGTAGCGGCGGTGGGTTTGTTCGTTTTCGGCGTCCTCGTCTCGCCCCTGGGGCTTTTGCTGGCGCCAGTGGCTAACTGGGTCTCCCGGCGCCGGGAATACGAGGCCGACGCTTATTCACTGGAACTCTATGACCACCCCACCGCGCTGGAGGAGGGGCTGATCCGGCTGAGCGAAAAGAACCTCGCCAATCTGTTTCCACATCCCCTCGCCGTTGTCTTCT
>JANXAH010000208.1 GCA_025062415.1 Anaerolineae bacterium | reverse complement strand
CTTCACCCGGGAGGAATGGTTCCAGGAGGTAGAGAAAGCCCGTCGGGAACGGGCCCAACTCCCCTTTGAAGAGAAAATCCGCATCCTGGTCCAACTCCAGCGGCTCGCCCGGGATTGGGGCGGTCATCCCGACATCATCGTTTGGAAAATCTGACGTACCACGCGTCACGCCACACGCATCACGGAGCACTTATGAACATCATCGTCACTGGCTCTATCTCCTACGACTACCTGATGCGCTTTCCGGGCCGTTTTGTGGAGCACATCCTCCCCGACCAACTCCACCGAATCTCCCTCAGTTTTCTGGTGGACGATATGCGCCGTCAGTGGGGCGGCTGCGCTGCCAACATCGCCTACAACCTGGCCCTCCTGGGCGAGCGCCCCTACCTGATGGGCACCGTCGGGCAGGACTTCGGAGAGTACCGGCAGTGGCTGGAATCCCACGGGGTGGACACTTCCCTTACCCGTGAGGAGCCTGATCTCTTCACCGCCTCCTTCTTCGCCAACACCGACCTGGATGGAAACCAGATTTGTAGTTTCTACACCGGCGCGATGGCCCGGGCGCGCGAACTCTCTTTCCACAACGTCTCCATCCGTCCCATAGACCTGGTGGTCATTTCCCCCAACGACCCCCAGGCAATGGTCCGCTACGCCGCGGAATGTCAGGAACTGGGCATCCCCTACCTCTACGATCCCAGTCAGCAGATTGTCCGCCTGAGCCCGGAAGAACTGCGGGAGGGCCTGAAAGGATGCGACCTTCTGGTGGTCAACGACTACGAGTTTGAGTTGCTCCGCCAGAAGACGGGCCTTTCGGCGGAGGCAGTCCAGCGTGCCCCCAAACGGGCCTGCGTCGTCACCCGGGGGCCCGGCGGGTCCACGATCTGGACCCACGACACCGTCTACGAGATTCCCGCCGTCCCGCCCCGGGCCGTCGGCGACCCGACGGGCGTGGGGGATGCCTACCGGGCCGGCCTCATCAAGGGCCTCTGTCTGGGCGTCTCCTGGGACCTGGCCGGGCGGATGGGGAGCCTCGCCGCCACCTACGCACTGGAGCACCCCGGCGGCCAGGGCCATTTCTACACCCCCGAAGAGTTCGTCCGCCGGTTCCGGGAACACTTTGACGACGACGGCGCACTGGATAGACTTCTTTCCGGGAAAGGAGGACCATGCCCCTGAACCTCTCCCTGGTCATCCACAATCACCAGCCGGTGGGCAACTTTGACTTCGTCTTCGCCACGGCGACCGAGAAGGCCTATGACCCTATCCTGGGCCTCCTGGAGCGCCACCCGACCGTCCGCCTCTCCCTCCACTACACCGGCCCTCTCTGGGATTGGCTCCTGAAGCGCCGGCCCGACCACGTGGAGCGGCTGCGCGCGCTGGTGGCACGTGGTCAGGTGGAACTCCTCACCGGTGCCTACTACGAGCCCATCCTGGTCTCCATCCCCGACGCTGATAAAGTCGGGCAGATCCGAAAAATGACGGAGTTTCTCCGCCGAACCTTCGGCGTGGAGCCCACTGGGATGTGGCTGGCGGAGCGGGTCTGGGAGCCACACCTCCCTAAACCCCTGGCCGAGGCAGGGGTCCGCTACACTCTGCTGGACGATACTCCCTTCAAAATGGCCGGCCTGACCGACGAGGACCTCTTCGGCCCCTACGTCACCGAGGAGCAGGGGCATACGGTCACCGTCTTCGGCAACGTGATGTACCTGCGCTATGCCATTCCCTGGCATCCGGTGGAGGAGGTGATAGAGTGGCTTCGGGCTCAGGCGGCGGCCCACCCCGGCGGTGTCGCCGTGATGGGAGACGACGGGGAGAAGTTCGGCCTTTGGCCTGGCACCTGGGACCTCTGCTGGGGGCGCGAGGCGTGGATGGACCGCTTCTTCGCTGCGCTGGAGGCCAATGCCGACTGGCTCCACACCCGTCCCCTGGGGGAGATGGCCGCGGAACTTCCGCCGCTGGGGCGGGTCTACCTCCCCTGTGCGTCCTACGAGGAGATGATGGACTGGGCCCTTCCGCCCCGCGATTTCGCCTCCATGCGGCGCGTTCGGCGGGAACTGAAGGAATCAGGCCGGGCCGACATTCTCCGTTTCGTCCGGGGCGGCCTCTGGCGGACCTTCATCGCCCGCTACGACGAAGTCAACCAGATGCACAAAAAGGGCCTGTGGGTCAGCCGCAAAGTCCAGAGGATGCCAGAGGGGGAGGAGAAAGCGCACGCCCAGGACCATCTATGGGCCTCCCAGTGCAACTGCGGCTACTGGCACGGCCTCTTTGGTGGCATCTACCTCTTCCACATCCGGGCCGCCAACTATGCCCATCTTATCGCGGCCGAAACGATCGCCGATCAGTCCAGCGTCGGGCGTCCTGCCTGGATATGGACGGAGCATGGCGACCTGGATGCCGATGGGCGCGAGGAGATCGTCCTGAACACTGACCGGCAGGTGCTAACCTTCAAGCCGTCGTCCGGCGGCGCGCTGGTAGAGTGGGATTGGCGCGCGGCCCGCTACAACCTGCTCAACGCTATGACCCGCCGCCGGGAAGGGTACCACGAGGACCTCGTGCGCGCGGCGGAGGAGGGCCGCCTGATTCTTCCCGGCGAGCCCGATCGGCCCGATGGGGTGCGGGTCAAGGAGCCCGACATTCACACCCGCCTGTTCCACGACTGGTACCGCCGGGCTGCGTTCCTGGACCACTTCCTCCATCCGGAGACGACCCTGGATGCCTTTTATCGCTCTCAGTACGGTGAGCAGGGAGATTTCGTCAACCAGCCCTATCAGGCCCAGGTCAAGGAAGACCCGGCTGGTCTGACGCTGATCCTGACCCGCGAGGGTATCGTTTGGGTGGGGGAGCGGTCTGTCCCGGTGCAGGTGGAGAAGCGGTTCGTGGTCACCCCCGGCAACGACCTCCTCACCGTCCACTACCGCCTGACCACTCACGACAATGCGAGGTGTGTTCTGCGCTTCGGTGTAGAGGTGAACTGGGGCATCCTGGGCGGCGGAAGCGACCGGGCCTTCCTGCAGATTCTGCGGGGCCGGGAAAAAATCCGCCGTCGCCCGACCGACACGGGAGAGGTTTGGGAGACGACCGGGCTGACCTTTGGCCTTCCCTTCCCTCCGCTGGAGGGAATGAACTGGCAGGGCGCAGGGGGCATCCCCCAGGTCACCCTGACCTTGAGTGCCCCCGCAACCCTCTGGCATTTCCCGCTGGAGGCGGTCTCTAACTCCGAGGCCGGCTACGAGCGGGTCTATCAGGGCACCTGCACGCTGCTCTGGTGGGACGTGGTGCTGGAGCCGGATCAGCCGTGGGAGGCTACCCTGCAGGTAGCCCTCAAAACCGGGGATTGACGCTGTGGACAGGCATCGGCGCTTCTACTTCACACCGTCGCCGACCTCACCCTGCGCAGGGATGCCACCGAGGAGAGTTATTACCCTGCGCTCCAGGATTTGCCGGAAGCCGTCGCCCAGACCCTGGGGCAGAGAGTCCAGGTTACCGTTGTACCCAAGCGACCGACGCCGGAAGCTCCGATTTTCGCGTCTGGGATGGTTCCCACCGGGTTATCGGCTACGTGGAGGCGGAGGCACCCGGAGCGAAACTGGACCTGGTGGAGGATTCCGAGCAGCTTCACCGCTGATGCAGACCTTTTCCGCCAGATGGCCGCACTGGGCAAGCGGTTGATAGACCTGCATCTTCTGGAGGCCAGGACTTCCATCCGCTGCAGGTCCAGTACCAGGGAACGGGAAAGGACGACCGGATTCAGTACGTCCGGTACGATCCCGTCCAGAAGCGCGTCCACATCAACCCGTAGAAGTACTTTGAGGGGGTCACGCCGGAGATGTGGGAGTATCGGATCGGCGGCTATCCGGTTCTACAGAAGTACCTGAAAGACCGCAGGGGTCGCTCCTTGGAGGACCCTCTTCGCTACATCCGCATCGCCACGGCGATCGCCCGGACGATGGAACTCCAGAGGGAAATAGGCGAAATCTACCCGGAGGTGGAGCAGAAGGCCCTCTCTGTGTTCCACCTCGCCACAACTTCCCCGAGGGAGATCTGATGGCCCGCTTCTTTAAGCCAGTAAAAGAAGATTTCGCAGGGGCGGATATTCCCTTAGACCTGATAGAAGGGCTTGCAAGACTTTCCGATGACTGTGTTGTCTTTATCGGGCCGAGGGCTGAACGCCAGGCCGATATCGTTGTTTTTTCCAAGTGGGTAGTGCACGTTATAGAAGTCAAGGACAAGAGAGGCACCATCACTGTAGACGAGAACGACGAATGGTGGTTGGATGGTGAGCCAATAGAGAACCTCTTCGCCGGAAGAAAGGAGTCGCCAACGGTACAGGCCCAGAATACGGCCAGAGCGTTTGAGCGATTTCTTCGGAAAATCTACGACAAAAGAGGAAAGACGTTTCGGGGAAAGACGTATCCTTACGTTTTGATCCCCCACGCCTCTCCGGAAACCCGTTCCAACCTGGCCCGTTGGAGAAGCGAACGAAAGGGAGGATGGGTTCAGGTCGCTACCTCCGTTGAAGAACTGCTCACCCTGATGCGCAGAAAGGACCAAGCCGCAGCCGAGAGTGTGGACTTTTGCTTTGAACCGGGTGACATTCAGTACATTGCCCACCACCTCAGGATGGTGCCGACTGAGGAGGTTTACGGGGTCAGAATTCAGCCGGGCACTCAGACTCCGCCTTTCACCGAGTCGTCAACCCCCCGAACGCCAGAATCCCCCACTGCGAGGGATGAGGGAGGAACTGTACGGGCCTCTGCCGGACCTCCGAAACGATCGGCCGACCGATTCCTGTGGTTTGCGATCGGAGCGATGCTGATCTTGCTTTGTTGTTTTGGGCTCGGACTTCTCCTTTTGACTTGGGGAGTTGGAGGTGTATATTTGCGCCTTGCCCGGGAATCTCTCGGAATCTCGGCGACACCAGCGGTCTTTCAGCCCTCTCCAGTGTGGGTGACTGCGACAAAAACGTCTCAACTGTCTCCCACCCCGGCTCAGGAGCCCACAGTACCACCTTATACTGCCTCTCCTCCACCCCAGACACAGGTAAACACCCCGGAACCGACTCTCGCCCCCGCAGCATCGCCTGTACCGTTCTCTTCATCTATTGCGGGCGAATGGTCTGCCCAGAAAAATGGTTTGGTGTTGACGGTAGAAAAAATAGAATTTTTGGGTGGCCGCTTCCGCGTCTGGATGAGGGCTGTCAACCACACGGACGACCGGATCGTTCTGCCATTGTTTAAAAACTTCTTTGTGGTGGACAATCTGGGCAACCAGTACGAAGCGGATTCGTTTTCTTCCACTTTTCCCTCCGATGTTGCACCGGGGGCCATAGCAAGAGGCTATGCGGAAATACCGAAAGCGATACATCCAGAGGCGACTTCTGTGAAGGTAATGTTCGTTCAGGTCTTTGGAAGCCTGCGTTTTCCATATGGAACTTCAATCGTAGTTGAAAACATCCCCCTGCGCTGATTCCCGTGATACATTGGCAACTGTTCCAGATATGGCCTTTCCCGAAATTCTGCAGAACAATACTTTCGGAGTTATCTGCGGAGGAGAAACCGTACGGCTTTTCAGACCCGAGCGTTCACAGGAGGGAACTATGGACATCCGCCGCATCGCCGTCATCGGCGCAGGCACGATGGGCAGTGGCATTGCCCAGGTCTGCGCCACTTACGGTTACCCCGTGACCCTTATAGACGTTGTCCCGGAGCAACTGGAAAAGGCGCAGGTCTCCATCCGCCAATCTGTGGAGAAACTCCATTCCAAGGGCCGCATTACCGACGCCCAGCGGGACGCAGTCTTAAGCGGTATCCGCACTTCCCTGCGGATGGAGGACGCCGCTGAGGCCGACCTGGTTGTGGAGGCCGTCGTGGAGCGGCTGGAGGTCAAGCAGGAGGTCTTTGCCCAACTGGACCGTTTGACCCGGCCGGAGGCCATCCTGGCCAGCAACACTTCCTCCATTTCCATCACCAAACTGGGCGCGGCTACCCGTCGGCCCGACAAAGTTATCGGGATGCACTTTATGAATCCCGTCCCCCTGATGAAACTGGTGGAGATCATCCGGGGACTGGCGACCTCCGATGAGACGGCGGCGACGGTCATTGCGCTGGCAAAGGCTCTGGATAAAGTGCCGGTGGAGGCGCAGGACTATCCTGGCTTCATCTCCAACCGTATCCTCTGCCCGATGATCAACGAGGCCATCTACGCGCTGATGGAGGGCGTGGGAACGGCAGAGGCAATAGACACGGTGATGAAACTGGGGATGAACCACCCTATGGGACCGCTGGAACTGGCCGACCTCATCGGGCTGGACGTCGTCCTCAACATCCTGGAGGTCCTGCACAGAGAACTGGGAGACGACAAGTATCGGCCCTGTCCCCTCCTGCGGCGGATGGTGGCCGCTGGATACCTGGGCCGCAAGACAGGTCGGGGGTTCTACACATATACGTAACCCGCAACACGCATCCGTCACGTTGCGCGTTGCGCATTGTGTGGTAGACTTGCGGGGTGATGGAAACCTGGGGATATATCGCAATCGCTGGTCTGGCGGCGGGGCTGATTCATCTCACCCTGTTTCTCATTCTCCTTTTCCGGCGGGGGAAGGAGGCGCAGGAGAAGGCAGCCCTGGCCTATCTGGGGTTCAGCCTGGTCTGGGTGGCCGCAGTGGCCTTTGCCAACCTGGAGGCCATCTTTTTGCCGGTGGTCACCGAAACCGGGCGCGCGCTGACCCCCGCGCTGGCCCTGACCCTTTCAGTGGGATACCTCACCTGCATCGCGCTGTTCCTGGAGTATCCCTTCTGGCCCCTTCTGGCGACCGCCGGGTATACCTGGGCGGCAGTTCTTCTGGCTGCGACCCTTTTCTTTCAGGTTCTTTCCCCCCAGGCGATCCCTTTGGAGCAGGTTGCTGGATTCAGTTGGGCTGCTCTCACCCTGGCGGCGGTGGGGCTGCTGGGTTATGGCCTCTTTACCAGCCGGCTGGCCTTCCACCGAAACCGCGCGCTCTACTGGCTGCTAACTGCCAGTGCGACCACAGCCGGACAGGCCCTGACTCTCCTCCCTCTGGGTCCCCTTCAGCTGGTGGGACCATTGATCCATCTGGCCGGGGCGATCGCCCTTGCCCGCGGCGTTCTGACCTTCTGGCTGCCCAATGTCAAGGGGGCACTTCGGGCTATCCTGCGGTTCCTTTTTCTGTTTCTTACGACGGCGGCCCTTCTGCTGGGCGCTGTCCTCTCCCTGGAACAACTGACCTCTCTGCTGGCGCTCCCTTCAGAGACTGTCGTCGTCCTACTGGCTCTCGGTCTGGCACTGGTCTACCTGCCCCTCTACCAGTTTCTGGTCCGGCTGGTAGACCGGCTTCTGACCGGCATCGGCTTTGATCCCGCTCAGGTTCTCCGGGACTACAGCCAGACCATCAGCACAATGATGGATCTGGAGCAACTGGCCCGGACTGTCGTTCAGACTGTCGCACAGATTCTGGAAATCCAGCGCGGAGCCCTGCTGATTGCGAATGAGACTGAGCGAGGAGGTTTAACGCTGCGACCGGTCCCTGCGCTGGGAGAAATCCCCATTGAGCCCATAGAGGTAGAGCCTATCAGCCCCCTCCTGGTTCGGTTGAAGGAGGAAGACCGACCGCTCTTTCAGTACGAGGTGGAGATGCACCCGGTTCTGCGGGCTGCCCCACAGCGAGAGCGGGAGGGACTTCGGGCACTGGGGATGGAGATTTACCTTCCCATCCGGGCCGAGGGAGGGTTAGCGGGGCTTCTGGCGCTGGGGCCGCAGAAGACGGGAGAGCCCTACAGCCCCCGAATCGTGGAGTTTCTGATGACGCTGGCCCATCAGACCGGGGTCGCTCTCCAGAACGCCCGCCTGGTCGCAGGCCTGCAGGAACTGAACGAGCAGATGCGCCGCCTGAACGAGGACCTTCGGTCCGCCTACGAACGGCTGGAGCGGCTGGACCGGGCCAAGACCGACTTCCTGAATATCGCGTCCCACGAACTGCGCACGCCGCTGACGCAGATTCGGGGCTACACGGACATCCTGAACGAACTGGCCCACACAGGAACTCTGACGCAGGATCAGATTGCCCGCATCACCGAGAACCTCTCCCGTCCTGTCCGCCGTCTGGAGCGGATCATCAATGCGATGATGGACGCCTCACTCCTGGAAACAGGGATGAGTTTCCGCTTTGCCCCCACGACCCTGGCAGGGGTGATGCGGATGGCGATAGAGCCCTGGCAGGAGGCCCTGAAGGAGCGCCGCATCACGCTGACGACCCGTGGGCTGGAGGACATCCCCCCCATCCGTGCGGATATGGATCGGCTCATTCAGGCCTTCAGCAACCTCATCTCCAATGCTATCAAGTTCACTCCCGACGGAGGCCGTATCACCATTGAGGCTCGCCCGCTGGATGAGGAATACTTTGAGGTCACCGTCTCCGACACGGGCATTGGCATCAGCCCGATAGACCGGGAACTGATTTTTGAGAAGTTCTACCGGGTAGGGAATATAGACCTGCACTCGTCGGGGGATTACAAGTTTAAAGGAGGCGGGCCCGGACTGGGGTTGCCCATTGCTCGCGGGGTCATAGAGGGGCATGGTGGTTGCATCTGGGTGGAGAGTCCAGGATACGACGAAGAGCGGTGCCCCGGGAGCACCTTCCACGTTGTCCTGCCCTATCATGCCTACCGGGGACCGTGCCGCTGGAAGCGACCGGAGGAGAGGGGCAATGATACGGGTCAACAATCGGGATGAGATTCCCTGGGAGCCGGGGTTGACCATAACCGAACTCCTCCGTCGGTTCCGGTACACCTTTCCGGCGATTGTGGTAACCATCAACGGAGAGGTGATCTCCGAGGAGGAGTTCTCCACCCGCGAGATTCCCGATGGGGCCGATGTTCGGGTCATTCACCTGATTGCGGGTGGGTAGGGGAGGCAGAAATAGCGGCGGCCCGAAGGGCCGCCGCCGCTGCTTCTGCCTACGGCGAGGGAAACCTACGAGACCCCCTCACCGTTGAACCCCCGACCGATGCCCCGATAGATAAAGCCCAGGGAGCGCACCAGCGCAGGGTCGTAGATGTTCCGCCCGTCTATCAGCACGGGCTTCCGCATCAGCCCACGGATCCGCTCCAGGTCCAGGTGTTTGAACTCGTTCCAGTCGGTGACGACCACCAGCGCGTCGCACCCCTCGGCCAGAGTGTACGGGTCGGGGACCATCTCCACACCGGGCATCACCCGCCGGGCGTTCTCCATCGCCACGGGGTCATAGCCCCGGACTCGCCCACCCTCAGCGATGATGTAGCGGGCGATGTCTATGGCCGGAGCCTCCCGCATATCGTCCGTGTTGGGCTTGAAGGACAGCCCCAGAAGCCCCACGACGGCTCCCTCCAGCGTCCCCAGAACCTCCCGCAGTTTTTTCACCACCAGCCGACGCTGGTCCGCATTGATGGCCATCACCGCCTGCAATAGCCGCGGCTGATAGCCGTTGCTGAGGGCCATGTGGGCCAGGGCCTTCACATCCTTCGGGAAGCACGACCCACCGTACCCAACCCCTGCGTCCAGGAACAATCGTCCAATCCGGGGATCGTAGCCCATCCCGTTGGCGACCTCCTTCACGTCCGCCCCCACCACCTCACAGATGGCCGCAATTTCGTTGATAAAGGAAATGCGGGTTGCCAGGAAGGCGTTGGAGGCGTACTTGATCATCTCCGCCGTCCGCAGGTCAGTGATGACGATGGGCGCGCGCAGAGGGAGATGGAGTTGGGCCACTTTCTCCGCTGCTTCCCGGTCTGTAGAGCCCAGAACGATGCGGGCGGGGTTCATAAAGTCGTAGATGGCCGACCCTTCCCGCAGGAACTCCGGGCAGGAGACGACGGAGAAGGGAATGCTGTCCCCCCGGCGGGAGCGGATAATGTCCGCCACCCAGTCCCCTGTCCCCACTGGGACGGTGGACTTATTGACGATGATGAGGGGATGGTCCATCACGTCGGCGATGGCCTCCGCCGCCGCGCGGACGTGCTTCAAATCGGCCTCTCCGTCCACCCCTTCTGGCGTTCCGACGGCGATGAAGACAAACTCTGCGTCTTTGATCGCCTCGGCGTAGGAGGTGGTGAAGGAGAGCCGCCCGGCGCGCACGTTCCGCGCCACCATCTCCTCCAGACCGGGCTCGTAGATGGGCATAATGCCCTGCTTGAGTTTCTCTATTTTCTCCTCATTGACATCCAGACAGACGACCCGGTTCCCCAGGTCTGCGAAGCAGACTCCGGTGACCAATCCAACGTAGCCGACTCCAATGACTGTGATATTGCGCATTGGACCTCCGTGAAAGTAGGATTGTGCGTGGAAATATCGCTCAGGCTTCCAGCCCGTGTCTCCTGAACAGTTTGCACATAGCGCAGACTTTCAGCCTGCACCGTCCAGCAGGCCAGCAGGCCGGGCTGCCTGTGCTACGCGTCCATTATACTATACAGAAACAAGTCCAACAACGCACGCTACGGCGAATCTTTAGGATAAGTCCAGGGCCACTCCTGCCAATTCTGTACCAATCCGGCGGCAACGGGGTTGTTCTGCACATACTGGATAATTCGGATCAATTCCCGCTCGTTCCGAACTACGTGGTCATAACTCTCTCGTTGCCAAAAAGGGCCCGTACGAGACAGAATCTGATTGGCACGACGGGCTGTATATCCCTTGAGAGAGTGCAAGATAGCGCTCAACGGGAAATACTCTCCGTCAGCCTCCTCCAACGGTGTGCAGACCAGATGAACGTGATTGGGCATCACGCAGAAGGCCAACAAGTCATAGGTTTTCCCATTCCAGTACTGAAGACTCTCTGCCACAAGAGAAGCGATTCGCGGGTCTTCCAGCCAGCGCGGGCCTTCCCGGGCTGTATGGAGTGCCTGATCCCACTTTCCGAACAGGCGGCGTTCTTCCCGATACGTCTCTATAGTACGCACGGTCAGGTCCTGAATTTGGCGCAGCCGTTTCTCTGCAGAAGCCCGCTCTTCTACCAATTGCTCCAGCACCTGCCGGGGTAGGGAGCCGCGCAGGCGAAACGTGATGAAAAATGTTGCGCCGGGAGGTTGCCAGTGGGGCAACCGTCGGCGGTAGAAGAGCTGATATCGGAGTGTTTGCATCATTGTCGTTTTACAGGACATCGCAGGCCTTAGCGGCCTGCATACGTGCGTAGCACAGGCTGTTGGCCTGTATTTTGCAGGCCTGGCGGCCTGCGTTACAGGCCTGGCGGCCTGCGTTACGTGTAGCACAGGCTGTTAGCCTGTATTTGCAGGCCTGGTGGCCTGCGTTACAGGCCCGGCGGCCTGCGTTGCGTGTAGCACAGGCT
>JANXAH010000182.1 GCA_025062415.1 Anaerolineae bacterium | reverse complement strand
AAAGGTCAGGAGAGGGGAGGGGGTGGCGGCGAAGCCGCCGGGGGAGGAGTGAGGAACAGCACCTCACCCCACCCCCCGGCCCCCGCCCCCCACCCCCCCCAAGGGGCGGGGGGGGGGGGGGGGGGGGGGGGGGGGGGGTGGTGCTCCAACCCCCCCCCCCCCCCCCCCGCCCCCCCCCCCCCCCGCCTTTCGGGGGGGGGGGGTGGGGGGGGGGGCGGCCCCCCCCCCCGGGGGAGGGGTGAGGAACAGCACCTCACCCCACCCCCCGGCCCCCTCCCCTCTCCCGACGAAAGGTCAGGAGAGGGGAGGGGGTGGCGGCGAAGCCGCCGGGGGAGGAGTGAGGAACAGCACCTCACCCCACCCCCCGGCCCCCTCCCCTCTTCCGACGGAAGGTCAGGAGAGGGGAGGGAGTGGCGGCGAAGCCGCCAGGGGAGGGGTGAGGAACAGCACCTCACCCCACCCCCCGGCCCCGCCCCCACGCCGGGGGGGTGGGGGGGGGTGGGGGGGGGGGGGGGGGGGGGGGGTGGGTGGTTTCCCACCCCCCCCCCCCGGGGGCTGCCCCCCAACCCCCCCCCCCCCCCCCCCCTCCGTTCTGGTGGGGGGCGGGGGCCGGGGGGTGGGGTGAGGTTTTTCCCCCTCCTCTGGACCGCGGTGATGGCCCTCCCCACCGTTCTGGCCGAAGATGCACCTCACTTCCTGCGCGCAGTGGGGATGCTCCCCGTCTTAGCCTTTCTCCCTGCTCTGGGGTTGGATTGGCTTCTGCAACCACGAGGACACAGAGATATGAAGGACAATCCAAGGATTTGGAACCTCGCGCCTTTGCGTCTTGGTGGCTCCAGAACCCTCGGCCTGGTGGTCTGTACATTGGCGCTGGGGATGGAACTCTGGAGCGGGGCACGGGCATACTTTGGCGCCTACGCCCGCGATCCAATGACGGGATACTGGTTTGAGCGGGGGGCTGTTGCGCTGGGGGCCGACATCAACCGCTTCCTGGGGGTTGGGTGGTCGGCCGCAGCGTCGCCCTCTATGCCCGTCGCCGGGCCGGAAGGGCGGGCCTATCTGGACCCGCTCCTCTGGGAAGATTGGCCCCAGGTCCGGTTTCTGGTCGCTGCGCCGGAGCGGGTCACTGTGGGGCTGGAGGCAGGGGGAACTCCTTGCTGTGAGGCGAAGCGGATGACCGGCATCCTCGGCTCATTGGGCCAGCAGGGGGTCCCTGTCGCCGTCTTCCTCTGGCCCTACGGGGAGTGGACGAGGGCCTGGGCCCTGCTCCCCCATCCTGCCGAAGTCACGGTCATAGAAGGCCCCCTCTCCCAGCACGACCGGGATACGGAGCCCTTCGTCACCTATATCGCCTTTGCGGCGGTCCGACCGGGCCCCGTTCCGCCGCCGCAGGCTCGCCTCTCCGGAGGCGTGGAACTTCTGGGGGCACAGGTCACTCCCCTGGAGGGCGGCGCCGTGCGGGTCCGTCTGCGCTGGAGGGCCACCGCGCCGTTGGACGGGGATTACACCGTCTTCCTCCACTACCGCCGGGACGGGCAGACCATCGGGCAGGGCGATGGCCCGCCCGCTGGGGGCCGCTATCCGACGTCTATCTGGCAATCTGGCGACATCGTCAACGACGACCACGTTGTGCCCAGCGTGGGGTCTCCCCAGCCGGGCCGGGACGAGATCGTCTTCGGCCTCTGGAACCCCCAGACGGGAGAGTACCTCTCCGTTCTGGACGAGGCCGGGAACCCCGCCGGGGTGGAGGTCCGGATGCCCGTCCCCTGAGACAATCGGAACCGCGGAGAACGCGGAGATGATGGGGGAAATAAAAAATTAACAATTAATAATTAACAATTAACAATGAGTCAACGAGCGGTGAAGTCTCTGCGTTCTCCGCAGCGGACTACTGGATCCGCAATACGACCTTTCCGCCTCGCCAGAGGGTCTCCAGGTTGTAGTACTCCCGGACCTCCGGGGTGAAGAGGTGGACGACCACGGGGCCGTAGTCCATCAGAACCCACCCCGACGACGGCTCTCCCTCCACGTGTAGAGGGGAGACGTCCAAACTCTCCTTGACCTCCTCCTCCACGCTGCTCTCCAGCGCCTGGAGTTGCCGGTCGCTGGTCCCGCTGCAGAGGACGAAGTAGTCGGTCAGTTGGGTGAGCCCCCGGATGTCCAGCAGGAGAATGTTCTCCCCTTTCTTTTCCACGATAACATCCACGATTTTTCGGGCCAGGTCTATGGGTTCCAGGTCCTACCTCCTTTCAGGGCACAGGGTCGCAAGTCGCAGGGTCGCAGGGCGCAGGGACTGCACTCATACGGGCGAACGGCCCGCGTAATGGAGGAAATCACGGAAAACTTCGTGCCTTTGTGTCCTTTGTGGTACGATCCGCACTCACTTCGTTCCCCCGCGGTCGGCCAGGCCGACGAGGGCCGCCCAGAGCAGGCCGCCCAGGACCAACAGCGCGGCGACCTGAAAGGGGTGAAGCCCCACGGCCTGATGCCAGCGCTCCATCGCGCCGGCCATCCCCGTCCCCGCGATCATCCCCACGGAGAACATCGCCGCAAAGACTCCAGACGCCTTCCCCCGCGTCAGGGACGTCGTCTCATCGGCGATAAGGGCCGATTTGGCCGGGAAGAGCACCCCGAAGCCCAGGCCGTAGAGGAACATCGCGCCCATCATCGGCCCCCAGGTGGTCAGGAAAGAGAGGATGAGGAGCGCGGTGGCGATGAGCGCCATCCCCAGCACGATAGATGGGAACCGTCCCCACCGATCGGAGAGGCGGCCCAGGGGAGAGGCCTGAATCAGGCTGGCCGCCAGCGCAAAACTCCCAAAGAGCATCCCCACCCGCGCGCCGCTGAATCCCCGCTCCTCTCCGATCAGCGGCAGAAAGACCAGCAGGGTCCCCAGGGCGAACGTCCAGCAGAATGCGGCGACAAAGGAGACAGAAAGGCGCCGCCGCAGGAGCGACCGCCAGGCGCCGGAGAAAACGGGGCCCTTTGAAGTAAGACGGCCCCCCTTTAGCCACCCCAGAGCCGCCAGCGCAGCCAGGAACATCAGGGCCGAAAGTCCCAGAAAGACGGCGGGGTACCCCAATCGGTCCCGGATGAGGCCCCCCAGCGGCGGGCCAATCAGGCCAGACATCCCGTAAGCCACACCGTAGAAAGCCATCGCTCGTCCGCGGCCCGTGGGCGATGAGACGTCCCCCAGGTAGGCCAGGCACGCAGGGGCCACCAGTGCGCTCCCCAGGCCGTGCAGTGCCCGGACAGCCAGCAGCGCGTGGGGGGAAGAAAGGGCCGGGTAGACCAGGAGTGCCGTCCCCACCGCCAGCAGCCCTACCACCAGCGGCAGTTTTCGCCCCACCTGGTCTGTCCACGTCCCGCCGCCCAGGTTTCCGAAGAGGTTCGCCACTGAGAAGGCCCCGACGATCCACCCAGTGAGGCCGACGGATGCTCCCAGCGCCCGCGCATAGGGCGCAATCAGAGGGGAAAGGCCGTGCGTGTCCAGAAAGACGATAAACGTAATCAGGTAGACCAGGACCAACTCTACCGCCATTTGCCTCCTTCTGGAAGAGGGTGTCCGTTCCAGAGAGCGGCCACCTCCGCCGCGCTCCGGGCTGCGCCCAGGACGACCATCAGCCGGATGCGGGCCTTGGGGCCGTTCAGGCCGGGGGAGAAGAGGCAGCCCATCTCCTGCAGCGTCCGGTGGCCGCCGACGTAGCCGTAGGCGTCCCAGACCCGGCCGGAGACGCAGCGGCTGGCGATGACGACGGCCACGCCCGCCGTCAGGGCCCGCTCTATGACGGGGAGCCACCACGGGGGCACCCGGCTGGCGCCCAGCGCCTCTATCACCACGCCCCGCGCACCCCGTGCCAACGCGTCCTCCAGCATCTCCGCGCCCATCCCCACGGCCAGTTTGATGAGCGCCACCTGCTCCTCCAGGCGCGAGCAGGGGATGAGTTCCCGCTCCAGTCGCCAGGGAATGTGCACCCGGTCTCCTTCCACCCGGCCCAGCGGCCCCCAGCCGGGGGACTGGAAGGTCGCGGGGGAGAGCGTATCGCTCTTGGTGACAAAGCGCGCGGCGTGGATTTCGTCGTTGAGGACGACGAGGGCACCCAGCCCCCGTGCCGTCGGAGAGACGGCCACCCGGACCGCCGCCCAGAGGTTGGCCGGGCCGTCCGCGCCGACCTCCGACGCCGTCCGCATCGCGCCGGTGAGGACGACCGGCATCTCGCCGGGGACCGTCAGGTCCAGCAGGTAGGCCGTCTCTTCCAGCGTATCCGTCCCGTGGGTGACGACGATCCCCGCGATCTCCGGATTCGTCGCCCACACAGCGACTCGCTCCCGAATGCGCCAGAGGTCGCCCAGGGTGAAGTGGGAACTGGGCAGATTGCAGACCTCCTCCACGACCAGTTCCGGCGCGCCGGGGGGCAGGACGGCCATCAGGTCGGCCGCGCCCAGCGCCGGGACGGCGCCGCCCCGCGCTGGGTCGTGGCGCATCGCCACCGTCCCCCCCGTCGTGAGAACCGCTACTTTCGCCATTGACCTCCTTCTGGTAGAAAAAACCGCGAAGACACAAAGACGCGAAGTCCCCTGATTTTTAATTGTTAATTGTTAATTGTTAATTGTTAATTGCCAATCACCTGTTCTTCGCGCCTTCGTGTCTTTGCGGTAAACCCTCATCCAGCCGCAGGGAGAGGACCTGGCTTGTGCCGTCGGGGCCCATGGAGATGCCATAGACGGTGTCGGCGGCTTCCACGGTCCCCCGGTTGTGGGTGATGACGATGAACTGGGTCGTCTCGGCCAGTTCCTCCAGCAGGGCCCGAAAGCGGGCCACGTTTGCCTCATCCAGCATTGCGTCCACCTCGTCCAGGACGCAGAAGGGGGTGGGGCGGACTTGGAGGATCGCAAAAATCAGTGCGACGGCGGTCAGGGCTCGCTCGCCGCCGGAGAGGAGTGCCAGACTCTGGAGCCGTTTCCCCGGCGGCCGCGCGATGATATCTACCCCGGTGTGGGCCAGGTCGTCGGGGTCCGTCAGTTCCAGGCGGGCGGAGCCGCCGTTGAAGAGCCGGGTGAAGTTCTCCTCAAAGGCCGCGGCGACGGCCTCAAAGGTCTCCCGGAAGGCCTGCTCCATCATCCGGTCCAGTTCAGCGATGACCTCCCGGAGCCGGGCCGACGCGGCCTCCAGGTCGGCGACCTGTTCGGAGAGGAAGCGGTAGCGCTCCTCCACCTCTGCGTACTCCTGGCGTGCAGCGGGGTTGACGGGCCCCAGTCGCCGCAGGCGGGCCTTCAGCCGTCCGATCTCCTCCTCCAGCCCCTCTGGCAGCGCCTCCACGATGGGGAGCGACGAGACCAGCGGCTGCAGGGGGAGGGGCTGCTGCAGAGCAAACTGCTCCCGGACCTCCAGGTCCACCAGGCCCAGGTCCTCCTGGATGCGCTCCTGAAGGCGCGCCAGGCCATCCTGGGCGCGGGCGACCTCCAGGCGGGCGTGGGAGAGGAACTCCTCGGCCTGTCGGACTCTGGCTGCGGCCTGGCGTTCCTGGGCTTCGGCCTCCCGGCTCTCCTGGGCCAGCCGGTTCAGTTCCTCTTCTGCGGGGCGGATGCGGGCGCGGGCTTCGGCCAGCGCGGCCTCCGCTTCTGCCGTCTCCTGCTTTAGCGCGGCCAGCCGGCGGGCGGCCTCCTTCCGCTCTCGCTCCAGTTCGGCCGCCCGCCTCTCCCGCGCCACGATGTCCCCCCGGATGCGCTCCAGCGCCGTGCGCTCCCGCGCCAGAAGCGCGCGATGGTTCTCCAGCGCCTGTCGTGCCAGGGCCAGGTCGGTGCGGGCCTGGGCCAACGGGGCCTCCGCCTGGGCCTCGCGCGCACGAACTTCTTCCTCCGCTGCATGCAGTTGGGCCAGTTCCCCTTCCCGCCGACCGATTTCCGCTTCCATCCGGCGCAGTTCCGCCTCCAGTTCCTCCCGCCTGCGGCGGACAGCCTCCAATTGGGCCGGGAGTTCCCGCCAGCGGCGCTCCCGTGCCAGGAATCTTCCGCTCCCCCGTCCCACTGTCACCGTCCCGTCTGCGGCAACGACTTCCCCAGCGCGGGTCACGCAGCGGCCGCCGGGTGGAAGTGACGCGCTTCGGGCGCGGGCCTCTTCCAGGTCATCGGCCAGCCAGACCCGGCCCAGCAGGGCCTCCACCAGGGGCCGGAAGCGCTCCTCGCACCTCACCCCTCCCCCAACGGCTTCGCTGCTGTCCCCGTCGCAGGCGGGGGGAGAGGGGTGAGGGCGCACGCGGATTTCCGCCAGCGGGATCAGGATCGCCCGCCCTTTCTCGCCCAGAAAACGGCGCGCGGTCCGTACCGTCTCCCAGTCCTCCACCACGACGGCCCCCAGGAGCGGCCCCAATGCGGCCTCCACGGCCCGCTCCCATTCGGGCTCTACCTGGACCAGTTGCCCCAGAATCCCCACCACGCCAGGAATCCCGGCCCGGAGCAGGAGGCGGGCTCCTTCCGTCAGGTCATCCATCTCCTCCCGCATCCGGGAAAGAAGGTCCAGTTCCGCTTCCAGCCGGGCCTGAAGGGCCCGTGCTTCGGCAAGGGACTTCTCCAGCCGGTCCCGTTCGTTTCGCAGGGCCTGGAGGTCGGCCTCCGCGCGAGCGCGCCGTTCCGCTGCGGCGCGGGCCTCCCGCCGGAGGCTCTCCCGTCCCTGTTCCAGTTCCGCAACGCGGGCCTCCAGCGCGGCGACCCGCTCTGCCAGTTCCCGCTCCTGGGCCTGCGCGGCCTGAACCCGTTCGGCCTGGGCCCGTTCCCGCTTCCGCAGGGGTTCCAGTTCGGCCTGGATTTCCTCCCCCCGGGCCTCCAGCAGGCGGACTCGTTCCGTTAATGCCGCGGCCTCCCGACCTGCGGCGTCCATCCGGTCGTGGAGGTCCGCCACCCGACGGTAGAGGTCCCGTACCCCGTTGCGGAGTTCGCTCTCTCGGCGGCGGAGGTCGGCCAGGCGGGCCGATAGGGCCTCCACCTCAACCTTTCGCGCAGCCAGATGTTCCTCTGCCGCGCGGGCCCGCTCCCGCGCCTCCCGGAGGGCTTCCTGGGCCCGCCCCCAGTGGTATCCGTACCAGACCCGCTGAAGTTGCCGGAGGTAGTCGGAGACCCGTTCGTACTCCTGCAGCCGGGCCACTTGCTCCTCCAGGCGTTTCAGACGGGGAGCGATCTCGTTCAGCAGGTCCCGGACCCGTTCCAGATTCCGGGCTGTCTCCTCCAGCCGGGCGACGGACTCCTCCCGGCGGGCGCGGTAGATGGTGATGCCTGCGGCTTCCTCAAAAAGGGCACGCCGCTCCTGGGGCTGAAGGGAGAGGGCCAGGTCCACCAATCCCTGCCCGATGACCGTGTAGGTGCGCTGGGCCAGGCCGCTTTCGGCCAGGAGGTCCATCAGATCCCGCAGCCGGACCCGCTTGCCGTTCAGGAGGTACTCGTTCTCGCCGGATCGGTAGGCCCGGCGGCCGAGGGTGACTTCGGAAAAGGGTACGGGAAGCCATCCGTCGCCGTTATCCAGCGTCAGGAGGACTTCCGCCATTCCGACCCGCTGGCGGCGGCCGCTCCCGGAGAAGAGCATATCCTCCGTTGTTTTACCACGCAGGAGACGGAGGCTCTGTTCCCCCAGGGCCCAGCGGATGGCATCGGCGATGTTGGATTTCCCGGACCCATTGGGGCCGACAATAGCCGTGATACCGGTGGGGAAAACGAACTCTGTCCGCTCGGCGAAGGACTTGAAACCCTGAACTTCCAGCCGTTTCAGTCGCATCGGCGGTAATTATACACGAGAATCCGAAAGCCAAAAGGCCGGGCACCC
>JANXAH010000056.1 GCA_025062415.1 Anaerolineae bacterium | reverse complement strand
CCGCCGCAAAAGCTCTTAGAGCAACCCCACCTGGCTGTAATCCCCCAGGTTCATCTTCAGCGCCCTGGGTTTGATGGGCGAACGGTTGAGGACAACGTTGCGCCCGATGAGGCTATCCTGCAGACGGGCCGGAAGGTCCCGGATGACCGTGTTCTCCAGAACGATACAGCGCTCAATTTCGCTGTTTTCCACCACCACGTCGTGGTAGATGGAGGTGAAGGGGCCGATGTAGGAGTTGATGATCCGGGACCGCTCCCCGATGATGGTCGGGCCGCGCACCACACTGTTGATAATCTCCGCCCCCTTCTCCACCGTCACCCGGCAGTCCACCTCCGAGTCCCGGTCCACGTATCCCTCTATGACGGGGACCAGTTCCTGGAGGACCATACTGTTGGCCTCCAGCATGTCGCCGGGCTTGCCGGTATCAATCCACCAGCCCCGGTGGATGTAGGGGAAGACCTTGTAGCCGTGTTCCACCAGCCACTGGATGGCGTCGGTGATCTCCAGTTCCCCTCGCCAGGAGGGCTTGATCTCCCGGACCGCCTGGTGGATGTGGTGGTCAAACATATAGATGCCTACCAGGGCCAGGTTGGACGGAGGCTCTTTTGGTTTTTCTATCAGTCGGACAACGCGGCCCTCGTCGTTGAGGACGGCGACGCCGTACTGTTCGGGATGCTCCACCCGGGTGAGCACGATCTGGGCGTTCCAATCCGATTCCTGAAACTGGCGGACCAGTTCGGCGATCCCGCCCTGGATGACGTTATCCCCCAGGAACATCACGAAGGGTTCGTCGCCCAGGTAGTCCCGGCTCACCAGGACGGCGTGGGCCAGACCCAGAGGCTGGGGCTGGTGGATATAGGTGATTTTGACGCCCCAGCGGTTTCCTCGGCCCACCGCGTTCTTGATCTCCTCCGCCGTGTCGCCAACGACGATGCCGATGTCGGTGATGCCCGCGTCCCGAATGGCCTCAATGACGCGGAAGAGGATAGGCTTGTTGGCGACAGGGATC
Source organism: Anaerolineae bacterium (assembly GCA_025062415.1). Taxonomy (GTDB): domain Bacteria; phylum Chloroflexota; class Anaerolineae; order B4-G1; family DUEL01; genus SpSt-77. The sequence continues at coordinate 7,732 of JANXAH010000056.1, read as the reverse complement.
AGTTGTTTGGCGCGGGTATAGGTCAGCGGATAGAGACGGGTTCCTTTGCCGCCGCTGAGAATCAGTCCCTTCAAGGTAGACCTCCATCCACGTTGGGGGCTAAACTGGGTTTTTGGGCGGCGGCAAAAGCCGCTGCCCCAAAACCCCTTCCGGTCAGGCCTGACTGCGGGCGCCGCCCAGAAGCGCGGCCAATCGCCGAACGTGGGCCTTCTCCTCTCGGATAATCTCGTCCACCACGGCCCGATCGGCCTCCCGCATCAGTTCCCGCAGGTCGTAGTAGAACAGCAGCGTGTCCTTTTCAAAGCCCAGGGCCATCCGCAGCGCGGTGGACACGTCGGCGATGGAATCGGCCAGCGCCAGGGCTTTATCGGGCCCGGCAAAGATGGCGTTGTCCACCGCCACTTCCAGATACCGGGCATACTCTTCCCACTCCTCCAACGAATAGACAGGCTCGGTTACATAGCGGCTCAATTTGAGAAACGCTTCGTAGTGCCGCTGTTCCTGGACGGCCAGATCCTCCAGCACGGCCTTCACAGGGGGATCCTGGAACCTTGCGGCCAGCCCCTTGTAGAAGGCTTCCCCGTTCTCCTCAATCTGTAGTGCCATATTGATGGCTTCCGCTGCTACAAATACGCCCATTTCTCTCCTTTCAGTCTATCCGCACGAACTTTTCCCGCTTCGCCCCACAGACGGGGCATTCATCCGGGGGGTCCCCTTCCACAACGTAGCCGCAGACGTCGCAGACGTAGTAGGTGCAGGGCTCCTCCCGGAGCATGCAACTGATGGCCCGTTTGTAGAGGGCCGCGTGGGCCTCCTCCACGTCCCGTGCCCGACTGAAGACGAGAGCCGCGCGCCGGTCGCCCTCCTCCTCCGCCTCTTGGATAAAGCGGGCATAGGCGATGCCGCTGGCGAACCGCTCCCGTTCAAAGGAGGATTGCAGGTTCTCCTCTGTGGAACGGACAACGGCCTCACCCAAGAGCCGCAGGACCATATCGGCGTGGATGCCCTCGGCGTAGGCGACTGCCCGGAACAGACGGGCGACGTCCGGATATCCCTCCTCCTCCGCTTTGCGGGCGAAGGCCAGGAGCCTCCGATGGGCCTTGGCCTCCCCGACGAAGGCCTCGTAGAGGTTACGCTGGGTTTTCTCGCCCATAGAAGTCCTCGGTTGGTAGTCTGAAGCCCGGAGTCAGGCAAGAAGCCGCTTCCAGTCCGGATTTTCCTCCAGCAGGAGGTCGGTGTAGGCGGAGACATCGGTGCCCCGCTCCAGGAGTTGCCGGATGGCGGAGGTATGTTCCCGCTCATTCAGGAGAATGGCGCCGACGATCCGGCCATCCCGCATGGCCAGTTTCCGGTATCGGCCCTGCTGAGGGTCGGCCCGACGCAGTTGTACCAGGTCGTCCGCCTCCATCACACATTCCCCGATGGAGGTCAATTCTGCGCCGACGACTTTGAGGGTGGTAGTGGGAATGGTTCCCCGATAGACAGCACTTCCTGGAGAGACCAGGTTCGCCGCCGCAACGCGCGCCTGCTCTATCGCGGCGGGGACGATGCCGTAGACGATGCCATTTGCCTCCGCCACATCCCCCGCGGCGTAGATGTCGGGCGCGCTGGTCTGAAGGTATTTGTCTACGACGACGCCCCGATTCACCACCAGACCCGCCTGCCGGGCCAGGGTCACTTCCGGGCGAATCCCCGCGGAGAAGACGACGAGGTCGGCGGGGAACTCCCGCCCGTCCTTCAACCGGACGGCACGCACGGCGCTATCCCCCAGGACGGCTTCCGTCACAACGCCGGTCTCCGTGCGGATGCCCATTCTGTGGATCAGGATTTCCAGGACTGCGGCGCCCTCCCGGTCCAGTTGGCGGGGCATCAGGTAGGGGGCCACTTCCAAGACGGTGACCTCCAATCCCAGGGCGCGCAGGGCGCGCGCGGTCTCCAGCCCCAGCAGGCCGCCACCGACAACAACAGCCTGTCGGGACTCCCGAGCCCATGCCCGAATGGTGCGGGCATCATCCAGCGTCCGGAGGGTGAAGACGCCCCGGCGGTCAACGCCCTCCACAGGGGGCATCCAGGCCACGCCGCCCATCGCCAGGAGCAGGCGGTCGTAGGGGACATCTGTTCCATCCGCCAGGCGCAGACGGTACGCTGCCGCGTCCAATTCCACCACGGGGCAGTTCAAGTGGACCTGGATGCCCCGCTCCGCGTACCACTGGGGAGGGCGATAGGTGATGTCATCTTCCGTCACCAGCCCGGCGATGTAGTCGGGGAGTTGAGGCCGGCGATAGTACGGATAGGGTTCGGCCGCATAGACGTGGAGATCGGCGCCGGGCTGGGACTGAGCGATGGCTTGAGCGGCCGTCACGCCGGCCACGCCGTTGCCGATGACGACGTAGCGGGTCATTTAACTGACTTTCTCAAACATATCTTTGGTCGCACCACAATCCGGACAGGTCCAGTCGTCCGGCAGTTCCTCAAAGGGGGTTCCAGGGGGAATACCCCGACTGGGGTCACCTTTCTCGGGGTCGTAGACGTAGCCGCAGACCATGCATTCCCACTTCATGGCGCTCCTTTCGGGCAAGGATTCAGACGCAAAAAGTATAGCCGAGGTTGAAGGAACTGTCAACCGATGCTCAAATTGATACTTGACAGAAATCCTTTCAGGGGTACAATCAAATCTGGCAAAAAGCGAGCATATTTTCGCTATATAGCAGGCGCGCCTCGGCGAAAAGATTTTTGTTAAGGGGGGCTTATGCGGTTCATAGACCTGCGCAGCGACACCGTTACCCACCCCACCCCCGCAATGCGGGAGGCGATGTACCGGGCAGAGGTGGGAGACGACGTCTTCGGGGAAGACCCCACGGTTCGGCGGCTGGAGGAGATGGCGGCGGAGCGGATGGGGAAAGAGGCAGCGCTATTTGTGGCCAGCGGGACAATGGGGAACCTGGTCGCCCTGCTGACCCACTGCGGCCGCGGGGACGAGGTCATCCTGGGCGACCGGAGCCACACGTTCCTGTTTGAGCAGGGCGGAATGGCGGCCCTCGGCGGGATTACCCCGCGCCCCATCCCCAACCAGCCCGATGGGACGCTGCGCCTGGAGGACATCCGGGCCGCGATCCGGGCCGAAAACGTCCACTTCCCACGCACGCGCCTCATCTGCCTGGAGAATACCCACAATATGTGTGACGGCGCCCCGTTGACCCCGGAGTACACCGCCGCGGTGGCCCGGCTGGCCCGCGAACACGGCCTGAAGGTCCACCTGGACGGCGCGCGCATCTTCAACGCAGCAACTGCGCTGGGGTGCGACGTCCGGGACCTGGTCCGAGACGTGGACTCGGTGATGTTCTGCCTCTCTAAAGGCCTCTGCGCGCCGGTAGGTTCCGTCCTCTGCGGGAGCGCCGACTTCATCTACGAGGCGCGGCGGGCCCGTAAGGTCGTCGGCGGGGGAATGCGGCAGGCCGGGGTCATTGCTGCGGCCGGTATCGTTGCCCTGGAGCAGATGACCACCCGCCTGGCAGAGGACCACGAGCGCGCCCGGCGGTTGGCGGAGGGACTCGCCCAGATTCCCGGCGTCCAAGTTGGTCCTGTCTACACCAACATCTTCTACTTCTGGCTGACGGATCCCCTTCGGAAGACCCCGGAGGAGGTCGTCCAGCAGTTGCGGGAACGGGGCGTCCTCGTCCTGGGCAGGGAAGACGGGCGCTTCCGAGTCGTCACGCACTACTGGATTACCGATGAGGACGTGAAGACTGCTCTGCGGGTTTTCCAAGAGGTCCTGACTTCTTAGTCTCAACGATACCAGGGGGAAGGGGCACCGTGCGTATGCGACGCTCAAACAGGGGCAAGGGCTGGCTGATTTTCCTGCTGGGAATTATGCTGGCGCTGCTGGTCTGGCAGTGGATGCAGTTCCGGGCCTCCCTGCGGGTGCTCCCCGCCGGACTGACTGTAGCGGATGCCAACGTAGAGGGGATGACCGTAGAGCAGGTGCTGGCCACGCTGGAGAACGCCTATGTTCAGCCTGTGCAACTCTTCTATCAGGGCCAGCCCCTTCTCCTCTCCCCGGAGACCGTGGAATTCCGGCTGGACCGGGAGGCGACGCAGGCGGCAATAGAGACAGCGGTAGCGGGCCGCAACAGCCTCCAGGGATTTCTGGCCCATCTGCTGCGTCGCCCAACGCCGCCGGTTGCGGTAGCGCCGGTTGTCCGCTACTCCCCGGAGCGGCTGGATCGGTTTCTGGAGCGGGTCGCCCAACAGTACGATCGTCCCCCCCAGGAGCCGGTCCCTCTACCGGAAGCGCTGACCTTCCGTCCGGGGCGGCCCGGATACGAGTTAGACCTGGAGGCTTCCCGTGAGCGAGTGATGGCGGCGTTGCTTTCCGTTTTTAACCGTCGGGCCGACCTGGCCGTCCACACAAGCGACGCCCCGCCGCTCCAGATGAAACACCTGGAGGAGATGCTGCGGGCCCTTCTGGCCGATTTTGACGGCATCCCCAGCGTCTTCGTCAAAGACCTGCAGACAGGGGAGGAACTGGAGATCAACCCGGACGTGGCCTACGCGGGTCTCAGCGTCCTGAAAATCGCCGTGATGGTGGAGACTTATCGGGCTCTGAATGCCCCGCCGGATGTGGAACAGACCAAACTTCTTACAGAGACGATGACGCAGAGCGGGAACTTCACCGCAAACCTGCTCCTGCGGAACATCATCGGAAACGGGGATGCGTATCAGGGGGTGGAAAACCTGACCACCTCTATGCGATACCTGGGGCTGGTGAACACGTTTATGGCCGCTCCGTACGACGAGGTGGGCCCGATTCCGGCGATCGTCACCCCCGCCAACTCCCGAACCGACCTGAATACCAACCCCGATCCGTACATGCAGACGACGGCGCGGGAGATCGGGCTGCTTTTGGAGATGATTTACCAGTGCAGCCGGGGCGGTGGTGCCCTGATGGTCGCCTATCCAGGGGCCTTCACGCCCCAAGAGTGCCAGCAGATGCTGGAGATGATGGCCGAGGACAGGACCGGGAGTATGATAGAGGCTGGGCTACCGCCGGGCACTCCCTTCGCCCGCAAGCACGGCTGGGCTGGCGACACCCACGCCGATGCAGCGATCGTCTTTGGCCCGAAGGGTGATTTTATCCTGGTGGTCTACCTCTACCGCCCAGGATGGCTGGAATGGGATATCTCCAACCCCCTTATCAGCCGGATCGCCACGGCGACCTATAACTACTTCAGCGCGAAATAAAAAAACAGCGGCTGCGGCGGCCCGAGGCCGCCGCAGCCGCTGTTTCCGCCTACTCTTTCACAGGCTGAAGGCCCTTATAGACCTCTCGCCCCCCCAAGGTCCGCAAAATCATCTCCGCAGGACGCTTCAGCAATACAGAGAGTTGCTGGGGGGTCATCGGCTTGTTCCCGTTGGAGAGGAAAACCCGGAAGACCGCGTCCACCAGCGGAAGTTCGGGATGGATGTAATTGGGTTGACGGCTGCAGTGTTCCCGAATCAAGTGCTCCAGTCCATCTATCCTGGTCACCTCTCCAGTCCGGGGATCCACCCAATCAATCGCCCCCGCATCCGGTCGGTCCGCGTAGACGGCCTGATGCTCCGGGCAGAGGTGGTGCCAGAGTTCCAGCCGAAGGTTGCGCCCTTCCCGCTCCCACCAGGCGTAGTTGATGTGAAACGGCGTATCTAACGTTGGCTTGATCCGGAGCGCTCGCTTGGCGACAATCTCTGCCTCGTTCATTCTCTCCCTCACAGACCCTAACGGCTTCGGCTTACCCAGTAGTAGTCGCCCACAAAGGAATACCGGTCATCAGTGACCAGAAGCGTCAGGATGGGACCGGGGGGAACCCGCATCACCAGGTTGACTGCGCTGTAGAGCGTTGCGGCATGCACGGCTCCCTGCGGGCTCAGCTTCGCCAGTTCCGGGAAAATCTGGGCGACCAGGTCCGCCAGGGAGCGGCGCTCTTTGCGGACCCGTTCCTCCATCGCATCCAGCGCGGCAAAGTCGGTCACAGCGATAGCCAACAACTCGTCGTACTCGCAGGAAACAGGATGGCGTTTCATCTCAAAGGTGAGCCGGCCCTCTTCCACGGCAACCGTCCGCAGCCATTCCCGACGGGTTCGGGTAGCCCGTCGGCGGATGAGAACGACGCCTGGTTCGGAGGCCCGGCGGACCTCTATATAGGCTCCAACGGGAACTTCGTACCGTTCGTACCACTCCTCCAGTCCGTAGACAAAGCGGTGTTCCCGGACAACCCACCCCGGCATCTCCTCACCGGTCTCCTCATCCCGAAAGAGGAAACGGATACGATGGGTCCGGCCCGTCGGAAAGATCCGGGCCAGGCGTGAGGAGAGGGGCAAAGTTCCGCAGCGGCGGTGGGGATAAGTCAGAATCACGGAGATCGGCTCCTCCACCGTGGGCGGAGCAACGAGGTCGGCCCATTCATCGTCCAGACGGCGCTCCAGGTTCAAGAGCGACTCACCCAGGAGCCGATGGTCGTATTCCACCACCCGGGGCCGCAGGCGGGCCGGAGGCTCCAAAATAGTCGGGGGCTCCATCCGCCGAAGGTACCAGAGAATCTGCCCCGCTGGCCCCACCTCGTCAAATCGGTCGTCCTCAAACAGGGCGTGGTTCAGCGAGAACAGAGCTAGTTGAGGCTTGGCCTCGGCAGGAAGGTCCAGATATTTGATGAGTTCCTCGGTGGGGAGTGGACCACCTCCGGCCATGTCCAGAGCCGCCTCCACCACGTTGAGCAGACCGGGTTTAATCTCCACCAGCAGATCTTTCAGGAACCATTCGTCGTCCAGAGAGACGAATGCCGGTTCAGCGATCAGGCGGTCCTGGAGCGCTCGCCGAACGAGTTCCCCGTAGCGGGTGTACAGTTCATCGGGGGAAAAGCGAGGGCCTTCGTCCACAGGCGGGGCGTCATTCAGGGGATGGTTGGCCATTTCGGCCGCGAATTCCCGGACACGGCCATCGGGGAAGGCAACCTTGATAACCCGGAAGGGGCCGTATTCCGGATTTTCTCCGTCTCGGATCCCGATGACCTGACCGGCCGCGAAATCCAGGACAGGGAAATAAACGGTATCCCCCACCCGGTAGGAGTTTTTTGGAAGATAAACACTTCCCCGCGCCAGGGCCTGGGCAATCTGGGCCTCTTCGGTCCGACAGCGGAAATGAACCAGTACCCTGGCCATTTCGTCCAGCGTCAGAGGCGTCTCTCTTTCTACCAGCAGGTTGCTCAGGTATTCCAGATCAGAACGGTTGACCTGAAAGTTTTCCCAGTAGGATGGCTCCTGTGTCTTCCGTCGGATCACGTTGATTCCCTCAAATAAGCAGTCTCTGGTTTCGTGTGCCTGGCGATGGTTTTCCCGGTATCAATGAAATTATACTTCAGAGAACGAAATCCGTCAAACTGGGTTGCCTGAGGTTCGGACATAAGTTGGGACAACTTGCGCGAGGCACCGGATTGTGGGAATATCGGAGGGAAAACCTCATCTGGTGTCAGGAGGTGTGTTGTGCCTCCCATCCAGATGCGCCCCTTTGGGACGGGAAGTCTCTCTGGAAGTGCTCCCTGGGGAAACGGGCATCCATGCCCCTTTGGGTGATGACGGATATAGAGCCGGAGAGAGGGCTGCGGATTTATCGGAAGCGGACAAACATAGCGAATTGTGGGGGAGGCCCTCGCTATCTTCACCGCCATTGTCCTCCCTGTCCCAACTCGTGTCTGAACCT
>JANXAH010000044.1 GCA_025062415.1 Anaerolineae bacterium | reverse complement strand
GGCTTTATGGTTTCGGCCCCGGGGGTCGGGGCGGGGTTGGGGGGGGGGGGGGGGGGGGCGCCCCCGGGCCCCCCGCCGCAGCCCCCATCCCCCCTCGGAGGCAGACCATGCAGGAAGAAATCATCATCTCCGGCTTCGGCGGCCAGGGGACCCTTTTTGCCGGGCAGGTCCTGGCCTACGCCGCAATGGATGCAGGCTTCCACGTCACCTGGATCCCCTCCTACGGCCCGGAGATGCGGGGCGGCAAGGCCCGCTGTACCGTTATCATCTCCGACCAAGAGATCGGCTCACCCCTGGTCCGCCGCCCCAGCGCGGCCATCGTGATGAATATCCCCTCCTTTGAGGCCTTTGAACCGCTGGTCAAACCCGGCGGCGTCCTGGTGGTCAACCAGTCTCTTGTCCCCCAGCGCAGCGGCCGGACCGACATCCGCGTCTACTACGTTCCGGCCACCGAACTGGCGACCCAGATGGGAAATGTCCGAGTGGCGAATATGGTTTGCCTGGGCGCGCTGACGAAGGCCCTCGGCATCCTGCCAGTGGAGGCGCTGGAAGAGGCCCTGCAGAATCACCTGGCCGAACGGCACCGGCAGTGGCTCCCACTGAATATAGAGGCTCTCCGCAAAGGCGCCACGTTCGTTGCCGGAAACCATAAGGAGACGGAGGGCACCCCTTCCAACCCCTGACGCCTCTGCGCACCTTTTGAGGCTCGTGTGGTAGAATAAGCGATGTGCCAGGCACTCGGATGCCTGGCACATCCTGAACCATAAGGAGGCCGCATGATTATCGGCATACCGAAGGAACGACGGGAACTGGAAATGCGCGTGGGGCTGACCCCCTACGGGGTCAACCTGCTCACTCGCGCCGGACACGTCTGCTACGTGGAAAAGGGCGCAGGAGAGAGTTCCGGCTTTTCCGACTACGATTACGAGAAGGCCGGTGGGCGCATCGTCTACTCCACCGAGGAGGTCTACCGGCGCGCGGATATGGTCCTGAAGGCCGTCCGGCCTACTCGCGAAGAACTGGAATGGACACGCGAGGGACAGATCATCTGCGGCTTTCTCCACCTGGCTGCGGCCCGGCGGGAGACCGTCCAGATGATGCTGGATAGGGGAGTGACCGCCATCGCCTACGAGACCATAGAGGAAGACGATGGAACACTCCCGGTTCTGCGGACGATGAGCGAGGTTGCGGGGAGAATGGCCCCTCAACTGGCCGCCACTTTCCTCCAGAGCAACTGGGGCGGACGGGGCGTGCTCTTGAGCGGCGTCCCCGGCGTCCCTGCGGCCCGGGTCGCCATCCTGGGCGCGGGTGTCCTGGGAACCAACGCCGCGCGCGCCTTCTACGGTCTGGGTGCGACCCTCTACGTGTTGGATATCAACCAGGAGAAACTCCGCCGGATAGACGAGATGTTTGAGGGCCGCGTCACCACGATGGTGGCCTACCCCTTCAACATCGCTCGTGTCGTTCGCTTCGTGGAAGTCCTGGTGGGCGCGGTGCTCGTTCCTGGCGCCCGGGCCCCTATCCTGGTCACCCGGGAGATGGTCCGCTCTATGAAGAAGGGCGCCGTCATCCTGGATTTCAGCATAGACCAGGGAGGATGCGTGGAGACCAGCCGTCCCACCCATTGGCGGGATCCCGTCTTTGTGGAAGAGGGCGTCGTCCACTTCTGCGTTCCCAACGCGCCGGGGATTCTCCCACGCACGTCCACCCACGCCTTCAACAACGCGGCATGGCCCTATATTCGCCAGATCGCCGACGAGGGGCTGGACCGAGCCCTGGAGGCGATGCCAGCCCTCCAGCGGGGCCTGGCGGTGCGGGACGGCCAGATCGTCAACGAAGTCCTGGCCTCCGCCTTCCAGGCCTCCGCACCCAGAGGATAAGTTTTCCTAACCCCTAACGGCTAAAAAGGAGCGCGGTATGCCAGCAGGTTGGAGTCGCATCTACGAGAGCAAAATCACCACAGCGGAGGAAGCCGTTAAAGCCATCAAGTCGGGCGATCGTATCTTTCTGACCGGAAACTGCAGCGTCCCGCAGGTTCTGCTCAAAGCGCTGGTCCAGCGGGCCCACGAACTGGAGAACGTGGAAATCTGCCACGCTCTGACCATCGGGGCCAGCGACTACGTCGCCCCGGAGATGGAGGGGCACCTGCGGGCCAATGCCCTCTTCATCGGCCCCAACGTCCGTCAGGCCGTCTGGGAGGGCCGGGCCGATTTCACACCCGTCCTCCTCTCCGAGTTTCCCCTCGTCTTCAAGAAGGGGATCCTCCCGGTGGATGTCGCCTTCGTTCATCTCTCCCCGCCGGACGAGCACGGCTTCTGCTCCTACGGCATTGAGGCTGGCCTGACCAAGACGGCGGCGGAGTCGGCCAAAATCATCATCGCCGAGGTCAACCCCAACATGCCCCGCTGTCTGGGGGATAGTTTCATCCACGTCAGCCGGATAGACTACATTGTCCCGGTGGACTACCCCCTGATGGAACTTCCAATGACCACTGGGGAGCCCTCCGAGGTCCACATCCGGATCGCCGAGCACATCGCCGAACTCATCCCCGATGGGGCGACGATGCAGATGGGCATCGGGGAGATTCCCGACGCCGTCCTGCGTTTCCTGCGCCATAAAAAGGACCTGGGCGTCCATACCGAACTTTTCTCCGATGGGGTAATAGACTTGGTGGAGGCTGGAGTCATCACCAATGCCCGCAAGACCCTCCATCCGGGCAAGATTATCGCGGGCTTTATGCTGGGGACCCGGCGGCTGTACGAGTGGGCCGACGATAACCCTATCATTGAACTGCGCCGGACCGAGTATGTCAATGACCCCTTCGTGATCGCCCAGAACTACCGGCAGGTCGCCATCAACTCCGCCATTGAAGTGGACCTGACCGGGCAGGTCTGCGCCGATTCCATCGGCCCCAAACTCTACAGCGGCGTTGGTGGACAACTGGACTTCATCTACGGCGCGTCCCGCTCCGAGGGGGGCCTTCCTATCATTGCGCTCCCCAGTACAACAAAACTGAAAGACGGCACAGTGGTCAGCCGGATTGTCCCGATGCTCAAGCCGGGCGCGGGCGTGGTGACTACTCGCTACCACGTCCACTACGTCGTAACGGAATACGGCGTTGCCTATCTTTATGGGAAATCCATCCGCCAGCGGGCCCAGGCCCTCATCCGCATCGCCCACCCGGATTTTCGGGACGAACTGACCCGCGCGGCGAAGGAGTTGAACTATATTTAAGGGGCTGCAGCGGTGGGGGGGGGGGGGGGGGGGGGGGGGGCCGCCCCCCCCCCCCCCCCCCCGCACCCGGACCCCCGGCTGGCGTTGCCTTGCGCTCCGGAGGGCTGGTATGGGACTCCCTAAACTCTCGCTGACCCGACAGCAGACCCTGATCCTGGTCGCTCTGGCTGTAGCGGACTGCCTGGTCCTGGGGATGCTGATCTTCGTGATGGTGATGACCCCGCGGCTGACGAGGGGACAACTGGCCGCCGTGGCCTCGCCGACCCCCACCGAGACCCCTACGCCAACCTTCCTGCCGCCCACCTGGACTCCCACGCCGACCTTCACCCCGGCCCCGACGCCCACCCCCCGTCCGAGGATCACCCCCACGGAGGAACCGACCCCTACGCCCTTCCCGACCTTCACGCCGACCCCCATCCCACCAATAGAGCCGGTGAACGGCACCTTTGATCAGATCACCACTTTTGATGTCCCGGGCTGGACGATGGAAGCCGTGGTGAACTGGCAGCCGGGTGAGCCCTACAACCCCGACACTTCCTACGCGCTCCCGAAGTTCAAGTACGCCGACGACCCCCGCCGCCTCATTACCGGCAACACCCTCCAGATTGAGTCCACCGACCAGTACGCAAAGTTCCAACTCGCGATGTTCCAGGTCGTCGCCGTACCGGCAGGGATGAAGGCCCGCTTTGAGATCAAGGCGAAAGGATATGCCGACGATGGGGGTATCATCGTCCGGGCCGGGATTGACCCCCAGGGCCGTTCAACGTGTCGGTATGCCACCTGGGGGCCGACACAGACCATCAACCAGAACAACGACGTGGTCCTCCTCCGTTCCCCTCAAGTGACCGTGGGGTCAGGCGGAAGGGTAACGATCTGTTTCTTTGCACAGCCGGAGTGGGCCGTCCCCCACAAGGCGGCCTTCTTTGACGACGCAAAGGTGATCGTGTCGCCGTAACACAGACTCCATTGTGACAGGGATGGCGCTATGAGACGCTACACCTCCCAGACCACCCTCCTGCGCGGCGGAACCCTGGTGACCCCCGAAGGGATCCTGGTCGCCGACCTGCTCATTCAGGGGGAGCACATCCGTGCGATCGGGCAGGACCTGCCCGTGGCCCCCGACACGGTCGTCATAGACGCCGATGGCCTGTTGGTCCTCCCCGGTGTCATAGACGCGCACGTCCACATTGCGCTGGACACGGGCATCTACCGGACGCCCGACGACTGGCTCATCGGCACCCGCGCCGCGGCCTGCGGCGGCGTCACGACGGTGGTGGACTTCGCCACCCAGTTTCCGGGGCAAACACTCCGGGAAGCAGTGGAAGCGCGGCTGGTGGAAGCGCAGGACGCCGCTGTGGATTACACCTTCCACGTGATGGTCACTGACCTCCCTCCGGGTCGGGAGGAGGAACTGGCCGTCCTGCGGGAACTGGGCACGCCCAGCGTCAAACTCTACACCACCTACCGTCCCAACTACTACGCCGACGACGCGACCATCCTGCGGCTGATGGAGACGTCGGCCCGGTTGGGAATTCTGCCCCTGGTCCACTGCGAGAACGACGCGCTGGTGACGGCGCAGACCCAGGCCCTGGTCGCCGCGGGAAAGACGGGCTGGCGCTACCACGCCCGGGCCCGTCCCGCCCTGGCGGAGGTGGAGGCGATCCGACGGGTCCTCTTCCTGGCCGAGGTGGCCCGCTGCCCGGTCCACATCGTCCACTGCTCCACCGCCCGCTCCGTGGAGGAGGTGGTGCGAGCCCGGCAGGCCGGGCAGCCCGTCACCTGTGAGACCTGCCCTCAGTATCTGGTCCTGGACGATTCCGTCTACGAGGGCCCGGAGCCCTGGCGATACATCCTCCAGCCGCCGCTCCGTGCGCCGGGGGAGCCAGAAGCGCTGTGGGACCTGGTGGCGAAGGGCCTGGTGGACCAGATCGCCACCGACCACTGCGACTACACCCGGGCCCAGAAGACCGCGGCCGACGACTTCACCCGCACCCCTGGTGGCCTGCCTGGCCTGGAGACGCTGCTGCCGCTGATGTACACCTACGGGGTCGCCGCGGGCCGCCTAACGCTGCCGCAACTGGTCTCCCTGCTCTCGGCAAACCCGGCCCGCATCTGGGGGCTCTGGCCCCGCAAGGGCGCGCTTCTCCCCGGCTCCGACGCCGACATCGTCGTCTACGACCCCGAACCGGAGGGCGTTCTCCGTGCCGAGAACCTGCACCATCTGGCGGGCTACACCCCCTACGAAGGGATGCCTATCCGGGGCCAGGTTCGGCTGGTCTTCGTGCGCGGCCACCTCGTCTACCGGGAGGGCCAGTTCGTTGGGCGGAAAGGTTGGGGGAAATTCATCCCCCGACCAGTGGGATGAGGTCATCCTCCGGGCTGGTCCGCGGAGTTTTTCCGTTCGCCCTGTAAGGACCCCGTCATCCGAAAGGAGCGAAATGTCCAGAACGGTTCTGGTTCTTGCCCCACACCCCGACGACGCAGAGATCTTCGCCGGAGGAACCATCGCGAAAATGATCGCCGAGGGCGCGCGAGCCCTCATCGTTATCGCCTCCAGCGGCAATAAGGGTTCCTTTGAGCACGATGCAGAGACCCTGGCCGCGATTCGGCGGGAGGAGGCCATCCGGGCCGCGGCCGTCCTCGGCGCCGAGCCTCCCATTTTCCTGGAACACCCCGACCTGGAGGTGGACCTCCTGCCACCGGGCGTCCTGCGGGAACAGTTTGTCCGCCTGATTCGCCAGTACAAGCCGGACATCGTCATTGCGGAGGACCCCCTCTACATCGCCGAGGTTCACCCCGATCATCGGGCCGTTGCCCGGGCCGCCTCCGACGCGGTCAACTTCTGCCACCTGCCCCTTTTCCATCCGGAGCACAAGGACGAGGGGCTGGAGCCCCACTTCGTGGTGGAGAAGTACTTCTACACGCCAGACCCAGCGAGCGCCAACAAAATTGTGGACATCACCGACACGATAGAAAAGAAAATCGCCGCAATGCTGGAGCACAAAAGCCAGGTTCAGTTCCTGGTAGAGGAAGTGCTCCGACAGGCCCGGCTGGCAGGGCTGGACCCGCGGGCGATGCTGGGGCCAATGGTGGAGGACCCGGCCGCGGCGATGGCCTGGGCCCTTCGGATGGAGGCTGCCCAGATCGGGGGGCGGGCCGGTTTTGCCTATGGCGAGGCCTTCCGTTACGTTCGCTTCCATCCCATCGTGGAGACCCTGCTGGCCGGTCAGGCCTGACCCTGCGCCCTGTGACCCTGCGACGTGCAACCCTGCCCCGTCCGGAGGTGACTATGTCCCGTCCTTCTCGCTACGCCTGGTTTGTCCTCGCCGTATTCTTCGCCTTTATGCTTCTCCATCAGGCCGACAAACTCCTCATCGGCCCCCTCACGGAACCCATTATGCGGACCTTCGGGATCACCAAGACCCAGATGGGCGCGGTCTCCACGGGTGCGCTGATCGTCGGAGCCATTCTCTACCCCATCTGGGGTTACCTCTACGATCGCTATGCCCGCTCTAAACTGCTGGCCCTGGCGTCCTTCATCTGGGGCTCCACCACGTGGCTAAATGCCATTGCCCCCAACTACCCAACCTTCCTGGTCACCCGCGCCTCCACTGGGGTGGACGATTCCTCCTACCCTGGCCTCTACAGCCTCGTCGCCGACTACTTTGGCCCCCGTATGCGGGGCCGGGTCTACGGCATCCTGCAACTTTCCGGCCCTATTGGCTACCTGCTGGGGATGGTGGCCGCGCTGATGCTCCGGGACATCATCGGCTGGCGGGGCGTCTTCTACATCACAGGTAGTCTGGGCATTCTCCTGGCGGTGGTGATCTTCTTCGGCGTGCGAGAACTGCCGCGCGGCCGGAGCGAGCCCGAACTGGCCGACCTGGAGCAGATCGGCGTCTATCGCTTCAACTGGAAGACCGCCCTGGGGCTCTTCCGCATCCGGAGCCTGGTTCTGCTCTTTGTCCAGGGCTTCTTCGGCGTCTTTCCCTGGAACACCATCACCTACTGGTTCTTCTACTACCTGGAGTCGGAGCGGGGATACTCTTCGGACGCGGTCCTGATGACGATGGCCCCGGCGGTTCTGGTACTGGCCTCCGGCTACCTGGTCGGCGGGTCGCTGGGCGATTTCTTCTTCCGGCGGACGCCGCGAGGACGGATGCTGGTGGCCTCGTCGGCGGTGCTCATTGGAGCGCTTCTACTCTGGATCACGATGGGCATCCCGGCCCAGAACCAGGTGCTCTTCCTGATTATGCTCTGCGTCACGGCGCTCTTTATCCCCTTCGCTGCGCCCAATGTCACCTCGTCCATCTACGACGTGACACTGCCGGAGGTGCGGAGCACGGCCGCGGCAGTGCAGTACTTCATTGAGTCCGCCGGTGCGGCAACGGCGCCCCTGCTGGCGGGCATCATCGCCGACCGTTACTCCCTCCACGACGCGATCCTCTGGATCTGCGTCTCCACCTGGATTATCTGTGCGCTCTTCTTCTTCGCTGCGGCCTATCTGGTGCCGCGGGATATTGCGGCCCTGCGGGCCCAGTTGAGGCAGCGCGCGGAGGAGGAGCGGGCGCGCGCGGGCCTGTAGGGCAGGGCCTATCCCGCGCCGGGTTCCCGTCGGCAATAGCGCATCGGGCGCCCCGGCGATGCCCGACACGGTTCCCGTTGCGGGCTTGGCCCGTTTCCCGGCCAGGCCATCTTTGGGGGTACAAAACGGCGGGGCTGGGGCGGGCAGCGCAAGCCGCCCGCCCCAGCCCCGCCATCTCCCGGCCGCGGGAACCCCTACGCGCCTTTGCCCGGCCGAAGCAGGTTCCCCACCTCCTGCAACACCCGTCGGACCCCCGCCAGGAAACCCGCCGCCTGGATAGTCGGAGAAACCACATGGTGGGTGACAAACCGGGTCGTCCCCCGCACGGTCGCCAGCGTGTCGTTCAGCGCCTCCAGCATCGGGCGAACTTCGTCCCGCAGGAGGACAATGAGCGCCTGAACCTGCACCAGCAGGACTACCAGCAAAATACCGATGATCAGGGTCTCAAAGGCCACCAGGATGATCGCCGCATCTCGCAGAAGCGCGACCACCGCTGCCCCCGGAGAGGGCTGGGCAGGAGAACGGTAGGCATCTACCGCCAGCACGACCAGTAGGGCGATCATCCCCACCAGCACCACACCTACCGCAACCAGGCTGATGATCAGGTTCCGCTTCAAGCGCGCCTCTGCGGGCGTCGGGGCCGCTTCCGGACGTTGCTCCTTTTTTTCCATACGCTCCCCCTATACGGACGGCTGATCTCCGAATCGGTGCTGATAAATTTGATTCTGAATCCCTTTCCCTCTCGCCTTCGGCGGAATCCCTCACCCTATCCCCGGCCCTCCCTTTTTCCCACAGGGGGGGAGAGGGGAAGGGAAGCCGTCCCCTCAATCCCAGGGCTTGGACGTACCCGCTGGCGATTTCTTTCGCCGCGTACTCCAGAATCCGCCGCTTCATGCCCCCTGCGCCCTGTTTCTATTCTATCCCACTTTCCCACGGCGCACAAATCACCCCGCCTCCCAGAACGACCTCCCCGTCATACAGAACCAAGTACTGGCCTGGCGTGATATCCCGCTGCGGGTAGGCGAAACGAACGTGTAGGCGGTTCCCCGGCAGGGGCGTCGCGACCACCGGGGCCTCCTTGTGCCGATAACGGATCTGGGCCGTGGCCTCAAAGGGCCCCGGTGGCTCCTCCCCGGAGATATAGTGCATCCGGGCCACCACGCACTCCGACTGCCCCAGTTCCTCCGCCCGCCCCACAATGAGGGCATTCCGTGTCGGGTCCATCGCCAGGACGTAGAGAGGATAGGGCGCAGCGATGCCGATGCCCTTCCGCTGGCCGATGGTGTAGTGAATAAGCCCTTTGTGCTCTCCCAGGACCCGGCCCGCAGTATCCAGGATGGGGCCGGGCCGGACTGCTTCCGGCGCATACTCCGCAATAAACCGGCGATAGTCTCCATCTGCCAGGAAGCAGACGTCCTGGCTCTCCGGCTGGTCGGCGACAGGAAGCCCCCACTCCCGTGCCCGTTCCCGGACCTGGGCCTTCGTCAGTTCGCCCAAAGGAAAAAGGACGCGCGCCAGTTGATCCTGGGTCAGGATGTGCAGGACATAGGACTGATCTTTGGCCCGGTCCCGGCCCCGCAGCAACTGGTAGCGGTCTCCGACCCGGCGGACACGGGCATAATGGCCCGTCGCCAGATAGTTCGCGCCCTGCTTCAGGGCCCACTGCATCAGCAGGCCAAAGCGGATTTCCCGGTTGCAGGGGATGCACGGGTTGGGGGTGCGCGCAGCGGCGTACTCAGCAATGAAAGTCTCCACGACGGCGCGTCGGAAGGGCTCCCGCATGTCCACTTCATAGAACGGAATGCCCAGCCGCGCAGCGACGTCCCTCGCGCGTGCCACGGCCTCCGGCGTACAGCAGAGGTTCTCCCGGCAACCAGCGGCTGGCTCGGCCCACAGCCGCAACATCACCCCGGTCACCTGGTACCCCCGCTCCACCAGCAGCGCCGCAGCGACGCTGCTATCCACTCCTCCACTCATCGCGACAACAACCTGAACCATCCCGGATACTCCGTTTTTAGACCTCTCGCTGGACCCCAGATAAGTTAGAAAATCCAAATACTGGCGCACAATGCGGGATTACATCTTGCCAGGGTCAAAGTCCAGCGTCGCGTTCCTGGCCTTTTCGTCTGAAAATCCACCCTATCCTGTCAGGCTCTTTCGCACCCAGTCGCCAATCAGCCAGTAACGGAAATCCTGCCCCTGACTGCACTGGATGCCACCGATGATCCCGTAGACGATGGCCCCGATGGGAATCAGGCTCAGCAGCGCGGCGATGGGCATGCAGAGAACCCCGATGAGGATCGCAGCCAGGACGCCGCTGATGGCCCAGGCAACGGCAGCCAGGGCCCCTCCGCCCACCCAGAAAATCAACTGAAACAGGAACGCCTGCAGGCTCTGATAGGCAACGTACCGGGAGCGGTCCTTCAGGAGCAGGTAGATCAGGAGCGCAGCAACAGGGCCGAGAACGCCCGATACCAGGTTAAGCAGAATGCTCAGATGGGCCAACATGGCCCAGGTCCGCTCGTCGGACGGGCTCATCGGGGCGGGTCCAGATGCATAGGGGTATTGCGACATACCACACCTCCTAAGGGTCTGAAAATTCAGGTTCTCCGAGGACCCGCGGCGCTGTAGCACAGGCCGCCGGTCCTGTGAATATCCGTCAGAAAGCCATCTCAGACTACCCATCACAGGCCAACAGCCTGTGCTACGCAATTTTCAGTATTTTTCAGACACACTCTAAGAGGGGTTGGGAGAACGCCCATGAGACGGATAAAGCCGCCGAACATGATGAACGACTTCCTCTACACGCAGGGGCCGGGTCAGAAAGGCCGCCACACGCTTCCGCAGCGGGGCAAAGGCCCGGACCTCGTAGGCCCCCACAACCAACACAAGGGGAACATTCTCCTCCAGCAAGTAGAGCACCTGCTCGGCCTGGGTTCGTGTGACCGCAGGCTGAGTATCCAGCAGGACCAGTCTGGGCGACAGTCGGCCAGAAGCGAGCGCGCTCAGGGCGATGTCCACGGATGGAAGGGCGACTACCTCGTACCCGGCCTCCTGCAGTTCCGCCAGCAAGAAGGCCCGCGTTCGCCAGTCGCCCGAAATCAGCAGGATTTCTCCCACCATCCCAGGAACTCCCGGTTCCCCGCCGGGCCCAGCAGCGGGGAGACCATCATCCCGCGCAGGACAAGCCCCAGCATCTCTGCCGCCTGTGCGACCTCCACCAGCACGCGCCGGTGGACCACAGGATTGCGCACGACGCCCCCTCTTCCCACATCCCGTCGCCCGGCCTCAAATTGGGGCTTAATCAGGGCGACAATTTGTCCCCTGGGCCGGAGCCAACCCACCGCGCGGGGGAGAATCAGCCGAAGGGAGATAAAGGAGACGTCTATGGTCACGAGATGGACGGGCTCCGGCAATTTCTCCAGATAGCGGGCGTTGGTCCGCTCCATCACCACCACCCGCGGGTCGTTGCGCAACCGCCAATCCAACTGCCCGTATCCCACGTCTATGGCGTAGACCCGGACAGCGCCGCGCTGGAGGAGGCAGTCCGTGAACCCCCCGGTGGAGGCTCCCACATCCGCGGCGACCCACCCCCGGACATCTATCCCGAAACCGATGAGGGCGGCCTCCAGTTTCTCCCCGCCCCGGCTGACGAACCGCGGCCGCGCGGCCAGAGTGATGGGAACGTCCGGGGCAACCAGGGTGCCGGGCTGGTCCACCACCTGGTCGGCGACCCGCACCTCGCCTGCGCGGATAAGCCGCTGGGCCTCCGTTCGGCTTTCCGCCAGCCCCCGCTCCACCAGCAGCCGGTCCAACCGGATTCGCCCCACGCGTGCCATCTCCGGAGAGCACTGGACCCTGCGGGAATACTACACCAATTGCGGGCAGGCGTCAAGGAGAGGTTCACCTGCTTGACGAAATCGTGGACTTGGGGTATCCTATAAACGGATACGGGGGTGGCTGGGTCCCGGTGGGCCCCCCGGTCTTCAAAACCGGTGGCGGGTCGCGCAGAGCGGGCCGCGGTGGGTTCGACTCCCATCCATCCCCGCCTTTCGTTATGGGGATAAATTTTCGTTGCGAAGGTTGTACCGTCGCAACGAAAATTTATCTTTCTTTCCCCTGACTCGGGAAAGGCATCTATCCATGGTCCAATTCCCCATCCCAGTCAACAGCATTGAGTTTGAGTACGTCTACGTCGCCAACCAGCGCTGCCTCTGCGGTGGATACTTTTCCACAGTGCGCCAGGAACTCCGCCAGGCACCCTCCGGACCGGTGGAACACCTGTGGGCCCGCTGTGAACGCTGTGGGTCAGAAACTTTTTTTGACTTTGACATCCGGTCCTTCTTTGGACAGTGGGAAAAATACGGGCGCTTCCAAAAGGTGGATGACCATTTCCGGACAGCGATGAATCACCTGCGTGCCGGGCATCTTGCGGAGGCCGAAATGGCCCTGCGGCGGGTGGTGGACCCTGAAGAGGGAGAGCCCTATTTCGCCTGGGGGCACTTCCACCTGGGAACTGTCCTGCTTCTGGAGGGGCGTCTGGAGGAAGCCCGGGAGCACTTGGAGCAGGCCGCCGCGATTCAGCCCCTGGAGCCGGAAATTCACGAGGTTCTGGGGCATGCTCTCCAGGCTCTGGGAGAAAAAGAGGCAGCACAGGCCCGATTCCGGGAAAGTGCTCTCCTTCGGGAGCGGTTTGGCGAATAGTTGAGGCCGCCGATTCGGCAAGCGGGAGGGGAGATGCTGATCACTCATGCCCGTATAGCCACCCTGGGTGACGAGCCCCGACTGATAGAGGACGGGGCCCTGCTCGTTTGGGGCGATAAAATCGCTGATATGGGCAAAACGGCGGACCTGACAACTCGCTATCCCTCCGAAGAACGGTGGGATGCGGAGGGCCAACTGATTTTGCCTGCCTCCATCTGTGGGCACACCCATTTCTACGGCGCCTTCGCCCGGGGGATGGCGATCCCTGGCGAACCACCCGCTAACTTCCCACAGATCCTGGAGTCCCTCTGGTGGCGACTGGACAAGGCCCTGACTCTGGAGGATGTCCGCTATTCCGCCCTGGTCTGCCTGATAGACGCGATCCGGCACGGGACCACTACGCTGATAGACCATCATGCCAGCCCCAACGCCATTGAAGGAAGCCTGGAGGTCATCGCGAGGGCGGTGGAGGAGGCGGGCCTACGGGCCTCCCTCTGCTACGAGGTCACCGACCGGGACGGCCCCCAGCGGGCGCGGGCCGGCATAGAGGAGAACGTCCGCTTCGCCCGTTCGCTGACGTCCGAGCGCCGCCGCTTTCTGGCCGCCTCCTTTGGCCTCCATGCCTCGCTGACCCTTTCCGACGAGACCCTGGCCGACTGCGTCGCCGCGGCGCGGGACCTGGGCTTGGGCTTCCACGTCCACGTGGCCGAAGATGCCGCCGATCAGGAAGACAGCCTCCGCAAGAGTGGCAAGCGGGTCGTCCACCGCCTGGGCGACGCGGGAATCCTGGGCCCCCAGACGATCGCCGTCCACTGCGTCCACGTGGATGCCAGCGAGGTGCTCCGCCTGGCGGAGACCGGGACCTGGGTCACTCATCAGCCTCGCTCCAATATGAACAACGGGGTCGGCGTGGCGCCGGTGGAGGACATGCTGCAGGCAAGGGTACGGGTGGCTCTGGGAAACGACGGCTTCTCCAACAACATGTTCGCCGAGATGAAGGCGGCATATTTGGTCCACAAACTGGCCCGCCGGGATCCCCGCGCAATGCCCGGAGACGTGGTAATGCGCCTGGCCTACGCCAATAACGCCGCCCTGGCCCGTGTCTTCTGGCCGGACCTGCGGTTGGGGGAACTGGCCCCCGGCGCATCGGCGGACCTGGTCTTTCTGGACTATCATCCCACGACCCCGCTGACTGCGGAAAATCTCCCCTGGCACATTCTCTTCGGGGTAGAGGCCTCTATGGTCACCGCCACCGTCTGCGCCGGACGGGTCCTGATGCGGGACCGAAAACTGCTGACGCTGGACGAGGAGGCCATCACCGCCCGCTCCCGTGAACTGGCCGCGCAGGTGTGGAGACGGCTCGGGTAACATCTCTTGGTCTCCTGTTAATCTCAAAGCATCATGACACCAGCTCAGATGGTTCCCTTCTCTCTCAGCGCAGCCCAGCGTTCCTTGGAACTGGCCCAGGAAGCCATCTACGCTGGGCGCTATGCCCAGGCCATTCAACTATCTACCGACGCCCTGGACCTGCTGGACTCCCTGCCCCCCTCCCCGGAGCGGGAGGCCCTTCGCTACAGCCTGCTTCTGGAACGAGGACGGGCGCGTGTCCTGACAGGAGATTATGAGGCCCTTTCCGATTTCCAGAGAGTCCGGGAGGAATCGCCGGATCCGGCCCAGCGGACTGAAGCGCTGGTAGGCCTCGCCGATTGCCACAACGGCCTGGGAGAGTATGGCCTGGCAGAAGAGGAGTACCGTCTGGCGGAACAGGAGGCCGTCGTCGGGAATCAGGATCTGAACCTGATCCGGGCCTGGACTGGGCTGGGGAATCTGTACTGGAAACAGGGACATGTAGAGGACGCCATTCGCATCCTTCGGCAGGCCCGGCTTCGCCTTCAGCGAACTCCCGATGTCTATGAACTGGGCCGGGTGATGATCAACCTGGGCATCGCCCACGACTTCGCGGGCCAGTTGGACCAGGCTATTGAGGCCTACGAGGAGGCTCTCAAGTGCTTTCGGGCCCTGGGAAACGACCATCGGGCAGCGGCCGTCCTGAACAATGTGGGCGAACTCTTCCAGGAATTGCGGGACCTGGAGCGGGCCCTCTCCTATCACGAAGAAGCCGCGAAACTGGCCGATCAGGTGGGGGCGAACCGCATTGCGGTGGACGTGACCCGGAACATCGGGGTGGACCTGCTCCTGCTGGGACGGTACAGCGAGGCAATGATGTGCCTGCACCAGGCCCTGGCCCGGGCCCGAGAGATGCGGGATAAGGACCTGGTCCTTCAGGCCCTCTTCAGCCTGGGGGACGCCTACTTGCGCCAGGGAGAAGCCCAGCGGGCCCTCGCTATTGCCAGCGAACTGGCGGCCGAGGCGGCGGCGGTGGGGAGCGAACTTCACCAAGCGCGGGCGAAGTGGCTCCAGGGCCGGGCCCATCTGGCCCAAGGGGAGCGGGCCCTGGCTCAGCAGGTCCTTCAGGAGGCCCTGGGGAACGCCCACGCGCTTCCCAGCCGGTGGCTCCTCTGGCAACTCCACGCCACCCTGGGCCGGGCCACCGATGACCCCCAACTGGCCCAGGTCCACTTCCAGATCGCCGCGGACTTCATCCAGCAAATCTGCGATGCCCTGACAGACCCTAACCTGCGGGCCCTCTTTATCAGCCAGCCTGAGGTTCGGGCCGTTCTGCAGCGGATCAATGAAACGTAACGAAGAACGTCCCCTGGTGTTTTCGTCTAATGAGGGAAATGCACCCCCGTTGGACGAAGTGGAACTGGTCCGCCGGGCGAAAGAGGACCCGGAAGCCTTTGGCCTGCTCTATGAGCGCTACGTAACCCGGGTCTATAGGTACTTTTTCTACCGGACGGGGGATGTTCAGGACGCGGAAGACCTGACCGCCCGGACTTTCTACCGGATTCTGAAGCACCTTCCTCGCTATCAGGAGCGGGGGCTTCCTTTCAGCGCGTGGGTATACCGGATTGCCCATAACGTTGTTGCCAACTGGCTTCGGGATCGCAGCCGACATCCCGTGGTGGGTCTGGAGAGCCTAAGGGGAATTCCGACCCCAGAGGGAGACCTGATCGCTCGCCTGGAAGAGCGAGAAGAGCAGGAGGCTCTGATCCAGGCCATCCGACGGCTCCCGCCTGACCGGCAGGAACTGCTTTATTTGAAGTTTGTGGAAGAGATGTCCAATGCAGAGATCGGGGCCATTTTGGGGCGGAGCGAAGGGGCGATCAAGTCCCTGTATCACCGTACTCTGGTGGAACTGCGCAGACAACTGCGAGGAGAAGAAGAGGATGAACCTTTGGGAAACCCGTGTCCGTGACTCTCTGCGGCGCTGGGCAGCGCCGATAGAACCACCCCCGGCCTTTGTGCGAAGTTTGCGTTCAGAACTGGTCAACGCGGCGTACCGACAACAGGCGCAGGCCCGTCGGACGCGATGCCTTTGGCTGGTTGGAGCAGCATTACTGGGATCGGTCGCCTCGGTGGGTGGGCTTGCTGCCTTCCTGTTGCTCCGGCGCCGGGCGCGCGTGCAGCCCCGCCCGGTATAACGTTGGAGGAAAGCAGGCCGCCAGGCCCGGAACTCCATGCAGGGAGTGGGGGTTTTTGGGGGGGGGGGGGGGGGGGGGGCCCCGGCCCCCCACCCAAAAAAACCAAACAAAAAAAAGTAAGTACCCCCAACCCCCAATATAAAATAATTGTTTGTAACCCAACCCACCCCCTGGGCTGAAGAAAAAACACACCCCCCCCCCCCCCCTCCGGGGTCAC
>JANXAH010000193.1 GCA_025062415.1 Anaerolineae bacterium | reverse complement strand
ATCCGTCGAGAGCGACAGCCGGTGGATCCGGGCGCCCGGGCGATGCCAGAGGATCTCCTCCGCGCCCGTGGAGAGATCCACCTCCCGAACCGTCCCATCGGCGCGGCCCACGATCACCCGTCCTCCGTCGGCGGCCCAGATCGGCGGGGCCACGCTGGGGAGCATCGATCGCACCTGGCCGCTCGTCGCCTCCACCACCAGCCAGTCCGCATCGGGAGCGCACCCCACGCGAAGCGGCTCCGATCCCGCCGGCCTCGAGCACGTGATCAGCCGCCTCCCGTCGGGGGAGAACGAACTGGGGACGCTACCCGGAAGCCACCCGATCCCCTCTCCGGTCATCAGATCGAGAAGGCGGACGAAGCCTTCCTCGTGGCCGGTGGCCAACCAGGGGGCGCTTGGGGCCGTCGCCAGGCCGAGGCCCAGCGGCTCGATCCGGGACCAACGCTCGCGGCGGGAGGGGATCTCCCACGCCCTGAGGGTTCCGCCCTCCGTGCGACCGATGAGGGTCACCCCATCCGCGGCGAAGGCCAGCTCCCGCAACCGCTCCTCCACCGCGAAAAACGCCAATAATCGAAGGGAGGGGAAGTGGTAGACGTAAAGGCGATCGGAGGAGGCCAGGGCCAGCCAGGAGCGGCGGGGGGACCAAGCCGTCCGGAGAGGATGGTCGTGGAAGCCCCACTGAAAGAGGAAGACGGGTCGAAGCGGTGGCTCGGTGGGGGTCGGAGCGAGGGTCGGAAGGGACAACGGCCGTTCCACGGCCGGAGAGGGGGAAGCTGTCATCGGGGCGAGCGCCGGGCCCGCCGGCCCTCGCTGACAGAAGGCCAGCTGAGCAATCCACACCAGCGCTACACCCGCGGGGACGATCCGGCCACTGCGGGGCATCCTGTCTTCCTTTCGATTCAGTTTAGGGCGGGGCAACGATAGGCGGCTTCTGTGGGGATCTCAAACAGGGCTCCAGACCGGTTGCAAACGACAGGTTCTGTCGGGATTCCCTACATAAGCGGTGTCTTGTCCCTTCCGGCCCTTCGATCCACCGCGAGAAGAGAAGTCCGAGCCGGGCCCTCGCCAGAATCGACCGAATCCCTACAGATATTTTATCCGATGTAATAGACAATCTTATGCGATAAGCGGTCATGAAGGGGATCCAAGTCCGCGAAGGATGAAAAAAAGCCCTGAACCCTTCCCCCCATTGCCCAGACCCTTCGACCCGCCCAGGAAACCGACGGGCTGGGGATCGATGAGCGGTGGAGTTTAGTGGGGAAAAAGAGGCAAAAGCGATGGCAGTGGGCGGCCCGGCGCTAGGGGACCTGGCAGATCATGGCCTTTATCACCGGGGATCGGGGGGAACGAACGGGCCGCCGTTTTCCGAAGGCGATTCCGAAGGGATACTGCGGTTGTTGGAGGGTGGGTGATTCCTGGGAAGTGCATGCGGCTCCTCTCTATCTCTCCTCTGCCAGATAGGCCTTCAGGAGGGCACGGAAGAGTTTGCCGTGGTTGGGGACTTTCAGGTGCAGCAGTTCCTCCACAATGACACGCCGGCGGACCTCGGCGGGCTGGCGCAGGAGTTCCACGCTGAAGGTCAGCCGCCCGGCAGTGGAACAACTTCCCCACTTGCGCTTCATCGGGCGCAGGCGGATCTCCTTCGGCTCCACGCCGATGCGCCTGGCCCAGGCACGCACCTCAGCCCGGAAGATTTCCGCCGGGACGATCTCTTCCAGCGGAGCCCAATCCGACCGTAGTTTCATCCCTCCCTCCGCAGCATCCGGAGCAGTCGGTCCACCAGATCGGGCGCCTGATCCAGCGGCAGGCCACCCTTCAGCAGGATTCCGGTCGCCTCAATCCGCAGCTCCCGTTCCTGCTCCTCACTGGTCATCCAGTGAGGATATCGGGTGCAGATGCTGACCAGTTGTCCGGCCACCTCCCGAGCGTTTTTCACGCCCTCCCGATGGAGCAGCCAGAAGATGGCGAAGGTCTCGGGGTCCAGGTCGCTCTGGCGGCGGGCCTCCTCCGCCTCCTGGATTTCCCGCACCGGCCCGGTCAGCAGTGCTTCCAGGGTCTGCTGGGTGGTCATCTGCCGCTCCCGGAAGGCCTGGGCGATGGCCTCGGCCCGCTCGCCGATGGAGATCAGGTAGGGCTGTTGCTGGCCGTGTCGCTCCACCAGCGCGGCGATTTCCCGTAGCAGGTTGAAGACTTTGACGATGTCGGGTCGCTCCTCTGCCGCCAGGAGATCCAGACGTTCCACGCCGACGATGTAGAGGGCGCTGGGCTCCCGCACTATCCCAGCCTGTGTCCACTTCTGGACCAGGCGGGCGGTTTCGCGCTGAAAGTCCAGCGTGACCACGGAGCGGGCCTCATAGGTGGAACGGAGCAACTGGTAGATTTCATCCAGCCGCTGATAATCCTCCAGGAAAGGCCGCAGGAAGGGGTCCGGCGAGAGAATCCTATACAAGTCCCGGAGCTCGGAGAAGAAGCGGTAGAACCGATCCCGTTCCTGAGGGTCTTGAAAGTGCTCCAGGATGGCCTCTACAGCCTTGTCGCCGAAGAGACCGGCCCCCAGGTTCAGGTACTGCTTCTGTCCCTCTTCCATTAGCTTCTCAAAACGCTCCTGTAGGACATCTATGCCATAGACGACGCCAGCCACGTCCTCAGAATCGAAGGCCAGGGCCCGTTCCAGGTTCTCGAAGATGCCCACGAAGTCCAGGACAAAGCCAGCAGGCTTGCGCTGACCCTTTTCGTCCTCGTAGGGGCGGTTAACCCGAGCAATGGCTTGGAGCAGGACGTGGTCCCGCATCGGCTTGTCCAGGTATAGGCAGTAGAGGATGGGCGCATCAAAGCCGGTGAGAAGTTTCTCGGTAACGATAAGGATTCGGGGGTTCTCGCCGGGCTTGCGGAAGGCCTCGCGCACCCGCCGCTCCTCGTCCTCGCTCAGGTGATGTCGACGGATTTCCGGCGGGTCGTTGTGGGACCGGCTAATGACAACGCGGGAGTACTCCGGCGGCAGCAACCGGTCCAGTTCCTCCTTGTAGCGGCAACAGGCTTCCCGGTCCACCGCCACCAAGAAGGCCTTGTAGCCCAAGGGCTCAATCTTTTCTCGGAAGTGGTCAGCGACGAACTGGGCGATGCGGCGCATCCGGTCAGGGCTCTTGAGCATATTCCGCAAGGTAACGGCCCGGTCCAGCACCCGATTGAGGTCCTCTATGTCGCTGACGCCCTCCAGTTCGGCCAGGCTCAGGAACTCCCGGTCCAGCGTCTCCCGGTCCACCCGGAGTTCGTTGGGGGCCAGGGCGTAGTGGAGGGGAACGGTGGTGCCGTCGGCGATGGATTCGCGGATGGAGTATTTGTCCAGGTAGCCTTTGGGGTCGTCCCGGCCGAAGACCTTGAAGGTTCCCTGACCGTGGGCGGTGCGGTCAATCGGCGTGCCGGTGAAGCCGATATAGACGGCGTTGGGAAGGGCGCCCATGAGGTAATTGCCCAGGTCGCCGCCGGTGGACCGGTGGGCCTCGTCCACCAGGACGAAGACGTTGGATCGGGTGCAGAGCTCAGCTGGCATGCCCTCAAACTTGTGGATGGTGGAGACAATGAGGCCACGCTGGTCCTGGCGGAGGAGTTCCCGCAAGTGGCGCTTGCTTCGGGCAACAATGACGTTGCCAAAGCCCACAGCCTCCAGGTTGGCGAAGAGCTGTTGCTCCAGTTCGTTTCGGTCCACAAGCATCAGGACAGTGGGATTCTGGAAGAAGGGGTCCTCGATCAGGCGGCGGGCGAGGGTGATCATCGTATAGGTTTTGCCGGAGCCCTGGGTGTGCCAGATGAGGCCGCGGCGGGGCACAGCACGCTGGGGCACAGCACGCTGTGCCCCTACTATGGCTTGACGGGCACGGGCGAGGGCGCGCTCCACAGCGCGCATCTGGTGGGGGCGGAGGACGGCTTTGGAAAGTTCGCCGTCCTGCCGGACGAAAAGAATGTAGTCGGTGAGCACCCGGAGGATGCGCGAGGGCGCGACAAAGGTTTTGACCAGGGTTTCAAAATCGGGGTGGGGCATGGGCCCAGCACGCTGTGCCCCTGCGATTTCTGCGATTTCCTCCCGCCAATTGAACAGGTCTTTGGGGGAGAGGCGCCAGGTGGCAGCGTAGAGGAACTGGATGAGATGGGTGAGGGCGTAAAGTTGGGCCAGGGAGAAGAATTCAGGGGCATCCTGGTGATAGCGTCGCATCTGATCCAGGGCGAGGGCCATTCCGTCCAGGCGATGGGCTGATTTGGTCTCCACGGCCAGGATAGGGATGCCGTTGACGAAAAGGGCCACGTCCAGCCGGACGCGGCGGCTGCCGCTCTGGACGGTCATTTCGTCGGTGACGTGGAAACTGTTGGCCTCGGGGTGGATAGGGTCCAGCAGGCGGACGTTGCGCTCGCGTCGCTCTTCGGGGAGGAAGATGGTCTTGAGGCCTTTGAGGTATTCCCAGGCCTGGAGGTTGCCCTCAATGTTGGGCGGGACGCGCGCCAGCCGTCCGGCGAGGTCTTCGGCCCGCTGGAGGTCCACCACGCCGGGGTTAAGGGCGACCATCTGGGAGACAAAGACGTCGTGGAGCAGGAGGCCGGTCTCACCGCGCCGGAGCCGTTTGGCTTCGTCGGGAGGCAGGTAGGTCCAGCCTGCCTCCTGGACGTAGCGGATGAAGGGGTTCTGCACTGCGCGGCGTTCGGAGCCGATGGTCATTGGTCCTCTTCCTGAACGGATGCCGCTGGAGATGGCCGAGGGGATGCGCGGATCAGGTCCCAGATTTCCCGCGCCAGCGGGTCAGTGCCCGTGTGGTCGGGGTTGTAGCGGTCCAGATGCCAGCGGAGGGGATTTTCGGCGATGTAGCGGCGGATGGCATCTAGGGCCCGTTCATTGCGGATGATGTGTTCATAGTAGTTGCGTTGCCAGACGGGAGCGCCGGGGGTGGCGCGCAGGATGTTGATGCGTTTGGTGACAGCGGATTTGAATTGCCCGATGATTGCGCCGACGGAACCCGCAACCGGACCGGCCGGGGGGATGGTCGTTGTAGGGGCGACCCGACGGGTCGCCCCCACGGTTTCCCCCACAATCCAAATGATCCCGTGGACGTGGTTGGGCATCACCACGAATTCGTCCTCGTATAACATCACGTATGGGCGCAGTTGGGCCGTGCGGAACCATTCCTCGCGCACGATAGCGCCCCATTCGT
This sequence comes from Anaerolineae bacterium, assembly GCA_025062415.1. Lineage (GTDB taxonomy): Bacteria > Chloroflexota > Anaerolineae > B4-G1 > DUEL01 > SpSt-77. The sequence goes on along the minus strand of JANXAH010000193.1, from coordinate 378 downwards.
TGACGCGCATCTCCCCGTCCACCACCGTTCCGAACAGCGGTTCGCGTCCGTGTGTGCAGATGGTGACGAAATACGCGCCGGGCTGGGTGTAGTCGTATCCCCGAAGGCGGATGGAACGGCGATGGTGACGCTGGGGATCGTAGGGAGTCATCGGGCCTCCTTCTGCGGGGTGCGTTCGGAGGCCCAGCAGCGCTGTGCCCCTACGAATTGGGCAATGAATTCGGGTGGCAACCGCCGCCGGGCGGTCATCAGGTCGTAGAGCAGGGTTTTGAAGAGGGTCTCCAGCGCGCGGGCGTAGTTCTCCTCCGCCTCTATACGCCGGTCCACCGCCTGCAGGATGGCAGCGATCTGTCGCTGCTCGGGGAGGGGAGGGAGGGG
>JANXAH010000165.1 GCA_025062415.1 Anaerolineae bacterium | reverse complement strand
AGCACATAAGCCGAAATATCCCGCTCCGGATCCTCTATCAGCGGAGTCATATCCATTGCAAAGGTTGCGCCCATACGGATGTCCACCTCGTGCGTCTCACTGTAGGTAGCATGGGCCCGGCGGCGGCCCATCGTCGCCAGGTCGTAGCGTTTCCCGCCGCTGATCTGGGAATCGTACAGGCCCAGCAGGGCCATCTGAAGGTTCTCGCGGATGGAAAGGTCCAGAACGACCTTATCCGAATCGGGGAGCCAGTCCAGGTCCCGCCAGACCTCGCACCCCAGGAGACGCCGGGGCCGCATCTCGGGCGGGAGTCGCCGCAGAGCCTGAATCGTCCGCAGTGCCACCGCCACGTGAGTGGGATGTTTGTCGGCCAGGTTGTGGGTGTAGACGACCTGGGGCCGGGCCAGCCGGAAGACGGCCTCCAGATCTGCGACGGGGCCTGGGTTTTTTCCGTCCTTGACCGCTGCGCTGGACCAATCCAGCAGGACCAGCGCGCCATATTCCCCCACCACGGCAGCCTTTTTCTGTTCCTGAATGCGCACAGCCCGCATCTGGTCGTCGGTGTAGCCCCGGTAGAGGCCGTCGCGCGGGGAACCCCGCCCATCGGTCACCACGACGGCGCAGAACCAGAGGTCGGGCCGCTGGAAACACTGAAGGATGCCCTCCGCCGCCAGAATCTCCACGTCGTCCTGATGGGCGCCGACGGCCAGATGGGTAGTTCGGGCCAGGGCCTTCTCCGGAGGAAGACCGTCTGGCACGAAAATCTGTGCGGTGGGGTTGCAAAAGTTCATAGGTCCTCCTGGTGGCGCAAGATGAATCTTGCGCTACGGCTTTGGGATCACCGGCAAACTGGCCGCCGCGACGGCCTGGCCCACCCGGCGACTCCGTTCATCGGGCAGGTGAACCTCCACGCTGTCGGCCAGGTCCGGAAACTCCACCCGCAGCACCCGCTGGGCCGCTTCCAGCAGGATGCGCCCGCCGCTTCCCGATGTACACCGTCCCAGAATCAGCACGTGTTGCAGGGGATAGAAATCGGCATAGTGGGCGATGGCGTAACCCAGATAGACCCCTATCGTCTCCCAGATGAGCCGTGCGCCCTCGTGACCTCTCTCCAGATACTCCTGGACATAGGCCAGTTTCTCTGCTTTGGAAAGATGTTCCGGAATGTGAATTCCGACCTTCGGCGCCAGCCGGAAGACGGCCTGCTGGGAAAGGTACTGGGCACCGACCCCCCGATCGCCCGACCAGTCGTCGGCGGGGGCCTGAGGGTTGTAGTCAATCGGGGCGAAGGCCAATTCGTCCAGCCAATCTGTCAGGAGCCCCTCAGGGGTCACGAAACCAGCGGCCTCGCTGGAGCCCAGAGCGAGGCCCAGCAGGGCCGTTGTCTCCAAGGACATCGCACCCGCCAGCGCGGCGACCTCGCCGTCGTTGAGGACGACCAGTGGGACCCCTAATTCCTGGCCTAACCGCAGGAAGAGGGTGCGGACCTGGTCAAAGCGCTCCGGCGGAATGCCCCGGAAGAGGGAGGCGACCCGCACCTGATTCTCTACGTACACCCCCGCCGCGCTCCCGCCGATAGCGTCCACGCGCGGCAGATGCTCCGCTGCCCGCTGCAGGCCCTGGCGAATTTCGTCGTAGTGATACCGGGGGTCTGTCTGGGTTGTCGGCTCCCAGATGACCTCCTCACTGAAGACGACCTGACCATCCACCACCGCAGCGACCTTCCGATCGGACGCGCCCAGGTCAAAGCCGATTCGGCAGCCATCCAGGTGGCCTCCCAGGGCCTGGTATCGCTCCTGGGCTGGGGGGACCTCTTCAGGGCTACAGAGAGTCCAGATGAAAGAATGGCCGTACACCGTCTCGCCCATAAAGTGGTGGTCAAAGAGACGGGTTCCGGTTGGGCTATAGTGGGACTGGAGGTACCGTCCGACGGGTTCTGGACCGCCGACCCAGGCCCGGAAGCCGCCCCGCTGCCAGAGGAAGAACTTGAAGAGCCGTTCGGCGTACCAGAAGTTGGCGCTGGCCTTAGGGTGGGCCACCGGCAGGAGACGGGTCTCCAGGCGGGAGATGGAGCCGCCGGGCCGCTCCAGAGCCAGTACCAGGGGTTCCCCACCTCCGGCCTCCTCCACTGCCTGGCGGAAGGCGCGGTTCGCAATAGCGGCCGGCCGGAAGTCGGAGTCCAGCGGTGGGCAGATTTGCGGTGGGATGGCAAAAAAGGTCATCTGACCTCCTCAGAGCAAGTCCGCAAATGCAGGTTCTCCGGGGACCTGCGGCCCGAGAGGTGACAGTCACCTTTGAGGTGACTGTCACCTGCCACTGTCACCTGCCACCTGCTGCATTACATTTTCAACAACGCAAACAGCCCCAGCCGACGGGCCAGAACCAGTGCGGAGGCGCCCAGAATGACCATATCCCCCGAATCTATGCGGGATAGGTCTATCCGGATCTCCCGTGCGACTCGCTCCAGGGCACGGGCCTGCGCTTCCTGACGTACGGGCTCCAGCAGCGGCTCTCCGAAGCGCGTGATGCTGCCGGCCAGGACCACGCGCCGGATGCCCAGCACGCTGACCAGCGTGGCGACGCCGAACCCCAGGTACCGGCCCATCTGGAGGACCATCTGGCGGGTCGCCTCGTCTCCGGCCTGAAAGGCCTCCAGAATCACGTCCAGCGAAATCTGGTCCGGGACTTCGGCCCAGCGGTGGAGGTAGGAATCGGGGCGGCCCTGGGCGATAGCCCTGGCCTGGCGTAGGAGGGCACGGGTGCTGACCATAGTTTCCAGGCAGCCAGTATGACCGCACCGACAGGGCTCCCCTCCCTCCACGACCCGCAGATGGCCGATTTCTCCGGCGCCAAAGGAATCTCCGGAGAGAAGGCGCCCGCTGAGGACGATTCCCACCCCCAGGCCCCGTTCCACCTTGACGACAGCCAGGCTTTCGGTCTCTCGTTTTCCACCGAAATAGTATTCGGCCAGAACGGCGGCGTGGCAGTCGTTGGCCACATAGACCGGCAGGCGGTACTGCCGCTCCAGAAGCGCGCGCAGAGGAAGGTCCCGCCAATCCAGGTTGACGGCCTGGTAGACGATCCCTCGCACAGCGTCCACCAGCCCGGGAGTGCCGATGCCGATGCCCAGCAGAGGGCGGTCAGCCTGGGCCATCAGTTGGTCTATGGCCTCCCGGACCAGGTCCAGGGCCCGGTCACCATCCCGGCTGAGGAGGGGAAGGCTAACACGGTGCCGAATCTGGCCGCGCAGGTTGACCAGTGCGCCTTGAAACGCGTCGCTGGCCAGGTCCAGGCCGATGAGGTAACGGGCGTTGTCCACCAGGTTGAGGAGGATGGGCGGCTTACCTCCGGAAGAAGGTCGGGAGCCGACTTCCTCCACCAGTCCCTGGCTCATCAGTTCGGCGACGACGTCGGAAACAGTGGTGCGGGTGAGATGGGTGACGCGGGCGATGTCGGCCCGGCTGATAGGGCCATGCTCGTAGATGGTGCGCAGGATTAGGCGGGTGTTATGAGCCCGGGTCTGTCGGCAGGTCGCTTTGGGCCAGCGTGGCTGAGTGGTCTCAGGGGGTGATTCGCCCATAGGATTGAAAAGTCAATGGACTTACAAAACGGCAATTGCTCGGCGCTGCTCTGTTTCAGGCGCTCTAATTATACCACAACCCTATTAGTTTGTCAAGTGAATTTACAAAGTGATCGGCCTTTAAGTCGGACTTTCGCAACTTGATCAAGGATTCCGGCAGTGCACGGCGGGGTAAAGAAAACCCCTAATGCTGCAGCCGCCACAACAAACATTGATTCTTTAGCGACTTTTGCCGGGAGGTTGGAAGAGACCAGCCATTGCTGATCTGTGGACAACTGGGAGCAGTTGTCCCGCAATTCCATATCCGAGCAGCCCCTGTGGTGTTTTTACTTTTGGCGGTAATGCTATATTCCTGCATCTTTGCTGGAGGTGGCCTTATGATCTGTGTATCCTATCCCGACCTGGCTGCCGTTCTGCTGGCGTATCTCTTGGGCGCTATTCCCTTCTCCTACCTCGTCGCCAAGTGGAAGGCGGGAATCAACATCTACGAGCACGGGGAGGGGAATGTCGGCGCGCGCAATGTCTATCACGTGGTGGGCCCCAAGTGGGGCATCCTCGCTGGAGCGCTGGACATCGGCAAAGGGGCCCTGGCCTGTCTGCTGGCCCAATGGCTCCATGCCTCCCCGACGGCCCTCCTGGTCTGCGGGTTCGCCGCGCCAATGGGCCATAACTTCTCCCCCTTCCTGGGCTTCCGGGGCGGCAAGGGCGTCGGTGCAACAATGGGGTTCCTGCTGGTCCTCTATCCTCTTTCCACCCTCGCCGCCGGGCTGTGGATGGGCCTTCTCTACCTGCTCACCCGCGACCTGAACAAAACGCTTAACTTCGGCATCCCCGCAGTCATCCTCCTCCCCCCTGTCTTCGGCGCCCCCCTCTGGTCTATCCCCTACACCCTGTTCCTTTTCCTGACCCTCGCGGTCAAGAAGGTGCTGGACCTGCCCCACGAACGGGAAGTCTGGGCCCGCAGCCCATGGAAGGAGGGGCGCCCCGGTTTCTACCGGGAGGAAAACAATAACTCCGAACAGCCGGTGCCACACCCATGAACCCGCTTCACCTGGACCTCATCCACTATCAGATTCTGCTGACTGCTGTCCTGTTGGTGGTGGGGCTGAACCTCATCGCCAACCTCCGGATGTTGGGGAGGGCAATGCCCCATAAGGTGAATCCGGCAGGACTGGACCTGGTCTCCGTACTGGTCCCGGCCCGCAACGAGGCCCGCAACATCCGCCGATGTCTGGAATCCCTGCTGGCTCAGGAATATCCGCTGATGGAGATTCTGGTCCTGGACGACAATTCCACCGACGGGACGCCGGACATTGTCCTGGAGTTCGCCCGTCAGGACCCGCGTGTGCGGCTGTTGCGGGGTGATCCCCTCCCCCAGGGATGGATGGGGAAGAACTTCGCCTGTCACCAACTGGCGCAGCATGCGCGGGGGGAGTGGCTCCTCTTCACCGACGCGGATACGGAACACCATCCCCAGACGGTGGCGTGGGCGCTCACTGCGGCGAAGCGGAATCAGGCCGACCTGGTCACCCTGATCCCCCGTGCGGTCACGCACACGCTCGGCGAAGCGTTGCTGCTCCCCATTATCCCCTTCGGGGTGATGGGTTGTTTCCCGCTGGCCCTGGGTGCGCGGTTGCGCATCCCCTTTCTGACGATGGCCATTGGGACCTTCCTACTCTTTCGGCGGGAGGCCTACGAACGTATCGGGGGGCACGAGGCCGTGCAGAGCGAGATTGCTGAGGACGTCGTCCTGGCCCGACGGGTGCGAAAGCACGGGGGAACTGTCCTTTTATTGGATGGCTCCGAGCACCTGGACGTTCACTTCTACCGGGGCTTCTGGGAGACCTGGCACGGGCTGGCGAAGAGCGCGTTTGCCGCGCTGGAGTACCGGCTGCTTCCCACGCTGCTGATGCTCCTCTTCTACGGCTTTCTTTTCCTCTGGCCTGTGCTGCTGTTGGTCTGGGGGATCTTTCAGGGGCGGATGGGGGAGCCGGCGCTGCGGCTGGCGCTCTTCCAGGTCTTTATGAACAGCGGCCTTTGGTATGCGGTGGCGGTGCGGTTCCGCCTTCCCCGGGCGACGGCGTTCCTCTACCCGCTGACGGTGATGCTGGTCATCCTGGTGATGCTGGACTCTATACGGATGCGGTTCTTCAGCGGCATCGGCTGGAAGGAGCGGGTCTACCAGTTCCGGGGCGGGTCACTGTTCCACGGGTAGAACAAAGGGCTGGGGGCGGCGGCCCTTCGGGCCGCCGCCACCAGCCCCTCCCCCATCATCGGGCCCGGTGGGCGCGCGTCCGAACCCATAGCGCCCCTCCGAGGGCTCCCAAGCCCGCAGCCGCACCCAGCCCGGCCAGGATAGGGCCCAGCCCGATGCCGACCGGCGCGCCGTAGAGCGCGGCAAAGAGGGGACGAACCCGCAGGAACATCCCGATCGCAGGTGCCCAACCCACCAGTGCCAGAAGGGCCCCCGCAGCCGCAACAACCGGCCGCGGGAGCCGCACGGCCAGGGGACTCAAAAGCGCCAGAAGGCAGGCCCCCACGCTCAGGAACAACTGGCCCCGATAGAGGGGGTCCTGGTAGGCCGTTAGGATCGCCGGATAGGGTGGCAGCAGGCTCAGCGCCAGGAGAGCCCCTGCAAGGGAGGCCAGATACCTCAGCGCGCGCGAAGGGCGCAGGGAAAGGGCAGGGAGCAGGGCCAGCAGCAGTGCCGGGGCCAGAATCGGCAGCAAAAACGCCTCCCGCCAGACCTGAACAAAGCCATCACGGACCGGAGGGAGCAGCCGGACAATAGCGAAAAGGTCCAGCGCGTTGGCGCTCAGGGCCGCTGTGGGATGGGGAAGCCAGGGGAGAACCGCCCCGGCCAGTTCCAGCAAGGCTCCTGCGAGAAACAGTATCGGTATCATTCTGCGAACCTCTACTCTCCGAAGGGCGTAAATCTCAACTTTTGGCCTTTTTACTCCTGGCCCGTGGGACAACTGCCCGCAGTTGTCCCACATAACTCTCTCATCACCCTCAGCAACTGGCGCGCGGCCCGGTCCCAGGTGAAGACTGCCGAGCGCGCCAGGCCCCGTTCCCGCATCTGTGCCCGAAGGCCTTCGTCTCCCAGTGCGCGCTGTATCGCCTCTGCCAGCCCCTCCTCATCGTGGGGATCTATCAGCAGCGCCGCATCCCCCGCCACCTCCGGTAGACTGGAAGCGCGAGAACAAACCACCGGCACCCCACAGGCCATCGCTTCCAGTACGGGGAGCCCGAATCCCTCGTAGAACGACGGCATCACGAAAAGGCTCGCCCCCCGATAGAGCGCAGGCAGGTCCGCATCTTCCACGAACCCCAGGACCCGCACCCGGTCTGGAAACCGTGCTGCCTCCTGCAGGACTTCCTCATAGAGCCACCCCCGTCCGCCCGCAATGACCAGAACGGTCTGGTCTATGGGGAGCCGCACGAAAGCCCGGATGAGACGGACGTAGTTTTTCCGGGGCTGAAGGGTCCCCACAGCGAGGACGTAGGGCCGGTCCAGGCCATAGCGGGCCCGGAGCCGCTCCCGTTCCCCCTCTTCCGGCTGGAGCCCGAACCGCGCATCCACTCCACTGTAGAGGACCTCCACCTTTTCCGGTGGTGTCCCCAACAGTTCTATCAGATCGGTGCGGGTAGCCTCAGAGTCCGCCAGAATCCGGTCCGCCCGCCGGACCGAATCGGGGACGACCCGCGCCAGGTACCGCACCAGTTTGGGGACGAAGTGCTCCGGATACCGCAGGAAAGAGAGATCGTGGACGGTGAGCAGGGTGCGGGTGGTGGGAAGGGTAGGAGGCAGGACAAAGTCGGGAGAATAGAAGAGATCTACCCGCCCAGTGAAGACTTCTACGGGAAGCGGGACCTGCAGCCGGTGCCAGAAGCGGGCCATCCATTCATCGCTGAGGGGGAGGAAGCGTCGGCGGATGCCGGGGGGCAGGTCCTCCTTCCGAAACGATCCTTTCCCCGCCGCCGCAAAGAGCGTGTAGATCAGGTCTGGCGCCTCCGCTGCGCTCAGCCGAAGCAGTGCTCCAACCAGTTCGCGGGTGTAGCGACCGATCCCGGCCCGCTGCTGGACCGCAGCAGTGTAGTCAATGCCGATGCGGGTCATTGAGGGTTGAAGTTCATTCGGCTGGGCAACAGACACGGACTTCCTCCCTTCGCAAACGAGGAAGCGGAGCGTCATTCTACGAAGCCGGCGAGGGCTTCTGGACCGGCTGCGCGCGGCGGGCCTGCCGGGCCTTCTTCTTTCGCTCTCTCCAGTAGGGGGATTGGCGCAGCAACCACCAGCGAACCAGTGGCCGAAAAGCCCGGATGAGATGCCGCCGGAAGCCCAGAACAGCGACCATATCCCGGATGTAGTCATCCAGCGTCCGCTGCTGGTACTGCAGGAGGCGCTGGCTCTCCTCGGTATCCAGCCAGTCCGTGCAGAAGGGGACTGTGCTGAAGGCCTCCTTCGGAAGCATTCCCACTCCCATCGCCTCCAGAATCCGCTCCGCAATCTCTCCGAAGTAGAACTGACACCGAGGTCCCCCTCCAATGAGTAGAACCTTTCCCCAGACTTCCGGGTGTTCCACTGCGTTGGCGATCGCCAGGCCCACGTCCCGGGTGTGGACGAATTCCATCCGGTTGTCCAGCGGGACATCAAACATCCCCGGATCAGGACGCATACCGAGGGGGAAGACTGCCCCGAAGCGCAGGATGACCCACTCCAGCCCTGAGTCCCGGATCATCTGCTCGCAGAGGACTTTGTGGCGGGAGTAGTGCTCTATCGGGTTGACCGGGTCGTCGGCTCGGCGGGGTGGAGGCTGGTCCTGCGTCCGACCGTAAACGTGGAGGGACGAGGAGAAGACCAGGCGGGGAGGACGGGGCTGTGCCTTCATCGCCTCCAGCAGGTTGCGGGTGCCCCCCACGTTCACCTGATAGGCCAGGTCGGGCCGGGCTTCCGACTCAATCCCCGTGGCGGAGAGTTTGGGGATGATGAAGGCCAGGTGGACCACCACCTCCTGCCCGGCGACCGCGCGCGCCACGTCCTCCGGGCTGCGCAGGTCGCCCCAGACGGTCTCTATGCGGTCGCCCCAGCGGCGGGCTGCTCGCTTGTTGGCCTTCGTCTGCAGGTCAAAGCAACGCACCTGATGCCCCTTGCGGAGCAGCTCTTCCAGCGCGCTTTGTCCAACGTTGCCGAAGGCTCCAGTTAACAGAACTTTCACGGGACTCCTTTCACAAGGGAATTTGGGTCTTGCAGCGGTCAAGATCTGCTGCGAAACCCCGAATTCTACTGTCGGCGTGGGAGGCCGTTGCTTGCCAGTGGTCCCTCCGTAGGGGAGGGTTGCCCGGGCCGCAAAGGACGTCTCAGAAGCGACTTCAGTCGGGCAGGGGGCTCTTTCGTCGCTCTCCGGAGGACGGATGGAAGGCGGGAGAGTCCCGCTTTTTCCGGGGAAAACTTCTCCAGAACTGTCAGCGGGTCAGAAAGGAGATCCCCGAAGCGGCGGGAGAGCGTCTTCTGGATTGCCCGTTGAAGGACCTCTGGCGATAGGGACACGGGGAGACTGCGTCGGTGACGCGGAGGCCGACGATCCATCCGGGAAGGAGGCGGGAACGCCCCGAACTCGTACTTGAAGGGGATTTCCCGGATAGGCTTCCCTCGCAGCATCTGCGCCTCGCACCACAGGTACTTCATTCCCACCTGAAGCATACCGTCCCGGCGGAATCTCCGCATGGAGACCGGGATGGAGGTGCTGGTCAGGACCCCGAAGCGGCCGAAGCGGGCTGCCCGTCGGACGTAGTCCACGTCTTCGCTCATCCGGAGGGTCTCATTGAAACCGCCGATTTTCCCGTGCAGACTCCGCCGGACCAGGATACAGAAGCCAGGGGCATAGGGCAAGATGGATTGCATCAGGATGAAATACAGGTTGGCTGCATCGTGGACGATTCGCTCCATCAGGTTGCCGTCCCAGGGGACCATTCGCGCCGTCGCTACATCGTACCCTTTCTGCAGGAATTCCGCCACCGCGCGCTCTATGAAATCCGGCGGTGGGACGACGTCCGCGTCCAGGAACAGGATCAGGTCGCCCGTGGCCACTTGGGCTCCGGCGTTCCTCCCCACCGCCGGGCTTCCTCCCTTGACCACCCGGGCGCCGTACCTTCGGGCAATCTCGGGAGTCCCATCGGTGGAGCCCGCGTCGGCGACGATGATTTCGTCTGCCGGGTAGGTCTGAGCCGCCAGCGCTTCCAGAAGGGTGGGAAGATAGGCGGCCTCATTCAGAGCGGGAATGACCACGCTGATACGCGGTTTTTGCGATCCGGACAGCGTTTCTCCGACCATAGGCTCCCCTCCTTTCCTGGAATTTATCTTCCCTCTGGCACTCGCTGAACCCCGCCCAGGAACATCTGCAGGCTCTGGTGGAGCGTAGCGCTCCAATCGGCCCCGTCGGGGTCCATAACCGCCTGAACCAGAAGCCCCAGCGCCAGGGATAGAAGGGCATTGGCGAAGGCTTCCGGCTCTACCGGCTGCAGGGTTCCTTCGGCAATACCGGCCTCCACCATCCGGGTAAAGAACTTCCGGAAGCGGCGGTATGGAGTAATGATGGCCTCCCAGACCCGGGGATCCCGGACGGCTTGGTTCAGGAACTCCAGGAAGATGAAGAATCGCTCCCGGGCCATCTCAATAACCTGCAGGGCCATATCCGCCATCTGCAGCAGGGCCTCCGGGACCGAGGGGGCACTGAGGCGCGATTTCTCCAGTTGTCCTTCCAGAGTCGCCAGCCACCGCTCCAGCAGTTCCAGGAAGACGGCCTGTTTGGTAGGGAAGTGGTGGAAGAAGGCCCCCTTGCTGACCCCCGCTCGCTCGCAGATTTCGGCGACCCCGGTGGCCTCATATCCGTAACGGGCGAAGCATTCCTCCGCCGCTGCCAGAATGCGCTCGCGCGTTTCTTCCGAACGGCCCCGCATGATGCCTCCTGGATACATACCGACCGGTCGGTATATATTCTATTGCGGTCCACCATTTTGTCAAGTGCAAAGCGATCTTCCGCAAAGCGAAGGGCCGGGACGGGCGGCAGAAGCCGCCCGCCCCGGCCCTCGGTTTGGGGCTATTAGCCCCCGCAAGGGAGGAAAACTCTCCCCCGGAGTCCGTCTACAAGTCGCTGCAGCGCAGACCACCAGGCCTGCCCAATTGCAGGCAAATAGCCTGCGCTACGCACAGCGTGCTGCAGCGCAGGCTGCCGGACCGGGTGTGCCCCATTTTTGGTTTGTCGGAGCCGCCCTGGTTGGAGGTGTAGACGGGCTGCCATTGAACAAGTTAAGAAAATGCCTCCTTTTCGGGCCGCGGAAATGGCCGGAGGCCTACACAGAAGCGCCGCGGGCAAAGGGGCCAAAGTTGAGGCCGCAGGTCGCCCCCCTACAGGGGCGGGACCTGGGGAGCCTCCAGCGTGGGCAGGAAGCGGCCGCTCCCCGGTTCGGCCACCACCTCTCCCTCCCAGAGGATCCGTCGGCCCCGCTGGAAGGACATTACCGGCCATCCCAGAACGGTCCGGCCCTCGTAGAGAGTGTAGCCCGCGCCAGAGTGCTGATTTTCGGCCCGGATGGTGAACTCCCGCCGGGGATCAAAGACGACCAGGTCGGCGTCGGAACCGACGGCGATCGTCCCTTTCTTTGGGTAGAGGCCAAAGATGCGGGCCGGGTTCTCGCAGAGGACCTGGACCAGCCGGACCACGCTGATCCACCCCCGGTTGACGCCCCAGTCGTAGGTCACAGGGAGTAGCGTCTCCAGGCCCGGTGCGCCGTAGGGTTGCTCCAGAAAATCCCCCCACGGGTCCTTCTTCTTGGGCGCGTGGTCGGAGGCGACGACTTGGAGGGTGCCATCTCGGAGGGCTTCCCAGAGGGCGTCCCGGTCCGCCGCGGTGCGGATGGGCGGGCCGATTTTCGCCAGTGCACCGCGGGTATCCAGAATCTCGTCGGTCAGCGTGAGGTACTGGGGGCAGGTCTCCGCGAAGACTTTCAGCCCCTCCCCCTGGGCCTGCCGGATGGGCCGCAGGCACCTCGCCGCGGTGACGTGGGGGATGTACAGCGGACAGCCCGTTACTTCCGCCAGGCGGATGGCCCGGAAGATGGCCTCCTCCTCCAGCGCCGCAGGGTGGGTCCTGCGGTACTCCGGGAGCGACGCCCCCGGCCGCTTCAGGTACTTGTCCTCCAGATAGTCTATCGCCCCGCCGTTTTCAGCATGTACCAGGGCCATCCCGCCCCGCTCCGCCAGTATGTCCATTGCCCAGGTGAGGTGGTAGTCGTCCGTAAACCAGCCCTGCTTGACGTAGGCCAGGAAGAACTTGAAGGTCCGGACGCCCAACTCCATCACGCGGGGGATTTCGGGCACCTGGCGGGGGGCCTCAAAGAGGCCTCCGTGCAGGCCGAAGTCCAGCCGGGAGCGGGCCAGCCCATCCTGGAGCATCTTCTCCACCTGCTCCAGCAGGCTCTCCCCGGTCCGGGCATAAGCATAGTGGAGGAGGGTCGTTGTGCCCCCGTAGGCCGCCACGAGGGAGCAATCTCCCACGTCGTCCAGGTAGACAGGATGGACGTGGACATCTATCACGCCGGGGAGGACGTAGAGGCCAGCGACGTCTACGACCTCACGGGCCTGTTCGGCGGGGATGTCCAGTTCCACGGCGGCGATGGTCTCGCCGCGTACGGCGACATCAGCCCGGCGCATCCCCTGGCCGGTGACGACAATACCGCCTTTGAGTAACAAGTCGTAGGGTTTCTCCATAGCGTTCTCTCCTCCAAAGGGGTGGGGGCAGGGGCGGGGGGGGGGGGGGGGGCGCCGGGCCGCCCCCCCCCCCCCCCCCCCCCCCCCCCCCCCCCCCCCCCCCCCCCCCCCCCCCCCCCCCAAAACCCCTATCTTTCCGCGTGAATGCGCCCTCGCGCCAGGGAGGCAAAAATTCCCAGAAAACAGAGCGTTGCGAAGACGGCGAAGGCAACCCGCATACTTTGCAAGAAGAGAGGTGCCGTCTCCGGCAAGATGGCCTGTCCTCCCATCCATAAGGCGAAGATCAACATTACAATACCCATACTCATCGTCTGACCGATCAGACGCATCGTGCCGAGAATTGCGGAAGCCACGCCGTAGTGGGAGCGGTCCACAGAACTCATGATCGCGTTGGAGTTGGGAGAAGTGAAGAGGGCAAAGCCAAATCCCAGCAGGCCCAGGGCGATGCCAACATAGGAGATCGCCGTGGCTTCCTCCAGCCGAAGCAGGAGAAGCAGGCCAAGGGTGGTCAGCCCCATCCCCGCAGATGCGACCACGCGCGGTTCAATCCGGTCCGACGCCCAGCCCGCCAGAGGGGAAAAGAGGGCCTGGATGACAGGTTGGGTCAGGAGAATCAGCCCCGCGGCCTGCGGGCTGATCCCCCGGACCGATTGGAGGTACAGGCTGAGCAAGAAGCCGACGGCCGCAGTGGCGCTGTAGTGGATCAGTGCAGCCAGACCGGAGAAGGTAAACGCGGGGTTGTGGGCAAAGAGGTTCAGTTCCAGAACAGGATTGGGGTTTCGCTGTTCCAGAAGGAAGAATCCACCGATTCCACCAATCCCCGCCAGGGTCAAACCGACTCCAAGCGGTTCCGGAAGCCGGGAGAACCCGTACAACAGCACAGCCAAGCTCAAACCGTAGACCAGAGAGCCCATGTAATCAAAACTCCGAACATCCCAGCCCCACTTCTCCTCGCGAAGTTTCCACCGGGCCAGGAGGGCAATCAGCCCACTTAAGGGGACAGCAACGTAGAAGATGCTTCGCCATCCCAGGTACTGGGTGAGCAGTCCGCCCAGAAAGGGGCCCACGGAGAGGCCGATGTACACCGAGGCGACGTTGATCCCCAGGACGCGCCCCCGTTCCTGGGGAGGAAACGCGGCGGTCAGGATGGCGACCCCCGTCCCGAAAATCATCGCTCCGCCGATCCCATGGAAGGCCCGGAAGGCGATCAGCCAGGGAAGGGAGGGGGATAGGCCGGAGAGCAACGCTCCCAGGCTGAAGAGCGCAAGTCCCCAGACGAAGACCCGCTTTTTCCCCATCATATCGGCCAGTTTGCCGAAAGGGACCAGGAACATCGCCGAAGAGAGGAGATAGGCGGTGGAGACCCATCCCAGCATCAGGGCGGTGGCGCCGAACTCCTTCCCGATGGTAGGAAGCGCCACATTCAAAGCGGAGCCCATAAAGGGGGTCAGGAAGGAACTGGACGTAGTAACCAGCAGGGTGATGCGTCGGATCCGGACTGCATCGTTCATCGGGTATTCCTCCATGGGCTGGTGGAGCGGGAAGGATTATAGCGCGCAGGTCGCAGGGCGCAAGTCGCACATCGCAAGGGCGCAGGGCGCAAGGGTATACGTCCGGGACTGGTGGAACGGGAAGGATGATACGCAGGGCTTTAAGGAGGGCAACACTTGCGGGGATGGCGGTTTCTGGTATTATCAGAGACAGGCTTTGGGGGGGGGGGGGGGGGGGGGGGCCCCCCCCCCCCCCCCACCACCCCCCCCCCCGCCGGGTGGTGGGGTTCGGGGTTTGGGGGGCGGCGCCCCCCCCCCCCCGCCCTAAAGCCTGTCTCTGATAATACCAGAAACCGCCATCCCCGCAAGTGTTGCCCTCCTTAAAGCCCTGCGTATCATCCTTCCCGTTCTACCAGTCCCGGACGCATACCCTTGCGCCCTGCGCCCTTGCGATGTGCGACTTGCGCCCTGCGACCTGCGCGCTATAATCCTTCCCGCTCCACCAGCCCATGGAGGAATACCCGATGAACGATGCAGTCCGGATCCGACGCATCACCCTGCT
>JANXAH010000155.1 GCA_025062415.1 Anaerolineae bacterium | reverse complement strand
GACCGGATCCCCACTGAGCATGAACTCTGTCGGCTCTACGGGATCAGTCGCTCCCCTGTGCGCCAGGCTCTGAAAGAACTGGAGTACGAAGGGGTACTGGTCCGGCGCCCCGGAGCAGGGACCTTTGTCAACGAACAACCTTCCCGTCAGGCCCCATCTCGCTCCTCCATCCACCTGATGTGCTCGGACCTTCGCTGGTCCGATCTCCTGGAACATGTCCGTCAGGCCTGGAACGCAGTTCACCCGCACAGCCCCGTTTCTTTCCAGGTAGAGGTCGTCAGTCATACTCGCTTCTACGAGCTGCTGAGTGCAGCCATCGGGAGTGGAATGGCTCCGGATGCAGCGATGGTGGACTGTGTCTGGGTGGCCGGGCTGGCGCGAGCGGGGTTTCTCTACCCCCTGGAAGACCTGAATTCCCGCTGGACGGATTCCACCTTTGGCAAGGACCTGTATCCAGCATTTGTGAGCGCCAACTCCTATCGGGGCAAACTCTACGGCCTGCCCGTGAAGGCCGATATTTCTCTCCTCTGGTACCGCAAGGACTGGCTGGCCCAGGAGGGGCTGGAACCGCCCCAGGATTGGGATGAATTGTTGCTGGTGGCCCGACATTTCCTTCAACCGCAAGTCCAGGCCCGATATGGCTACTCCTATCCCCTCGTCTTCCCGGGCGGCACGGCGGGGGGCGAGGCGACCGTCTATATGCTGATGCCCTTCATCTGGTCAGCGGGTGGGGAGGTGCTGGAGAACGGGGAGGTCGTGCTGGATAGTCCGGCGACCCACCGGGCTCTTCAGTTCCTGCGCGACCTGGTGGCCGTTCATCGGATCGTTCCCGCTGATGTGATTCGCTATCGGGAGGATACGGCCTTTCGGCTCTTTTCCAGCGGCAAGGCAGTGATGGCCCTGGGGGGAAGTTACGAGGCCGATCTGATCCGGCACACCAGCGGCTGGGAGGATGGGGAGTTCCAGGAGCGGGTGGGCTATACCCTTCCCCCTGCTGTGCCAGGTGGTCGGCCTGCCCCCACGATTGGGGGAACATCCTACGTTATTCTGCGCCAGAGCACCCGACCTCAGCAGGTTATGGAAGTCCTCCGGTTTGCAACAGACCCGGTTCGGATCGGTGAGCGCTACCGGGAGTTGCTCCAGATTCTGCCCAACCCGTCTTTTAACCGTATGATCTCGTCAAACGAGATGCCCTTTCTGGCCTGGGTAGCAGGGATGATGCCCCTGGGTCGGGCCCGTCCGTCTATTCCCGAGTACGTGAAGGTCTCTCGCCAGTTGCAGATGATGTTTGAGAGGACCTTCTCGGAGCCCATGTCTGTGGAGATGCTGGCCCGCCGGACGGCGGAGTTCATTTCGGTCATCTGCGAGATGCCCTGTCGGGCGTGAGGTGGATTTTGCGGCGGCGACCGAGAACTCCGCCGCAAAGCCCGCCCCATTCCGAAGGGGTGAGATGTAAAACAAGGAGGGAGTCTGGAAGAGTGTACAGTAATCCTGACCAAGCGTATCCCGTTTCAACTTTATCCAAATCCCGAAATCCCAAAGGAGGTAGCAAAATGAAGAAGACCCTCTGGCTTACACTGAGCGTTGTGCTGGTGGCCGTATTCGTGCTGAGCGCGTGCCGGCCAGCGGCCACCCCGACCCCGACCCAGCCTCCGGCGCAGCCGACTCAACCCCCGGCGAAGCCGACGGAGCCGCCGACTCCGATCCCGGCTCCCACGCTGAAGGGCACCATCACCCTCTGGCATGCCTGGAAAGAGAGCGAGATCGCCAGCCTCAACGAGGTCATCGCGGCCTTCCAGGCGGAGTATCCGGACGTGAAGTTTGACGTCCTCTACGTGCCCTTTGACGACCTGCGGGGCAAGTTTGAGACCGCGGCGTCCACTGGCGGTGGCCCGGCCGTCCTCATCGGCGCGGCCGACTGGGGCCCGGCCTTCTATGACGCTGGGCTGGTGGCCGACCTCACTCCCTATCTCTCTTCCGACTTTCTCGCCACCATTAATGAGGCCGCTCTGGGCGCGGTCCAGTACAAGGGCGCCATCATCGGCCTGCCCCAGACCATCAAGGGCGTGGTGATGTACCGCAACAAGGCCATCATCCCCGAGGCCCCCAAGACCTGGGAGGACCTGGTCGCCAAGGCGAAGGCTGCGACCCAGGGGGATGTGGTTGGCGCCAACCTGGAGTACGGCTTCTTCTTCTCCGCTGCCCACCTCCACGGCATCGGCGGTAAACTGATGGAGCCCAACGGTGACCCCGCCTTCAACAACGAGAAGGGCGTGGAGTGGGTCAACCTCCTGGTCTCCTTCAAGGATGCTGGCCCGACCGAGTACTACACCGACAACGACGTTAACCTCTTCAAGGCCGGTAAGGCGGGCATCATCATTGACGGGACCTGGAATATGGGCTCGCTGGTGGAGGCCATCGGCGCCGAGAATCTGGCGATTGACCCCTGGCCGGCCTACAAGGACGGTCACCTCTCCGGTTACGTTCAGACCGAGAACATCTATCTGAGCGCGAACGTGACCGGGGACGACCAGAAGGCCGCGCTGGCGTTCATCCAGTTCTTCCTCTCCCCCAAGGCTCAGGCGCTGCTGGCCGACCCGAAGAAGGCTGCCCACATCCCGGCGGTGAAGGGTGTGGAGGTCGCCGACCCGTTGCTGAAGCAGGCCGTGGAGGCCTTCGCCCTGGGTACCGCCTTCCCGGTCATCCCCGAGATGGGGGCCTACTGGGCGCCGATGGACACCGCGCTGAAGTCCGTCTTTGACCAGGGTGCGGACCCGGCGGCGGCCCTCCAGCAGGCCTACGACAGCATCGTGGCCAAGATCAAGGAAATTCGCGGGCAGTAGCTGCTCGGCGGAGGCCTGGGATGTTCGGACGCGGGTGGGGAGGGATGCCTCTCCACCCGCGTCTTTCAAGATGCGGCTGGGGCTTGCGGCGGCTCCACTGCCCGCTGCAACCTCCTCCTTTCCCAAAACCCGGAGAAGCACAGCCGGTCCTGTTACCTTCAGGAGGTGATTATGGCAACGGTCCAACCCCCGTCTCGCCACCCAACCTCCCGCTGGGCCGAATTCCGCCGCCAATTGCGGGCCTCCCTGGGCCCCTGGCTGTACGTTGCCCCGGCGGGGCTGGTTATGCTGGTCATTACCCTCTTCCCCCAACTCTTCCAGGTCTGGATGGCCTTCACCGACTTCCGGATCAAGCACCTCCGCTTCAACCTCTTCAATCCAGAGACATGGGCCCAGTTCGCCCCACCGTTTGTAGGGTTCGCAAACTTCTACAAAATTCTGACGAACCAACTGGCGATTGAGAACTACGACTTCTGGCGCATCCTGCTCTTCAACCTGACCTGGACGTTTACCAATGTCTTCTTCCACGTGGTCCTCGGTGTTGCGATCGCTTTGGCTTTGAACAGTAAGGGCCTGATTGGGCGCAAGGTCTACCGGGCCCTTTTTGTCCTCCCCTGGGCGCTTCCGGGATACATCACCGCCCTGACCTGGAAGAACATGTACGACCCCCGCTTCGGAGCCATCAATCAGCTCATTGGGGTTATCAACAACTGGTTGGGGACGAACTTTCCCACAGATACCCGCTGGATGGATGTGGCCCAGCCGCCCATCGGTGGTCCGCTCAGTTTCCTCCCCCTGGCCTTCTACTGCGTCCTGCTGGCGAACGTCTGGCTGGGCTGGCCCTTTATGACCGTGGTGGCAACGGGGGCGCTGCAGGCGATCCCCGAAGAACTTTATGAGGCCGCGTCCATAGATGGTGCCAGCGGCTGGCAGAAATTCTGGAGGATCACCGTTCCCCTCATCCGTCCGGCGATGGTCCCCGCGATTATGCTGGGTACCATCTGGACCTTCAACCAGTTCAACGTCATCTACTTTATCAGTGGCGGCGGCCCCTTCGGCCGGACGGAGATTCTGGTCACTCAGGCCTTCAAATTGGTCTACGAACAGCGGCTCTACGGGGTTGCCGCGGCCTTCAGTATCGTCGTCTTCTTCATCCTGCTGATCATCACGCTCATCAACAACCGGGTCACCCGGGCGACGGAGGCGTATTATGTTTAGGCTGAAGGTGAAACGAAAGGATATTCTGCGCCAGATAGCGCTCCAGTTGTTCCTGCTGGCTGTACTGGCTTTCGTGCTGTTCCCCATTCTCTGGATTTTCTCCCTCGCCCTGGACCCGCGCAATATTGACAAGCCGCTGGAACTGCGACTGATCCCGCCGGGGGCCTCGCTGAACTCGTTCCAGAAAATTCTGGTGGAGCCCTTTCGCCTGCTCTGCAAGGACCCCTCCGACGCCTCCACCTGCATGACTTTCCCCCGGCTCCTGGGGAACAGCCTGCTGGTTTCGCTGGGGACCAGCGTCATCGCGGTGATTCTGGGAGCGTCGGCAGCCTACGCCTTCTCCCGCTTCCAGTTCATTGGGCGGCAGGCGGGAATGCTGGGCTTCATCGTCCTGATTATGCTCCCGGCATCCGCCACGCTGGCTCCCCTCTACGTCCTGCTGACTCAGATTAAAATCGGGGGCGAGCCGCTCCGGGCCACGCTCCCTGGTCTGATGATCGCCTACGGCTCCGGCGCGCTCCCCTTCGCTATCTGGAACCTGAAGGGGTACTTTGACACGGTGCCGCGAGAACTGGAGGAGGCCGCCATTATTGACGGTGCCAACCAGTTCCAGGTCTTCTACCGCATCATTATGCCCCTCTCCACCCCCGCGCTGGCCGTGACTATCCTCTTCAGTTTTATGGCCGGCTGGACGGAGTTCATCCTGGCCTGGACGTTCCTGGAGGACCCCTCCCGCTTCACGCTGGCGATGGCGCTGCGGGCAATGCAGGGCCAGTTTGCGACCCCGTGGTCGGAGTTCGCCGCGCTCTCCATCCTGATGAGCATCCCAGTGGTTGCCATCTTCTTCGGCCTCCAGCGGTTCATTGTCTCTGGGCTCTCCATGGGAGCGGTGAAGGGATAAACGCGCGGTTTTGGGGGGGGGGGCCCGCGGGGCCGCCCCCCCCACACCCCCACACGCGAGGGGGGTTTTGTGCGCGCACCCCCCCCCAGACGGGTGGGGTAACCCCCCGGAGGGGGGGGGGGGGTGGGTGATATTCCCCGCCGTTTGGGTGGGGGTTGTGGGGGGGGGGGCCGGGGGGCCGGCCCCCCCAAAACCGCGCGTTTATCCCTTCACCACTCCCATGGAGAGCCCAGAGACAATGAACCGCTGGAGGCCGAAGA
>JANXAH010000110.1 GCA_025062415.1 Anaerolineae bacterium | reverse complement strand
GAATCTTTGCCGAAAGCGAAACTGGCCGAATGCGCGACAGTCGCGCTGACGGAATACGGGGACGAGGTCTTGCAATATGCTCCAGCCCGGGGCTTCCGCCCCCTGCGCGCCCATATCGCCGCTGAGGCGGGCGCCCACGAGGACGATGTCATCGTGGGGCAGGGGTCCCTTCAGTTGCTGGACCTGCTGGCCCGCCTGCTGATCCACCCCGGCGATGTGGCCTATACAGAAGAGCCTTCCTACGACCGGGCCATCACCGTCCTGCGGCGGGCCGGGGCGCGGGTGGTGGGCATCCCCCTTCAGGGGGATGGACTGGACGTGGAGGCGCTGGAGAAACGGCTGCGGAGCGGCGAGCACCCTGTCCTCCTCTACTTAGTCCCTGATTTTCAGAACCCCAGCGGGTCCGTGATGGCGGCCTGGAAACGGCAGCGGGTCGCCGAACTGGCCCGGGAGTATGGCTTCTGGGTGGTGGAGGACCTCCCTTACCGCCGCCTCCGCTACCGGGGTGCAGACCTGCCTACCCTTCGGGATTTCGCTCCGGAGCGCGTGGTCCAGATGTCCTCCTACAGCAAACTCATCAGCCCCGGGCTGCGTGTCGGCTACGTTGTCCTTCCGCCCGACCTGGCCGAACCGCTGGCGAAGATGGCGGAGGATACCTACATCAACGCCAGTTATTTCAACCAGGCGATGGTGTACGAGTTTATCCGCCGGGGCTGGATGGAGCCGCATCTGGAGTACCTGAAGGCCCTCTACCTTCCCCGGCTGGAGGCACTTTTGGGTGCACTGGAGGAGCATTTCGGAGACCGGGCGACCTGGCACCGTCCGGACGGCGGTTTCTTTGTTGGCCTGTACCTGAACAGTTCCATTCGGGCCGAAGACCTGCTCCGGCGGGCCCAGGAGGCTGGGCTTCGCTTGACCGACGGTCGGGGCTTTTTCGCCAATGGCGGTGGCGATAACTTCGTCCGCCTCCCCTTCTGCGCGCTGACGCCGGAGCAAATCCACGAGGGCATCCGCCGACTGGCCGGAATCCTCTGAGAAGATTTCGGGCTTCGCCGCTGCCAGGAGAGAGAACCGACCAATCTGGACGAGGGGAAATGCGCTGGCAATACCCGCCCCATATCTGGCCTCTGCTGATCGTCGGGGTGACCGCCGTTGTCCTGGCCCTCCTGGCCTGGCGACGACGTCCCGCTCCTGGCGCTGTACCGCTGGCTGTGCTCCTGCTGGCCGTGGCGGAGTGGTCCGGTTGCTATGCCCTGGAACTGATCACTCGGGAGCGGTCCCTTGCGCTCCTCTGGGCCCGGATGGGGTACCTGGGCATTGTCACAGTGCCAGCGGCATGGCTGGCCCTGGTAGTCCAATACACGGGTCGGGAAAACTGGCTGGCTGGCCGTCGCTGGCTCCTGTTGACGGTGGTGCCCGCCCTCACCTGGCTGGCAGCCCTGACCAATGACCACCATGGCCTTCTCTGGAGCCGGGTGGAGCAGATCGCCCAGGGGGCATATGTGTTTTTGAGCCCAACCTACGGTGCTGGGTGGTGGGTCCATTTCGTGTACTCCTATCTTCTGCTTCTCCTGGGCGCCGCCCTGCTGATCCGGGAGCTCTTCCGGGCCCGGTCTCTCTACCGGGGCCAGATTCTTGCCCTCCTTTCTGGCGTTCTGCTGCCGTGGCTGGCCAATGCGCTCTACGTCTTCCGCTTGAATCCCCTTCACCCCGTTGACCTGACGCCCTTTGCGTTCACGCTTGCGGGCCTGCTGGCGCTGCTGACTTTCTCCCGATTTCGGCTTCTGAACATTGTTCCCATCGCGCGCTGGACCGTTGTGGACAGCATGGCCGACGGGGTGATTGTGCTGGATACTCAGGGACGGATCGTGGACCTGAACCCGGCGGCCGAACGCATCTTCCGTCGCCCCGCCTCCGAACTGATCGGCCAGCCGATTCAGCAGGTGATGGTTCGGCGGCGCGACCTGGTGGAGCGCTATCGGGATGCCCTCCACGTCCAGGAAGAAATCGTAGTGGGGGAGGGGGAGGAACAGCGAATTTATGATCTGCGTATCTCTCCCCTCTACGATCGCCGGGGGCGGCTTGGCGGCCGGGTCGTAGTCCTGCGGGAAGTGACTTCGCTGAAGCAGGCCGAAGAGGTTCTTCGTCGCCGGGAGGCGATTCTGGAGGCCATCGCCCGGGCTGCAGACCGTCTGGTGCGGACACCGGACTGGGAACGGGAAGTTCCCGCGGTGCTGGCCGACCTGGGGAAAGCCACCGACGTCAGCCGGGTCTATGTTTTTGAAAACCATCTGGGCCCGGATGGCGACCTGCTCACCAGCCAACGCTACGAGTGGGCTGCCCCAGATGCAACGCCGCAGATAGATAACCCGGACCTGCAGAACTTTTCCTATGCGAAGTGGGGGTTCCAGCGCTGGGTAGACCGGATGAGCCGGGGTGAAGCAGTCTGGGGTCTGGTTCGCGATTTCCCGCCCAGCGAACAGGAGATCTTAATTGCCCAGGACATTCGGTCCATCGCAGTTGTGCCGATTTTCGTGGGCCGGGAATGGTGGGGATTTATCGGATTTGACGAATGTCGCTTTGAGCGGAAGTGGGCGGAGGGGGAGATCAACACCCTGCAGGCGGCGGCCAACCTGATCGGCGCAGCCATCCAGCGCACCCGCGGCCAACGTATGCTGGAAGAGCAGAACCGTTACCTGGCCACGCTGAATGAGATTATCCGCATCGCCATCGGCACCACCGATTTCCAGAATATGCTCCAGGCCCTGGCCGATCGGCTGGGGAAACTTTTCGGCGCCGACGGCTGCTATATCACTTCCTGGGACGAGGAGCGCGGCGTTCCCATCCCGGTGGCTGCCTATGGGCCACTTCAAGAAGTGTATCCCACGATGCAGATTCCTGCCGGAGAAACGACGGCGACTGCGTCGGTCCTCCGCCTGGGACGCACCCTGGCGGTGGAGGATGCGCTCAACACGCCCTATCTCAGCCCTCGCATTGCAGCGATGTTTTCCACTCATTCTTTCCTGGCTCTCCCGTTGATGGTGGGGGAACAGAAATTGGGAGCGGTGATTCTTTCCTACACAACGCCGCGTCGCTTCACCTCCAGCGAAATCGCGCGGGCCGAACATGCCGCCGCCCAGATCGCCCTGGCGGTTGCCAAATCCCGGGCATTGATGCTGGCCCAGCGGGAGATCCTGCGGCGCAAACAGGCGGAGGAGCGATTGCGCCAGTACGCTCTCCAATTGGAGGCCCGCAACGAGGAACTGGACGCCTTCGCGCATACAGTGGCCCACGACCTGCGGGGTTTGGTCTCGCTGGTTATCGGCTATGCAGAAATGCTGGAGTGGAATCCCTCGGCCTTTTCCCCGGAGGATCTGCAGGAACATCTCCGGAGCATTGCCCGTAGTGGGCATAAGATGGCAGACATTCTGGAAGCCCTCCTACTTCTGGCTACTGTGCGCCAGCAGGAGGTGGAGATCCAGCCGCTGGATATGGCATCCGTTGTCGCCGAGGCGCTTTCACGCTTGCACCCTTTGGTGGAGCAAACAGGAGCCGAGATCGTTTTCCCGGAAACCTGGCCCGTTGCTCTGGGATATGCGCCGTGGGTGGAGGAAGTGTGGTACAACTACCTCAGCAACGCCCTCAAGTATGGGGGTCGGCCGCCGCGCGTGGAACTCGGCACCGACTTTCTGCCGGACTCGCCGGGTATGGTTCGCTTCTGGGTGCAGGATAGTGGTAAAGGCCTGACCCCGGAGGAGCAGAGCCACTTGTTCACTCCATTCACCCGGCTCTCTTCCGATGAGACGGGACACGGGCTGGGGCTATCTATTGTGAAGCGCATCGTGGAGAAACTGGGCGGACAGGTGGGTGTGGAAAGCGCACCGGGCAAAGGAAGCCGCTTTATGTTTACCCTTCCCGCCGCTGAAGCGGAACGCAGGTAAACGCAACTCATCTTGCAAACTTGCATTCTTGCGTCCTTTGGGGAGACCGCTATGACTCTGAAAGGCACGGATATCCTGGACGGCGCTCAATTCACCCGTGAGGAACTGGAACGGATTATGGACGTCGCCGATGCATTCCGGGCTCGCCTGGAGCGAGCCCCTTCCCTGGATCTCCTGAATGGCTACGTCCTGGCGACGCTCTTCTTTGAGCCCAGCACCCGGACCCGCCTTTCCTTTGAAACGGCTATGCACCGGCTGGGCGGGCGCGTCGTGGGCTTCTCCTCTGCGGAGTCCACCTCCGTGGCCAAAGGGGAGACGCTGGAGGATACGGTCCGGACGGTGGACCAGTATGCCGACGTCATCGTCATTCGCCACCCCCAGATGGGTTCGGCGAAGCGGGCGGCGGAGGTGGCGGAGCATCCCGTCATCAACGGCGGCGACGGGGCCGGGCAGCACCCTACCCAGGCCCTGCTGGACCTCTACACCATCCGCGCGGAGCGAGGCCGGCTGGACGGCCTGACCATCGCCCTCTGCGGCGACCTGAAGTTCGGCCGTACCGTCCACTCCGGGGTCTGGGTCTACCGCCACTACGATTGCCGCCTGATTCTGGTCAGTCCGGAGCCGCTGCGGATGCCTGCGGAGATCGTCGCTGCGCTGCGGGCGCAGGGCGTGCGGGTGGAGGAGACGACGGACCTGGAGGCCGCGCTGGCCGAGGCCGACGTCCTCTACATGACCCGCATCCAGAAGGAGCGCTTCGCCGACCCCGCCGAGTACGAGCGGCTCAAGGGGAGTTACGTCCTCACACGGGAGATGATAGAGCGGGTCAATCCTAATGTAACGGTGATGCACCCCCTTCCCAGGGTGGACGAGATCGCGCCCGATGTGGACGCGCTCCCCAATGCTGCCTACTTCCGTCAGGCCCGAAACGGCGTCTACGTCCGTATGGCGCTCCTGGCGCTGGTCCTGGGGCGGATCGGGGAAGGGGTGTGGATATAAGCGCTGGGGTTTTTGCGGCGGCCCGAAGGGCTGCCGCAAGAACCATCTCGTAAGGGAGTCTCGTATGCTACACAGACAAAAGCCCATCCTGTTCTCCCAACATGCCCACATCCAGATGAGGGAACGCGGGGCTACTGAGGAAGAGGTAGTGGAAACAATCCGTACCGGAGAGGAAGTGCCAGCGAAGCGAGGACGCCGGGGTTATCGGAGAAACTTCCAGTACGATCGTCTCTGGGGCGGACGGCACTATCTAACCAAACAAGTTCTGGTCATTGTCGCAGAGGAAGCGGAGAGGTTGGTTGTGGTCACGGTCTACACTTTCTACTTTTAGGGAGGTCAGATGAGGATTATCTACGACCCTCAGGTAGATGCTTTGTACATTCGGTTTATAGACGAGCCGGTGGAAGTCCTCACGCATCGGCTCTCTGAGGACGTGGCGGTGAATTATGCGCCGGATGGACGGATTGTGGGTATAGAAGTTTTGGATGCCTCGGAGTATGTCTTTCCCGCCCGAGAGCGGCGCATCGTGGTGCAGAATATGGAGGTTGTACAAATATGAGACAGTTCCACACTGTCGGCAAAATCACTCCCCGAAAGGATGCCGTAGCCCGGGTCACCGGGCGGGAACTCTATTCGGTGGACATCACGCTCCCCCGGATGCTCTACGGGCGCATCGTCGCCAGCCCCTACGCCCACGCCCACATCCGGGGCATAGATACCCGTGAGGCGGAAGCGATGGGCGCCGTCGTCCTCACCTGGGACGATGTCCCCCACGTCCGCTTCAACCCGCGCATTGTGACCGTCCCCCACGTCCTGCACAAGGATACCACCGTCCTGGCCGATAAGGTCCGACGTCTCTGGGAGCCCGTCGCCGCTGTCGCGGCGGAGACGGAGGCCCTGGCGGAGAAGGCCGCGCGCGCGGTCCGGGTGGAATACGAGCCCCTCCCCGTCCTCACGGACCCCATAGAGGCGATGCAGCCTGGCGCTGTCCCCATCCACGAGACTGTCCTCTTCGGCGATAAAGAGATCAAAGTTGAGAACAATATCGCCTGTATGCGCCAGATAGAAGAAGGGGACGTGGACCGGGCCTTTGCCGAGGCAGACGTGGTCGTAGAAGGGACCTTCCGCACCCACAAAATCTACCACATGCAACTGGAGCCCAAGACCGCCGTCTGCCGCCCGGAGCCGGATGGAGGCCTCACGGTCTGGGCGACCACCCAGTCCATCCACAACGTTCGCATCCTGCTGGGCCAGATTTTCGGCATCCCCTTGAGCAAGATCAACGTCATCCGCATCCCCGTGGGCGGGACCTTCGGCTCCAGCATCCAGATGAATACCCCCATCCCCATCTGCGCGGCGCTGGCCCTCAAGGCTGGCCGTCCAGTGAAGTTGAGCCTGACCCGCGAGGAGGACTTCTACGAACACGTGGACTACCCCGTGCAGGTTCGTTTGCGAATCGCCGCGCGGGCCGATGGGACGCTCCTGGGGGCCGATATGGAACTGATCACCGACATCGGCGCTCACATCATCCAGCCTTACTCTTTCCTGGGCGTCTGCGTCGGGTGGCTCGTCTCCCTCTACCGGTTCCCCAACGTCCGCTACAAGGGGATCGCCGTCTACACGAACAAGACGCCATCCTGCGCCAAGCGGGGCTTTGGCAACCCACAGATAACCTTCGCGGTGGAGTCTCTGATGGACGAGTTGGCTGTCCGGCTGGGGATGGACCCGGTGGACCTGCGGCGGAAGAACTACGTCGGCCTGGGGGATACTTTCTGGGGACAGGGGCCGCTGGTCCGCTCCATCGTCCAGAGCGACGGGGTGCCAGAACTCCTGGAGGAGGGAAAGCGGCTCATCGGTTGGGACC
Source organism: Anaerolineae bacterium (assembly GCA_025062415.1). GTDB lineage: Bacteria > Chloroflexota > Anaerolineae > B4-G1 > DUEL01 > SpSt-77. The sequence goes on along the minus strand of JANXAH010000110.1, from coordinate 15,231 downwards.
GCCGTCAGCCGCCAGAGGCGAAGACGGGTCGCTACCGCCGGGGCATCGGCATGGCGCGGGGGTTCCACACGTCCAGCGCCGGTGCCCCCCAGCCTGGCGACGTCATTGACTACTCCGGCGCGATGGTCAAGGTCAACCAGGACGGGTCGGTGGATGTGATTACGGCAGTGATGGACCACGGCGGCGGGACGCTGGAGGCCATTGCGAAACTGGTGGCGGAAGTGCTCTGCGTGCCGCTGGAGAAGGTCAACATCGCCGCCGCCGGGACCACGACGACGGTCTACGACGTGGTCACCCACGCCACGCGCGGCGTCTATGCGGGGGGCGGTGCGGCGGTCCGGGCTGCGCAGAAGGTCCGCCAGGAACTCCTGGAGACAGCGGCGCGCTATCTGAACGTGATGCCGGATGCGCTCACCATCGCCCTGGACGAATCCCTGGGCCAGGGCGTAATTTACGCCCCGTCCATCCCGGAGCGGCGGATGACCATTGCCGAAATCGCCACCCGCTGCTGGACGGAGAGTTGGAAGACCATCGCGGCGGTGGAGAGTTACCGGCCCACCAGTTGCCCGCCGGCCTACATGACCGCCTTCGTAGAGGTGGAGGTGGATACCTGGACGGGCATCGTCCGAACGGTGCGGGCCGTCCTGGGCAGCGACTGCGGGACGGTGATCAACCCGGACCTGGCGGCGGGCCAGTTGGAGGGCGGCCTGCACATCGGCGCGGGGTTCGCGCTGTACGAGGACAACCTGTGGGACCGGGAGGGCCGGGCTCTCTCACGGGGCTTCATGGTGGACGCCAAGATTCCTGGGGTTCAGGAGAGCCCGACGCTGGAGAACCTTATTACCCATTTCGCCCACACCTACGAACCGACGGGTCCGCTGGGGGCCAAGGGCATCGGCGAGGCGGCATCCAACCCCGTCGCCGCGGCTTATGCGAATGCCATCTATAACGCTATTGGCGTCCGGTTCTACGAGTTGCCCATTACTCCGGAAAAGATTTTGAAAGCACTTGCAGCGCAAGCAAGTTCGTAGCGCAAGATTTTGTAACTGGAAAAAATTATTCGGGCAATAGGCCGCCCTTGCCCCCTCCTTTATCCCCCTTCTCCCCCCGTTTCGGGGGGAGAAGGGGGCAGGGGGATGAGGGAGGTCAAATCCTCCCCCCGTTTCGGGGGGAGAAGGGGGCAGGGGGATGAGGGAGGTCAAATCCTCCCCTTGCATGCTATTCCCCAAAGAATTTGTTACACTGCAAAATCTCGTGCTACAAGTTGCGCTACAGGGGGATGCTATGCACATCACGAACACCCACATTCTGGTCCACGAATTTGACTATCTGGAGCCGACCTCGGTGGAGGAGGCGGTGGATTTGCTGGCCCGGTATGGACCTGAAGCGCGGGTGCTGGCGGGCGGGACGGACCTCATCGTCCAGATGAAGATGGAGCGGCTGGCGCCGCAGTACCTGGTCTCCATCGGGCGCGTCCCCGGCCTGGAGGGCATCAGCGTTCAGGACGGCCGCACCCGCATTGGCGCGCGGACGTCCATCCGCTCCCTCCGGAACGATCCGTGGGTTCGGGCCTGCTATCCCGTTCTGGCGGAGGCCTGCGCGTCCTTCAGCACGACGCAGGTTCAGGTGATGGGCACCCTCGGCGGGAATCTCGGCAACGCATCCCCCGCATCCGATACCGCCCCCGCGCTCATTGTGTATGGCGCCGAGGCCGTCGTCCAGGGCCCGAAGGGAACCCGGCGCGTGTCGGTGGAGGAGTTCTTCGTCGGGCCGGGGCGGTCGGTGCTGGAGCCGGGGGAACTGCTGACCGCGGTGGAATTGCCGCCCCCGCGGCCCGGGACCGGTGGCGCGTTCCTGAAGGTGAGCCGGGTCGCGGCGGACCTGGCGAAGGTCAACGCGGCGGTGGTCCTGGTCCGGGATGGAGACCGCGTCGCCGACGCGCGGCTGGCCTTCGGGGCCGTGGCGCCGACGCCGCTGCGGGCCCGCAAGGCGGAGGCGGTTCTCATCGGCCAGCGGTTCAGTGAGGAAGTTGTCGCCGAGGCTGCGCGGATTGCCTCGGAGGAAATCCGCCCCATAGACGACGTCCGCTCCAGCGCCTGGTACCGGCGGGAGATCACCCGTGTGCTGGCCTACGACGGCCTCTACCGGGCCTGGGAGCGGGCAGGAGCGCCCACGGAGCCGCTTCCGCCTGTGCCGGGTGCTCCCTCCCCCGCAGTCGCTCCGCCCCGCGCGCTGCGCCACATCCGCGCGGACCAGGAGGTGGAGGTCCGCCTGACGGTGAATGGTGAACGGCAACGCGTCTGGGTGGCCCCCAACGAGTTGCTCCTCAACGTCCTGCGGGAGAAACTCCACCTGACCGGGACCAAGTACGGCTGTGGCATCGGCGAATGCAGCGCCTGCACCGTCCACGTAGACGGCCGCCTGGCCCTCTCCTGCCTGGTCCTGGCAGTGGCGGTGGACGGGAGTGAAATCCTGACTGTTGAGGGGCTGGCCGGTCGGGATGGGAAACTTCACCCCCTGCAGGAATCTTTCATTCGCCACGCGGCCTTCCAGTGTGGCTACTGCACCCCCGGTATGCTGATGACGGCGAAGAGCCTGCTGGAGGAAATCCCCCACCCCACCGAGGAGGACGTCCGGGACTACCTGAAGGGGAACCTCTGCCGCTGCACGGGCTACGCGGCGATTGTGCGGGCGGTAATGGGATGTACAAAGCAAACCTAACTTTTGTATGCAAAAACGTTGGTTTGCTTTGTAATTGGTGGTATAATGCATCCGCAACCTTTGCTTTGCAGCAGGAGGACTGTATGACCATTGTTAAACTAAGCCGCCGGAATCAAATGGTTCTTCCTAAGGCCGCCCGTGAAGCCCTGGGCGTAAAACCCGGTGGGCGGTTGTTGGTACTGATTGAAGGGAAAAGTGTTCGCCTGATTGCGGAACCGGAGGACTGGAGCGAATGGATATACGGGCTGGGAGCCGAGATTTGGCAATCTTTGGGAGGTGGTGAGGCGTTTTTGAAGGAGGAGCGGGCCTCATGGAACCAGCAGAACTGATACGACGGCTTCGCCAGGCCCAGCGGCTTGCTCTGGACACCGTTGTTTTTATATATACTTTTGAGAGACATCCTCTATACGGCCCTCTGGCGCAAACCGTATTTCGTGCCCTATCAACCGGACAATGTCAGGCAATTGTCTCTGTGTTGGCGCTGGGAGAAACCTTGGTCGGAGCCAAAAAAGCAGGGGATGCTCGTTTGGCGTCTGATTATCGCACGGTTTTCAAATATTTCCCTGGTTTAAAGATTGTGGATGTGGATTGGGCTGTCGTAGAATGGGCTGCGGAATTTCGGGCCTGCTATGGCATTCCAATGCCCGATGCTATTCATTTGGGTACGGCTAAGGCTTATGGCGCGAGGATCTTCGTCACTAACGATGCCCAGTTAAAGCGAGTTGCAGAGTTAGAAATCCTGTTGCTTTCCGAGTTTTTATGAGGAGGCACCGATGCTCCCAGAATTTGATTTGTTGATGCCCCGGACGCTGCCGGAGGCGCTGGAGATGCTGGCCCAGCGGGCACCGGACGTCATGCCCATCGCCGGAGGGACCAACGTCATCCCGGACCTGCGGGGGGGCCGCTACCGGCCTGCATGCCTGGTCAACGTCGCCGGCTTGCCGGAACTGCGCGGCATTCGCCAGGAGGACGGTTTTCTGGTCATCGGAGGCGGGGTGACAATCGCCGAGGTCATTGAGGACCCGCTAATTGCGCAGGTCGCTCCGGTGCTCCAGGAGGCCGCGAAGACACTGGGGAGTCCCCTGGTGCGCAACCGGGCCACCCTTGCCGGAAACCTGGCCAACGCGTCCCCCGCGGCCGACATGGCCCCGCCGCTATTGGTGCTGGATGCGGAGGTGGAACTGGCCAGCGTGGAGGGTACCCGCCGCGTCCCGCTGAAAGACTTCTTCATCCACGTCCGGCGGACCGTCCGCCAGCCCCACGAACTGATGACGGCCATCCGCGTCCCTCTACCCCCGGAGAATTCCCGTGCCCGCTTCTTCAAGGTCGCCCTGCGCAAGGCAGATGCCATCGCCGTCGTGAATGGTGCTGTGCGGGTGGACTGGGACGGAGCACGGAACGCGCAACACGGAATACTCTCTGAGGCCCTCTGTCGCGCGGCGCGGATCGCTCTGGGCGCGGTCGCCCCAACGCCGATTCGGGCCTACGAGGCGGAGCAGGCGCTGGAGGGCCGACCCCTCACGCCTGAGGTCATCGCCGAGGCGGCCCGCCTGGCCGCGGAGGCCACCCGCACAATTGACGACATCCGCGGCTCCGCAGCCTATCGGCGATTTGTGACGGAAGTGATGGTGCGGAGAACGTTGGAGGGAGTATGGAGTAGGGAGTAAGGAGTATGGAGTATGGAGTATGGAGTATGGAGTATGGAGTAGGGAGTAGGGAGTAGGGAGTAGGGGGTATGGGGAAGATTGAGAGTTTTCAGCAACTGGATGCGTGGCGGGAAGCGCACAGGTTGGTGATTATGGTCTATAAAGCCACAGAACGCTTTCCCGACACTGAACGTTTTGGGTTGGTCACACAGATGCGACGGGCCGCTGTATCCATTCCAGCCAACATTGCCGAGGGGTTCAAACGGCGCAGCGTCCGAGACAAGATTCATTTTTACAACATCGCTGAGGGCTCTCTGGAGGAACTGAAGTATTACTGTATCCTCTCCAGAGACCTGGGCTATCTTTCCTCTAAAGATGATCTATTGGCCCAAATGGAAATGGTTGGTAAAATTCTTAATGGCCTCATCGCCAGCACCGAGCGCCGCCGCCTTCCCCCATAATCCCTACTCCCTACTCCCTACTTCTTACTCCCTACTTCTTACTCCCTACTCCCTACTCCAAGGAGGCACTATGGAGCCCAAACTCATCACCCTGAAAATCAACGGTCGGACCCACCAGGTTGCGCTGAAGCCCAACGTCACGCTGCTGCGCGCCCTGCGGGATCTGGGCTATACGGACGTCAAAAACGGATGCGAGAAAGGTGATTGCGGCGCCTGTGCGGTCCTGCTGAACGGCCGGCCCGTCAACAGTTGCCTGGTCCTGGCCTGGCAGGCCGATGGCGCCGAAGTTCTCACCGCCGCCGGGCTGGGCACTGTGGACCGTCCCCATCCCATCCAGGAGGCCCTGGCCGATAGCGGCGGCGTCCAATGTGGCTTCTGCATTCCCGGCATCGTCGTCGTAGCAAAAGCGCTGCTGGATCGGAACCCCAACCCCACTGAGGAGGAAATCCGGGAGGCTATTTCCGGCAACCTGTGCCGCTGTACCGGATACTCCTTGATCGTGGAGGGAATCCAGCGAATCGCAGAATCTAAAGAGTCATCAGAATCACCAGAAGCAAAAAGTAACAAAGCGCCGACTCTCTGATTCTCCCGATTCCCCCAACCCTTCCCAGGAGGCATCCAATGACCTACGAGGAATGGGAGGCCAGCGTCCATCCTCGCATCAAGCGGGAGTCTATCTGGCAGTTCTACGGTTACCGGAAGGCCCTCTTTCTCTACGACCTGGCCTGGGCCGACTGCGACAGGTTGATGAAAGACCGACGAGGCAGGGCCATCGCCGATCAGTTAATCCGCAGCGCTGGCTCCGTCTGTGCCAACCTGGAGGAAGGACACGGGCGCGGCTATGGCAAAGAGCGGGATTGGTTCTTCAACGTGGCACTGGCCTCCGCCCGGGAGACCAAGGGCTGGTACTGGCGTGCCCGCCGACTCCTTCCACCGGAAGTACTGGAACACCGCCTGGCCCTGGTGGATGAAGTCATCGCCCTTATCGTTACCGAACAACGCCAACAACAATCCCGCCGTCCATCCCAAGCCCGCGCATCCCGCCGCTAATTCCTTAGATTCGTGATTCTCCTGATTTTCCAACGGGAGGACATCATGGCCAACTTCAAAGTGGTGGGCAAACCCATCCGCCGCTTTGACGCCCTCAGCAAAGCCGTCGGCGCCACTCTCTTCGCCGATGATTTCAAAATGCCGGGGATGCTCCACGGCAAGGTCCTGCGCAGCCCCTACCCCTCGGCCCGCATCGTCCGCATAGACCCCAGCCGGGCCCGCGCGCTGCCCGGCGTCGTCTGCGTCCTCACCGCCGCCGACATCGGATACGCCAAGATGGTCGCCGACATCCCTGGCCAGACCGGCCAGCGGGAGCGGCCCCGCTCTGAAACTCCCGTCCTGGCCTGGGACCGGGTCCGCTACAAGGGCGAGGCAGTAGCGCTGGTTGCGGCAGAGACGGAGGAGATCGCCGAGCGGGCCCTGGAGTTGATTGACGTGGAGTACGAGCCCATGCCGGGCGTCTTTGACCCCCTGGAGGCAATGAAGCCAGGCGCTCCTGTTGTCTTTGAGCCCGACAACATTGTCGCTCGCTGGCGCATCCGCAAGGGCGATATTGAGGCCGGATTTGCTGCAGCGGACCTCATCATTGAGAACACCTACCGGGTCCCCTTCGTTGAGCACGCCTACCTGGAGCCCGAAGCGGGCGTCGCCTGGGTGGACGAGCGCGGCGTCATCAACATCCGGGTCTCCACCCAGGTGATGGAACACTTTCGGACCGTTGCCCGGACCCTGGGGATTCCCCAGAACCGGGTGCGCATCCAGGGTGCCTTCGCCGGGGGCGGCTTCGGCGGCAAGGAGGACATCACCGTGGAGGTCTTCCTGGCCCTGCTGGCCCTGCACACCCGCCGCCCCGTCCGCCTGGTCTACACCCGAGAGGAGTCCATCCTGGCCCACTCCAAGCGCCATCCCTACATTATGCGCTACCGGACCGGCGTCAAGCGGAACGGGCGCATCACCGCGCTCCGGGTGGAACTCATCGCCGATTCGGGCGCATACCCGTACCTGAGCCCCTACGTCTCCCTCTACTCCACCGTCGTGGCGACGGGCCCCTACCGGATAGACAACGTCTGGGTGGACACCGTCGCGGTGGCGACAAACAACCCCTTCACCAGCGCATTTCGCGGCTTCGGCGGCCCCCAACCCTGCTTCGCCTACGAGCGACAGATGGACGAAATCGCCCGCGCGCTGGGGATGGACCCGCTGGAGGTCCGGCGCATCAACTACCTGCGGACGGGCGACACCACGGCCACCGGGCAGGTCATTCACAGCGCGGCCCTGCTGGAGGAGTCGGCGCGGCGGGCGCTGGAGGCCCTGGGGGAGCGGACGCCGGACCGGGGACCGATCCGGGTCGGGCGCGGATTTGCCTCGTACATGCAGCCATACGGCCGCCTGATGTGGCTCCACGATACGTCCCAGGCCTGGGTGGGGCTGGAACTGGACGGGACGGTGGTCATCCGCTGCGGCGCGCCGGACCCCGGCGGCGGGCAACTCTCCAGCCTCTGCCAGATCGCCAGCGAGGTCCTGGGCGTGCCCCTGGAGAACGTCGTCGCCTACACGCCCGATACGGCCCTGACCCCTCTGGCGGGCACCACCACCGCCACCCGGCAACTGTATATGTCCGGCAACGCCGTCCTTCAGGCCGCCACGGCTATCCGCAAGACGCTTCTGGATCGGGCTTCCAAATACTTTGAGGAGGACCCGGAGGACCTGGACCTGGCGGACGGACGGGTCTTCGTCAAAAACGACCCGGACCGCTCCATGCCGCTGCCGGACCTGATTCGCATCTGCGCAGCGGAGGGATTGCCCCTTTCCCACCTGGCGATGTTCAAGGCTCCTTTCCGAGACCCCATAGATCCGGAGACGGGCCAGGGGGACGTCTTCCCGGACTTCACCTTCGGGGCCTTCGCGGTGGAGGTGGCGGTGGACACGGAGACGGGGCTGATAGAGGTCCTGAAGAGCGCGGCCTGTCACGACGTGGGCCGGGCCATCAACCCCGCTGCGGTCATCGGGCAAATCCAGGGGGGAAGCCACCAGGGGCTGGGCTACGCGCTGATGGAGAACCTCATCGTGGAAAATGGGGAGATCAGGACCCCATCGCTTTCGGAATACCTGATCCCGACATCGGTGGACTACCCGACGACGCAGGTGATTCTGCTGGAGTCGGGGACGGGGCTGGGGCCCTTCGGGGCTAAGGGCATTGGCGAACCCGCCATCACGCCCGTCGCGGCGGCGGTAGCGAACGCCGTCTCCGACGCCCTGGGGGTGCCCATCCGTGAACTTCCCATCACCCCGGAGCGGGTCCTGAAGGCCCTGGGGAAGTTGTAGGGGTGGGGGGACAACGTGCGCCGCAGCGGCGCAGCCGCTGCGGCGCACGTCGTCTCTCAGTAGTTGGTCGTCTGGTCTATCAACCCCCTCTCCCGCGCGATGCGGTCGCAGAGACGGTAGGAGAGGGCCGCCAGCACTCCAAACAGGGCGGAAAGCCCCGCCAGGATGCCCAGCAACTCTCCGTTGGTGAACCCGGAAAGCGTTGGGAAGCCGCGTGCCAGGTCTCCCAGAAGGGAGCGGCGGATCAACTCCAGCCAGTAGGTGATGGGCATCGCAAACCCCAGGGGCCGAAGCCACGGCGGGAGCACCTCCAGCGGGAAAATCGCCCCGCTGAGAAGATACAGGGCCCCCGCAACGGCCTCGCCGATGAGAAAGAAGTGGTGGGCGATCATCAGGCTGATGCTCGCCAGCACCAGCCCCATCAGCGCCAGCATCACAACCCCCAAGGCCAGGGAGACCAGGAAGAGAGGCCAGTCCACCTCGGCGGGACGAAACGGGATGCGGAGGAAAAGAACTCCTGCCGCCATCGTAATGAGGACGGCGAAAGAGCCCGTCAGGAAGCGGGCAACCCCCCGCCCCAGCCAGTAGGCGGGAATGTGGACGGGGGCGACGTAAATGTACTTCAGCGTCCGGTAGTGCTCCCGATCGTCTATCACTGCCCAAGAAACCCCGGTCATCACCGCGCCCACGTAGATGTAGAAGGCGTTGCCCAGGTAGATATAGGGAAAGATAGGATGCTCAAACTGCCCGCGCGTGACCACCCCGTACATGACCACCAGGATGGCCGCAGAGGCCAGGGGCTTGATCATGGAGTAGATGGCGAAGAGGAGAGGGTCCGTCCAGTTGGACTCTATCTGCCATCCCAGCCAGGTGGCGACCCAGAAGGACCGCCACGGAGCATTCCCTTTCCGGGGTGCTTTCGGACTTCGGTCTTGTTCGGAACGAAAATCCCCGCGCATCCGCTCCTTTTCCTCGGATTCAACTCCGGTGGCCTTAAGGATGCCAGAGATTCCCGAAAAAGTCAAGTGGTTGCAAGACGATCTGGTGAGGAAGGGCGTCCTGCTTGTGGATTATCCCTCTTCCCCTTCTCCTTTCTCCCTGGTATAATGGAAACCGCGATGGACGAGGCCCTGTTTGATCAGTTTGTCGCGGAGGCACTGGAGCGGCTTCCGGAGTTTTTCCGGAGCCGCCTGGAGAACGTAGAAATCGTGGTGGAGGACTGGCCCGACCGCCGGACGATGCGCCAGGCCGGTGTCCGCTCCCCCGCCGACCTGCTGGGCTTTTACCACGGCGTTCCCCTCACCCGGCGCACGTCCAACTACATGCTCGTCCTGCCCGACCGAATCACCCTCTACCGGAAGCCCATCCTGATGCGCTGTCGGACGGTGGAGGAGGTCCGGGCGCTGGTGGAGCGGACGCTCCGTCACGAGATCGCCCACTATTTCGGCATAGACGACGACCGGCTGGAAGAGATCGGAGCGTATTGAGATGCCCACTGTCCATCTGGCCTACGGCAAACACGGCCTGCGGGTGAACCTTCCCGATAATGTGCCGGTCACCGTGATAGAGCCCCGGTATGTGCCGGGGCTTCCCGATGAGACCGCCGCCCTCCGCGAGGCTCTCCGTTCGCCCATCGGTTCTCCACCTCTCGCAGACCTGGTCCGGCCCACCGATACCGTCGCCATCGTCTTCAGCGACATCACCCGTCCCATGCCCAACGACCGGGTCCTGCCCGTCCTGCTGGAGGAACTGGCGCGGGCCGGAGTTTCCGATGACCATATCGTCCTCATCAACGCGCTGGCGACTCACCGGCCCCAGACGGAGCCGGAACTGCGCCGCATGCTGGGCGACGCTCTTGTGGATCGGTATCGGATTCTCCAGCACAACGCGTGGGACGATGGGATGCTGGTCCCTGTGACGACCAACCGCGCGGGCCGAACCGTGCGGGTCAACCGGGCCTATCTGGAGGCGTCGGTGCGGATTCTGACCGGCTTCATTGAGCCCCACTTCTTCGCCGGATTCAGCGGGGGGCCGAAGGCGGTCCTGCCTGGCATCGCCGACGCGGAGGCCATTCTGGATAACCACGGCCCCCCGATGATCGCCCATCCCCAGGCCACGTGGGCCGTGACGGAGGGAAACCCCATCTGGGAGGAGATGCGGGACATCGCGCGGGCCACGTCCCCGACCTTCATCCTCAACGTCGCCCTGAACCGGGAGCGGCGGATCACCGGCGTCTTCGCGGGGGAGATGGAGGCGGCCCATCGGGCCGGCGTCGCCTTTGTCCGGGAGCACGCGGTCCAGCCCGTGCCGGAGCCTTTTGATATCGTCATCACCTCCAACAGCGGCTATCCGCTGGACCTGAACCTCTATCAGGCCGTGAAGGGGATGTCCGCCGCCGCGCAGATTGTCCGGCCGGGCGGGGACATCCTCGTCGTCGCCGAATGCTGGGATGGGATTCCCGACCATGGGGAGTATAAGCGGCTCCTCTGGGAGGCCGCGTCGCCGGAGGACCTGCTGGCGCGGATTCTGACGCCAGGGTTCCGCTGCCAAGATAGTTGGGAGGCCCAGATTCAGGCCCAGATTCAGCGCAAAGCGCGCGTCCATGTCTACGCCGACGGCCTCACCGATGAGGAGTTGCGGCGGGCTCACGTCTTCCCCTGCCGCTCCGTAGAGGAAACGGTGGACCGTTTGCTCCGGGAGAACCCCGATGCCCGCATCGCCGTCCTCCCCGACGGCCCCCAGACGGTGCCGGTTTTGATACCGGAAGGGGAGTCTTTGGGAAATTGAGCCGCGTTTTTCTTCAGAGCCTGGGTTGTCGTCTCAACCAGAGCGAGATAGAGGCGCTGGCCCGCCAGTTGGCCGCGCAGGGCCACGTGATCGTGGATGAACCGGCTCTGGCGGATATCTGCGTCGTCAACACCTGCGCGGTCACTGCGGAGGCGGAGCGGAAGACCCGCCATCTGCTGCGGGCGCTGGCTCGCGCCAATCCCCAGGCCCGCATCGCTGTCTTGGGCTGTGCAGCAACGCTGCGGAAAGAGGAACTGGCCTCCTTTCCCAACGTCGCCTGGGTGCTCCCCAATGAGGAGAAGGAGCGCGCGGTGGAGGCCCTCGCCCTCACCCCCGCCCCCCTGCTTCCTTCCCCCTCTCCCGCTTTGCAGGAGAGGGGGAGGGGGTGGCCCGAAGGGCCGGGGGAGGGGGTGAGGGCCCGCACCCGCGCCTTTGTCAAAATCCAGGATGGCTGCGACAACGCCTGCACCTACTGCATCGTCCACATTCTGCGCGGCCCGGTCCGCAGCCGCCCGGTAGAAGAAGTCATAGCGGACATCGCCGCGCGGGTGGAGGAGGGTTACCAGGAGGCTGTGCTGACCGGCGTCAACATCGGCGCCTATGGGCAGGACCTGGGGATGACCGATGGCCTGGCTCGCCTGGTGGAGGCGATTCTCTCCCACACAACGCTTCCCCGCCTACGCCTTTCTTCCATTGAGCCGTGGGATGTAAGCCCAGCGCTTCTCTCCCTCTGGTCCGATCGGCGCCTCTGCCGCCAACTCCACCTGCCGCTGCAGTCGGGCTGCGAGGCGACGCTGCGGCGGATGGGCCGCCGGATGACGGCCGCGGCCTACGCGCGGCTGGTGGAGACCGCGCGTGCGGCCATCCCCGACCTGGCTATCACCACCGACATTATCGTTGGCTTTCCGGGGGAGACCGAGGAGGAGTTTGCCGAGAGCCTGGCCTTTGTGGAGCGGATGGAGTTTGCCCGTCTTCACGTCTTCCCCTTCTCCCCCCGTCCGGGGACGCCCGCGGCCCGGATGAGCGGGCAGGTTCCCGATCCGGTTTTGCGGGAGCGGGCGGCCCGGATGCGGGACCTGGGGGAGCATCTGGCGGCCCGCTTCCGGCGCCAGTTCCTGGGCCGGGAGATGGAGGTCCTCTGGGAGCGCCGTCGGCGGGACGGCCTCTGGCACGGCCTGACCGACAATTACCTGCAGGTGGTCACCGCCTGCCCCGCCGACCTGCACAACCGCATCACCCGCACGCGACTGGTGCAGGAAGACGATGGCCTTTTGGTTGGAGAAGTGATATAATAAGTTTGGACTGGCTACCTGACACTTTTCTCGCGCCGCCTCCGGCGGCCCTTTCGGAGCGTCATTGCAAGCCCCCGAGAGGGGGCGAAGCAATCTCTGAAGGGCATTTGGAAGATTGCTTCGGCCACGCCGCGAGCGGCTCGCCGCGTGGCGGCGGCTTTGCCGCCTCGCAATGACTCCCAGGGAGAAACTGTCGGGTGGCTAGGAGTTTGGACAAAGTTTGGAGTTGAGGGAGGTGCTCTTGCGCGATTCCGAAAGCGGCATGCTTTCTGGTGGGGCGAATCATTGGGCGGATGGGCATCTCAGCCTGTCGGGCTCCGACCCCGGGGAAAACCCAGAGGGCGAGAGACGTTGGAGAAGTACAGCCGTGAGCCCGGTTTCAGGTCAAGAGAGGGGTGTTCTTGTCCAAAATCCAGGCAAGTAGGGAGGGATTTTATGGAGTTCGGGTCCCGCTCCATGGTCAGGTTTATCAGGCAATATGCACGCCGCTGGTTGCCTCCTTTGCTTTTAATAACCCTGCTCTCTTTTCTTTACCTGAATTTCCGTAGTATATCTTTTGATGATGGTGATTCTTACAGCTTTATGTTGGCTTTGCGTCAATTCAATCTGGATTTATACCAGCCACAGCCACCCGGATTTCCAGTTTATATAGCCTTAGGACGAGTGCTATTACAATTGGTTGGTAACCCGCTTTCAGCTCTTACCCTTTTGAGTGCTATAAGTGGTGTAGTGACAGGAATAGCTATGTATGGTCTTGGACATAATTTAGGAGAAAAACGCTATCTTTTAACAAGTATCGGAGCGGCTTTTCTTGTGGGTTTCTCGCCGATGGGGTGGCTGACTGCAGAAAAAGCTCTCAGTGATATGCCTGGTCTAGCAATGACGCTTTTGGCCATTTGGGCCTTATGGTCTGGTCGGGATAAATGGTTGTTGCTTATCATAGGTGGTTTTCTAACAGGGTTAGGATTAGGGCTACGCCCCCAAAATGGTCTTCCGCCGTTACTATTACTTGTGTGGTTGTCTCTTCGCCACCTGCAGCTGCGCCGACCGATGCGGATCCTTGGATTATTGATAGTGTCTGCTGTTATTGGGATACTACTTTGGTTGTTGCCGACGATCAGTGCCGTTGGAGGTTTTGATGTTTATTGGTTCCACATCTTGAAGCATGCAAAACATGTTCGTTATGCAGATTCAATCCTTAGTGCTCCTTTAAGTTTCGCAACATTGGAGAAGCGATGGAAAATTTTTGCCGAAACTTTTCTATTGCATACGACAGGACTTACTCTTTCTGCCCATTGGAACTGGTTGAGGATTTTTCACGGATTGGCAGTAGCGGTATTTGTTCTTACGGGAATTTTTGCTGCTAACTGGCGTGATGTTTCCACGCAGGTTTTAGCAATATGGGCAATAATAAGCGCTTTACAAGTTTTTTTAATAGAAGCCGTTGACCGCCCGCGATTGTTTTTACCCATTTTACCACCATTAACTTTATTGATAGTTAAGGGATGGGCACGATTGAACCAGCCTCGCTGGCTTTCACCTATTTTGGTAGCATGTGTAGCATTCGCTATGCTGCTAATAACATTACCGGCTGCGAAGCAACTTAATTCAATCCCTACCCCGCCTGTTCAAGCTACCGCATATGTAGCCGCAAATTTTTTACCTAACGAAACTGTATTAGCTGCCGCTGGTTCCTTCAGAGCCGCTCAAGTGGAATTGCCTAATTATCGTTTGTTCTATCTTTATCTTTTTGATCATGCCGCTTTACCTGCCGCTTTGCAAAGCCCTACCCGCTATGTTGTTATTTTTGATCGTGACAACTTCCCCGAACAGGTCGTACGGGCACTTAGCAACAACGGCGAATTCGTCGTGATAGAAGAGCGAAAGTTTGCTCGTAATCCCCTTGCGCATCCTCAACATGCTGAAGTATATTTACAGGTGCTCACCCATCTGGGCCGTATACCAAACGAGGAGATGATCGTGCCACCAGGTGGTTGTATAGATATAGGGAATAAAGAGGATTGGCGTTTTCTCCGAGATGGCTGGTATCGGGCAGGATATTTCGAAGAAAATATAGGTGGTGTAAGTGGACGCTGGGCGGGTCAAACACTTACAGCCACCTTGCATTTCGTTGTCACCCAGTCAATGACTGTAAGTTTAACTTTACGCGCTATAGCTTATCCAGAAAATCAAGAGTTAAGCTTGAACCTCAACGGCCAGAACATTGGGCACCTAAAAATAAGCAAATCATGGGAGACCTATTCTATGATTATTCCATACAAAATGTTGGAAGTAGGAAAGATTAATAAGTTAGATTTAGTCCACAAGGTTCTTTCCATTCCATTTGAACAAACTGGCGGTGCCAGTTCTGATCGGCGGTCATTGGCGGTAGCTTATGATTGGATTTGCTTAGACCTCTATACTGGTCACGACTGAACTTTGGACAAATCCCGGAATCGAAGGAGGTGCCCTTGCGCGATTCCGAAAGCGGTATGCTTTCTGGTGGGGCGAATCATTGGGCGGGGACGGGCAGCCCAGCCCGTCGGCTCCAACCCCGAGGACAAATCCCGGGGACGGGAGGAGGGGAAGCGCTTGCCGCCCCGGCCCCGGTACAAATGGTCCGGAAAAGGGCTTCCGAAGGCCGTCGGGTGGTTCCCTGACTCAAGGAATATAATGTAAAGACGCGGTCTTGAACCCGACATAGGTCGGGAGAGGGGGATTTTTGTCTGAAGTCCAGTCATTATGGATGAGCGCAACCTGCGGGATATTCTGGCTCATCTCAAAGACTATCTGCTCTCCGGCGAGGGCGGGGATAAAATCGCGCGCATCATCCTTTTCGGAAGCCACGCCAAAGGGACAGCGGGCCCGGATTCCGATATAGACATCCTGATCGCCACCCTGGATGGCCGGGAAGTAGAAAAGGTCATCCTGGACCGGGCGTACGATTTT
>JANXAH010000081.1 GCA_025062415.1 Anaerolineae bacterium | reverse complement strand
AGGTCGGCGTTGTAGAGCCGGCAGCCGTCCGCAACCACCGTCCGCTCCAGCCGACAGCCGTCTATTCGGGAGGAGGGCAGAAAACGGGAGCGGGTGTAGATAGGAAAGCGGGGGTCGTAGAAATCAAAGGGCGGGTTGGGCTGGGTCAGCGCCAGGTTTGCCTCGTAGAAAGATCGGATGGTTCCGATGTCCTCCCAGTATCCCTCAAAGGGGAAGGCGTAGACCCGGCAGGTCTGGACAGCCGCCGGAATAATATGATTGCCGAAGTCCTCCCCCGGCACTTCCTCCAGCAGCCGCGTCAGCACATCCAGCCGGAAAACGTAAATCCCCATAGAGGCCAGGAAGGGCTTTTCGCTGCCGTGCCGACTGACCAGTCCCTCCAGAACTGCGGGATCTTTGGGCTTTTCGGCAAAGGCGACAATTCGCCCCTCGCTGTTGGTCTTCAGGATCCCAAAGCGGTGGACATCCTGTGCTCCCACGGGAAGCACCGCAATGGTCACGTCGGCACGGGATTGGCGATGGTAGCCCACAAAATCCCCGTAGTCCATCCGGTACAGATGGTCTCCTGCCAGGATGAGGACGTCCTTCGGGTTATGGGGGACAATCCGATGCAGTTGCCGCCGGACCGCGTCGGCGGTTCCCTGGTACCACGCATCACTGGTCAGGGTCTGCTCCGCCGGGAGCAGTTCCACAAAGCCCCCGGAGAAGACATCAAACCGATAGGTCTGATAGACATGCCGATGGAGAGAAGCGGTGAGGAACTGGGTGAGGACAAAGATGCGGGTGATGCCAGAGTTGATACAGTTGCTGAGAGAAATGTCTATCAGACGGTATTTCCCTGCAATGGGAACAGCAGGTTTGGCCCGCGCTTTGGTCAGAGGATAGAGCCGGGTTCCCCGCCCCCCACCCAGGACGACAGCCACGACATCCTGGACCGGCATAGGTCACCTCCGGAAGAAAAGGCTTTCCTCGCTATCCGCTACGTGATTTTGGGGCAAGACAGAGGGAGATACCTGTGGCGGCTCCCACCTCACCCCCAGTTCCTCCATCTCCCGTCCACCTTCGGCAACGGGAAGTCTTCAATATTTTACCGCCGGTTCAGGTCTGTGGCAAGGATATCTTTTTCGGCACCCGTCAGCGGATGGCTAACGCCCAGAAAAATTGACCTGACCCTGGAGCCCAAAAGAGTTTGCGGCAGTTTCAGCCGCCGCAAACCCGATACAACAAAGAAACGCACCGCTGCCCCGAGGGGCAGGGTGCGTTTGGGGAGGGTGGGATGAGGAGGGGGTTACCCACCGAACGTGCGGTTAAACAGTTGCATCAATCGCGCCTTCCGACGAGCGGCGTTGTTTTTATGGATAATCCCCTTTTCGGCAGCCTTGTCCAGTGCGCTGTAGGCCAGGCGAACAGCCTCCAGAGCTGCTTCTTTCTGACCGGAAAGGATCGCCAGCCGGGCCTTCTTGACCATCGTGCGGGCCCGCGAGCGGAACATCTGGTTGCGCAGCCGCCGCTTCTGGTTCTTGCGAATATTCTTGAGCGCCGATTTTGTGTTCGCCAACGTTTCCCCTCCAAACCAGGTCTGATAGCGGCCCTATTTTACCGCAAGTTGCAAATTTTGTCCAGAGGACCGGGTGGGGTGAAGCAGGCAGAACCTCCTCACCCCCTTTCTCGGCCCTTCCCTTCTGGCTGGTCTCTTCATCGTGCCTCCTCTGCGATCGGCGGAAGGAAGCGGGGGAATAAAAAACTACCCCAAAGGGCCCTCCATCTTCGGGTCCT
Organism: Anaerolineae bacterium; assembly: GCA_025062415.1. Lineage (GTDB taxonomy): Bacteria > Chloroflexota > Anaerolineae > B4-G1 > DUEL01 > SpSt-77. The sequence goes on along the minus strand of JANXAH010000081.1, from coordinate 4,025 downwards.
TTGGGGTACACTTGATGGTATAACACCATTCAGATGGCGACGGAGGGATTCGAACCCCCAACCAAGGGCTTATGAGTCCCCTGCTCTACCGTTGAGCTACGTCGCCCACTACTCTGTCAACTATTATAGCAAGATCAGACATTTTGTCAAGAAGTGCTGTTGAGGTATAATCCCCGCGGCGGAATTCTCGCATGTAAAGGAGGACCGGAAGATGCGCATTCTCATCACCGGCGGGGCCGGATTCATCGGCTCCCACCTCTGTGACCGCCTGCTGGCTGAAGGGCATGAAGTCATCGCGATGGACAACCTGAGCACCGGAAGTATAGAGAACATCGCCCACCTGGCCGGGCATGAGCGGTTTCGCTTTATCAAACACGACGTGACCCACTTCATTTACATTGACGGGCCCATAGATGCCGTCCTCCACCTGGCGAGCCTTCCCAGCCCGGTGGACTACCTCAACTACCCCATCCAAACCCTGAAGGTTGGCGCGCTGGGGACCCACAACGCACTGGGCGTGGCGCTGGCGAAGGGGGCCCGTTTCCTTTTGGCCTCCACCTCCGAGGTCTATGGCGACCCATTGGTCCACCCCCAGCACGAGGACTACTGGGGGAACGTCAACCCCATTGGCCCTCGCGGCGTCTACGACGAGAGCAAGCGCTTTGCGGAAGCCCTCACGATGGCCTACCATCGCTACCACGGCGTGGATACCCGCATCGCGCGTATCTTCAACTGCTACGGCCCCCGGATGCGGCTGGACGACGGCCGCGTTGTCCCTAACTTCATCGGTCAGGCCCTGCGGGGCGAGCCCCTCACCGTCTACGACGACGGCACCCGCACCCGCTCCTTCTGCTACGTCTCCGACATGGTGGAGGGCCTGATCCGTCTCCTCTTCTCCAACGAGACCCGCCCTGTCAACCTGGGCAACCCCCAGGAGATGACCATCCTTCAGTTCGCCCAGAAAATCCTGGAGATCACCGGGAGCCGCTCCGAAATCATCTTCGTCCGTCCCACCGACGACCGAACCCGAGACGACCCCCAGCGCCGCTGCCCGGACATCACCCGCGCCCGCCAGGTTCTGGGCTGGGAGCCCAGAGTCTCCCTGGACGAGGGCCTGCGGGAAACCGTGGCGTACTTTAAAAAGAAGATTTTTGGTGGATGAATGGACACGGAAAACGTGAGGGGAGGCTGATTTCCAATCAGCGCCGATTCAAACAGGAGGTCCTGTGCTGGTCTCCTGGCGCTACAGGGAACGAGATACCTTCATCCAGAAACTGGACCCGCGGGCCCGGTGGATTTTTCTGCTGGCCGTCCTCTTCGCCGTCATCCAGTTCTGGGACCTGCGATTCCTGCTCTTCTTCTTTGGCTTGTCGCTGGCCTACTATGCCCTCTGCCGGCTGACCTGGCAGGAGACTCGCCGAATCTGGACCTTCGTCCTGGTCCTGGTGGTGGTCATCATCGGGATCAACACCATCTTGACCGGGCGGGGCGGGCCCACAGAGGTTCTGCGGGGGATGGGCCACGTTCTCTGGGAGAGCCGCTGGACCGTTCCGGGGGTGGGGTGGGGGATTCGGCTGAACATCACGGTGGAGAAACTGGTCTTCGCGGTGGCCCAGATGGTGCGGATGCTCACCATTGCAATCCTCTTCATCCCCGTTGCGTACACCTTTAATCCCAACCACTACGGGGTGACCTTTCGCCGTCTGGGGCTGCCCGACCGGTTGGCCTTCTCCGTGGATCTGGCCTTCCGGTTTGTGCCCACACTGGCGCGGGATTTCAGCATCACGCTGGACGCGCAACGGGCGCGGGGCTACGAGGTGGAAAAACTGCGAGGGGGGCCCATCGCACAGATTCGGAAGTTGGCGCCCCTGATTGTCCCGGTGACCATCAACGCCATTGTGGGGGCGGAAGATATCATCAACGCAATGGACCTGCGCTGTTTCGGCCTTCGCCGACGCACGTGGATCCACGAGTTGCGCTACGCGCCGCGGGACTACGCACTCATCGCCTTCAGCGTGGTCCTGCTGGCGGCATCCATCCTGGTGCGGGTCCAATGGGGCCTGGGGGGATTCTGGGTGCCGCCGCTGGTCTTGCGATGGTTCGGGTTCTGAAAAAACGAAAACCTATCGTCTGGGAATGCGCCCCACCACCGGAAGCCCGAGGGCTTCCACGTCCCGCTCGTCCCGAACGGTGGGGTCCAGGTAGTGCCAGAGCAGGGCCAGGCCAATTCCCGCACCCAGTGCCAGCGAAAGCCGGATCGCCGGGCCCAGCAGTTGCGCACGCAGGGATGGAGGCAGGGGCACAGGGGTGGGGTTATCCAGCAGCCTGGCCGCCGGCCCCGCCTCGCTGGGCCAGGGGATCTGGGGAAAGTAGGCCGTGCCGTTCTCCGTCAGTTCTTCTGCCGCCGCCCGCGCCACCGCGACTGCTCCCTCCGGATCCGCCCAGGTCAGGTAGACCACCAGGATGGACTGCGCGTTGTCGGTGACGATGGCCCCCTGGATGGCCGCCGGGTCGGCAGATATCCCCTGCTCTTTCAGCCTCGCCGCGACAGCCTCAGCGAAGGCCCGAGTTCGGGCGATGTCCGCCAGCCCGTTGGCAATGTACTCCGACGTCAGCCAGGAGTAGTACCGGTCGTAGTCCACGCTCAGCCCGGCGGGGACAGTCCCGGCCGCGAAGCGCATAACCACCTGGTAGGTCGTCGGCGGAGGCCGATAAGTGACGGCCAGGTGGGCCAGCACCCCCAGCACCGGCGCCGCTACCAGCCACCAGCGCCTCCATAGAATCCTCAGGAAAGTCCACAGTTCCACATCTCCCTCCCGTTTTTACCGCAAAGACACCCCTAATTTTTAATTTAACCTCTCGTCTTCGTAGTTTTCAAAATCTTCCACCACGGCCCGAATCTGCTCCTGGAAGACCCTGCGGTCAAACCGCGCCGCGTTACGGACGCATTCCTGGGGGTCCACGGACTCTGGGTCAAAGGAGCGGACAGCCTTCGCCAGGGCTTCCGGTGTCGGTTCGTAGAAGAAGGTGCCGGTTCGGCCGGGGATAACGGTATCCAGCGCGCCGCCCGCACCGAAGGCGATGACGGGGCGCCCCGCAGCCTGGGCCTGGACCGGCGCGATGCCGAAGTCCTCCACACCGGGCAGGATGTAGGCCCGGCAGCGGGCGAAGAGGTCGGGCAGGTCGGAGTCGGGGACACGCCCCAGGAAGGTGACCGTCGGGCCGGCCATCGCCTCCAGCCGGGGGCGATCCCGCCCGTCCCCTGCGATGACCAGGGGGAGCCGGAGCAGGTTGAAGGCCTGCACGGCCAGGTCAATCCGACGGTAGGGGACCAGCCGGGAGACGATGAGATAGTAGTCGTCGTGGGACGGCGCGGGGCGGAAGCGGGCTGTGTCCACCGGCGGGTAGATGATGACCGAATCCCGTCCATAGAAGCGGCGGATGCGTTCCTGGACCTCGCGGGAGATGGCGACGAACCGGGTAACCCGCTGAGCGGCCTGCCAATCCCACCGGCGAAGGAGCGCGATGAGGGGCTTTAGGGCTCGTCGGACGGGCGCCGAAAGCCCTTCCCGCGCCGCATATTCCTCAAAGGTCCAGACAAAGCGGGTCGGCGTCAGGCAGTAGCAGATGTGGACAGCCTGTCCGGTCCGGACGCCGTGACAGAAGCCCGACTTGTTGCTCAGAACAACGTCGTACCCGGAGAGGTCCAGCCCGGAGAAGGCCAGGGGATAGAGGGGCAGGTAGGGCTGGTGATGGCGGTAAATCCCCGGCAGACGGTCCATCCAGGTGGTTCGGATGTCCCAGGAGCGGTAGGCTTGGGGCATACCGTCCCGCCAGTAGATGGACGTGTAGACGGGCGCGCCGGGAAACGTCTCTACGAGGACTTCCAGGACGTCCTCGGCGCCACCGCGCTGATTGAGCCAGTCGTGGACCAGGGCCAAACGCATGACGACGAAATGACGGAATGGCTAAATGATGGAAGGACAGGATGACAGGATACAGAATGACAAAATGACAAAATGACA
>JANXAH010000256.1 GCA_025062415.1 Anaerolineae bacterium | reverse complement strand
CAAACGCATCGTTGTCATAGCATCCTCCTCTGGAAAGTGCGGGGGGTTGGGGGGGGGGGGGGGCCCCCCCCCCCCCCCCCCCCCCCCCAGTTGGGGTGGGGCCGCCCCGCGGCCACCCCCGGCCCCCCCCCCCCCCCCCCCCCCCACCCCCCATTTTGGATGTGCCGCTCAGCGGGTCAACCTCGGGTTCAGCGCGTCCCGCAGGCCGTCTCCCAGCAGGTTGAAACCCAACACGCTGAGCATAATCGCCAGGCCGGGGAACGTGACAGCCCACCAGGCGCCGCTGGTCAGAAAGCGGTAACTATCCCCCAACATTGCGCCCCACTCCGGCTCTGGTGGGATAGCCCCCAGCCCCAGAAAGCCCAGCGCACCAGCCCAAATGATAGCGCTTCCCAGCCCCAAAGTGGACTGGACGATGATGGGGGAAAGGGTGTTGGGCGGGATGTGCCGGAAGAGGATGCGGGTGTGTCCGGCACCTACCGCCTGCGCAGCCAGAACGTAATCCCGCTGGACCAGGGAAAGGACTGTCGCCCGCATCAGCCGGGCGTAGGTGGGGATACCCACGAAGCCGATGTCGATCATTGCCCGGTCCAGCCCTGGCCCCAGAAAGGCGACGATGGCGATCGCCAGCAGGATGCTGGGGAAGGCCACGATCGCCATTCCCAGCTGTGCCGTAGGGCTGGCGATCAGGCGTCGCCAGGCGTCTCCCCAAAGGGTCCGCCGCCGACGGGGAAGTTCGGGAACAATCAGCCGCTCGTTCATCGCGTTCCCTCACTCGTAGCGGATGCGTGGGTCCAGCGCGGCGTAGGAGAGGTCCACCAGCAGGTTAACCAGGACGAAGACCAGGGCGATCAGCAAAGTCCCTCCCTGAACCACCGGGTAATCCCGTCCAATAATGGCGTCGTATACCCACTTTCCGATACCCGGCCAGGCGAAAATCGTCTCCGTTGGCAGGGGAACAGTGTGAAAGAAGTATAGCAATTTTGGGGGAAATGTCAAAACTATGCGCTCCAGGCAGGGTTTCAGCAATGTTACTTTTTTGAAGAGTCCTATCCGAATCTGCTGCGCTCTTGACAAATTGTGGAAAGCGGTGTATAATGCAACCGGTTTAATTAAACCGGTTGCAACTCCCCCAAAGATGGTCAAGCAGACCGTCACGATCCGCGATATAGCCCGAATGGCTGGTGTCTCCGCGGGGACCGTTTCCCGAGCCCTCAACAACAGTCCCCTGGTCCGGGAGGAGACGCGCCAGAAGATCCTGCAGGTCGTTCGGGCCCTCAACTATGTCCCCAATCGCGCCGCCCAGCGCCTTGCTACGGGGAAAACTCTGACCCTCGCGGTCATCGTTCCCTTTTTCACAGCCCCCTCGGTCGTGGAACGCCTCAAGGGTGTTGTCCACACGCTGGCCCAGAGCCGGTACGATTTAATCATCCACAACATAGAGGACCCGGAACAGCGTGCTGGTTGTTTCCAGACGATTCTCCGCCGGGACCTTGTGGACGGCGTTCTGGTGATTTCCATCGCTCCAAAGGACGAAGAAGTGCGGTTGCTGTCGGAGGCAGATGTGCCTGTTGTGCTGATTGATGCGTACCATCCGGCCCTGACGGGACTTCTCCATCAGATCACTGTGGACGATGTGGCAGGTGGAAGGGCCGTCACCAAGTACCTCATCGGGCTAGGCCATACGAAAATTGGCTTCGTTGGCGACCCCGCGGACAATCCCTTCAACTTCACCTCCAGCCGGGACCGGGCTCGGGGATATCGGGAGGCGTTGGAGGCCGCTGGGATCCCCTACCGCCCCGAATACTATGCCGAGGGTCCCCATGGCCGTCGGTATGCCCGGGAGTCTGCCCGGAGGCTGCTTGCCCTTCCCGACCGCCCGACGGCCATTTTTGCCGCCAGCGACGTACAGGCGGTGGGCGTGCTGGAAGCGGCGCGGGAACTGGGCCTGCGGGTCCCTCAGGACCTCTCGGTCGTCGGCTACGACGATGTGGAGATTGCCGAAATCGTGGGGCTGACCACGATGCGTCAGAGGCTCTTTGAGTCGGGCCAACGGGGCGTGGAACTGCTGCTGCGAACGCTGGCAGATCCTACCACCAAGCCCGTCCACGAAGTCCTCCCAACCGAACTGGTGGTCCGGGAGACGACAGGGCCTCCTCCCTGATCTGGAAAAGGTTCCTGTGGTTGCAATCGCTTTCCTTTATTGTCGGAGGATGCAACCGGTTTCATCCCGAAAACCTGATCCACCAGCAAGGAGGTGATGATACCAGGTCCCAGAGATGGAGTATAACCCCCAAAGAGTCCACAATTTCCGAAATCAGGAGGTGAGGGATGTACGGCAAAAAGTGGATTCTGCTTGGTCTGCTGGTTGTGCTGACCCTTGTGGCCAGCGCCTGCCGAGCGATGACGCCTACTCCTGCTCCCACTACGGCTCCCGCTCAACCGACTCCTCCTCAGCCTACTGCCGCGCCCTCGGAAGGCCCCGTCACCATTGATGTATGGTTCCACTCCGGTCGGGGTGGGGAACGGGACGCGCTGATGAAAATCGTTCAGCGGTGGACCGACCCCAACATCCGGCTGAACTTAGTGGAGTTGCCCGAGGGCGACTATAACCAGCAAGTTCAGGCAGCCGCTGTCGCAGGCCAACTACCCTGTCTGCTTGACTTTGACGGCCCCTTCGTTTATAACTACGTCTGGGGCGGCTACCTGATCCCGCTGGATACTTACTTCACCGGAGACGAACTGGCCGATTTCCTACCTTCCATTATCGCCCAGGGAACCTACCGGGACGGCCGGCTCTACAGCCTGGGCCAGTTTGACTCCGGACTGGCCATCTGGGCCCGCAAGTCCTATCTGGAGAAGGCCGGCGTGCGTATTCCCACGATAGAGAAGCCATGGACGGGCGAAGAGTTCAATGCGGCGCTGGAAGCCCTGGCGGCGCTCCCCGAAACGGAGTACGCCATTGACCTGAAGATGAACTATGCGCCCTCGGCTCCCAGTGAATGGCTGACTTATGGCTTCTCCCCCGTGCTCCAGAGTTTCGGCGCCGACCTGATTGACCGCCAGACCTACCGGACGGCGGAGGGGGTGCTGAATGGGCCTCAGGCCGTTGCGGCGATGACGATGATCCAGGGCTGGTTCCAGAAGGGCTACGCCAACCCTCGTGCGGCCACCGACGACTGCTTTACCAGCGGCAAGTGTGCCCTGGCCTGGGTCGGACACTGGACGGCCAACGACCATATTCAGGCGGTGGGTGATGACCTGTTGCTTCTGCCCATGCCCGACTTCGGTACTGGTCCCAAGACTGGTATGGGCTCCTGGAACTGGGGCATCACCAGCGCCTGCAAACACCCGGAGGCGGCGGCCAAAGTCCTCAAGTTCATCTTGGAGCCGGAGAACATTAAGACGATGACCGATGCCAACGGCGCCATTCCGGCCCGCATCTCGGTCTTTGAGGCGGACAAGCGGTTTGCCCCCGGTGGCCTGCTGCACACCTTCGTGGCCCAACTCAAAGCGGGCTGGGGCGTTCCTCGTCCGATCACCGCTGCCTACCCGACCATCACGGCCGCCTTCTCCACCGCCTTCCGGAACATCGCCGATGGTGCCGACGTCCAGACAGAACTGGACAAAGCGGTGGATAAGATTGAGGCCGACCTGAAAGCCAACAACTACTACCAGTAGTCGGGAGCGGCCCTGTGAAAAAGGGGCCAGGGACCATGTCCCTGGCCCCCTTTTTGCCTCCCGTCCACAATCGGAAAGGAGGGCGTCTGATGATAGAGAAAACCGGTCAGAGGTGGCGTTTGCGCTTTCGGACGGAGGGGCTCAAGGAAACCCTGATGGCTTGGCTGATGCTTGCTCCTGCCGCCATCGGCCTGACCATCTTCCTGATCGTTCCCTTTCTGATGGCCTTTCAACTGAGCCTGACGGACACGCGCCTACTTTCCCCCAACCCACCTCAGTTCGTCGGCCTGGAAAACTACCGCCAACTGCTGCGAATCCACGTCATCTGGATGGAGCCCCTGAAGGACCCGGCCACCGGGGAGGTGCAGCGGGACGAGCAGGGTCAAGTCCTCTACCCCCGGCCCCGCACCATCCTCCGCAGCGATCCCCGGTATGAGGGGCTGAGTGAACTGGCCCAAGTTCACCTCTTCGGACAGCGCTTTCTGCTCGCCGCTGGAGATCCTACGTTCTGGAGGGGTTTGCTCAACAACTTCTATTTCGCTTTAGTGGTCGTGCCCGTCCAGTCGGCCTTCGCGCTGCTTCTGGCTGTGCTGGTCAACCAGAAAATCCGGGGTGTCCACCTCTTTCGGGCGCTCTACTTTATGCCCGTGGTGGTGCCGATGGTCGTCGTTGCCGTCATCTGGTTTTTTCTCTATAACCCCGGCGTGGGCACGATCAACGCGTTCCTGAAGGCTGTTTCCCTGGGACGACTGGGGCCTTTCAACTGGCTGGGCGACCCCAGATTGGCCTTCCCGTCCATTATGCTGTTATCCATCTGGCAGGGAGTCGGGTTTCAGATGGTCATTTTTCTGGCCGGACTCCAGGAGATCCCCGGCGAATTGTACGAAGCGGCGGAAGTGGACGGCTGTAACGAACTCCAGAAATTTTTCTACGTCACCCTCCCGCAGTTGCGGAACACCACCATCTTCGTTGTGGTCGCCACCACCATTCTGGCCTTCCAGTTGTTCACCCAGGTTCATGTGATGACCGGCGGCGGGCCGGGAGAAGCGACGATGACCACCATTCTGCACGCCGTCCGGGAAGGGCGCTATCAGTTGCGGGCCGGCTACGCTTCCGCCATCACGGTGGTGTTCTTCCTGATTGTTCTGGCCGTTTCCATTGTCCAACGGGCCTTGATGCGGGAGGAGCGGGCGATAGAGTAAGGGGAGGGAATATGTACCGTTTTCGCAAAGCGGCGCGAACTCTCCTGACCTACGTGGTGATGATTCTGCTGGCCTTCTTCTTCGCGTTCCCCCTCGTCTTTATGCTGGTCTCCGCTATAAAGACCAACGAGACTCAGATTACGTCGGATGTGGGCGGGCTCCTGGCCTTCGTGCCCTATCCTCTGAAGTGGGTGCCGCCGGTGGACCGGCTGGACGACGCGCCAGCCGAAATCCGCGCGGCCTACACCGGCCTGGGAGTCCAGAACTTCCTGGACGTCTTCCGCCGGATGCCCTTCGGCCGGTTTCTGTGGAACTCCGTCCTCATCACGACGACCACAGTAGGGCTGGGCCTGGTTGTCAACAGTATGGCCGCCTATTCCCTGGCACGTCTCCGGTGGAGGGGGCGTAACCTGGTTCTGGCAATCATTGTGGCCCTGATCATCATCCCCTTTGAGGCCGTCGCCGTCCCCCTGATGCTGCTGACTACCCGGTTGCCCCGACCTGGCGGCGGCATCGGCTGGCACGATACCTACATCGTCCAGATTATCCCCTTCATCGCCGACGCCTTTTCCATTTATCTGTTCTACCAGTTCTTCATCGGCCTTCCCAAAGACCTGGACGAAGCGGCCCTTATAGATGGCGCTGGCCGTTTCCGCATTTTCTGGAACATCATTGTGCCCAACTCCCGGCCCGTCTTCGCCACCGTCGCTATCCTGAAGTTCCTCTGGACCTGGGGCTCCTACCTGTGGCCCCTGATGGTCATTCGTCTTCCCGAATATCGGCCGCTGACGGTGGCGATGCAGGAATTCTTCGGCCAATACCCGCGCCTGTGGGGAGATACCCTCGCTTTTGCCACAATGACCACGCTCCCTGTGCTGGTCCTGTTCCTGGCTTTCCAGCGGTGGTTCATCCGCAGCGTCGCCGCCACGGGGATCAAGGGATAAGCCCTACCATGCTGGGCCCTTTCGGAGAAGATGGATACGTTCATTCAGGAGCGAGCCGATGTTCCTGGCCTTCCTAAACCCACAGGGAAACTTTGACCCTCAGGATCGGTACTGGACGCAGCATCCGGACTTCGGCGGGCAACTGGTCTATGTCAAACAGGTGGCGCTGGCCCTGGGCCGGATGGGCCACCGAGTGGATATCCTCACCCGTCGCATTCGGGACCCCCAGTGGCCTGGCCTGGATGCGCCGCTGGATGGTTATCCCGGTGCGCCGAATGTCCGCATCATCCGTATCCCCGCCGGGCCGGACACTTTTCTCCCCAAAGAGGAACTCTGGCCCTACATCGGCCCAGACTGGGTTGCGGGCATCCTGGATTTCTACCGCCAGGAGGGCTGTTTCCCGGATGTGTTCACGGCCCACTACGGCGACGGCGGCCTGGCGGGGGTTCTCCTCACCGAAGCGACGGGGATTCCCTTTACCTTCACCGCCCACTCCCTGGGCGCCCAGAAGATGGATGGCCTGGGCGCAACACCGGAGAACCTCGCCGCGCTGGACGCCCGCTACCACTTCGCCCGTCGCCTGGCGGCGGAGCGGCTCAGTATGAACCGGTCCGCTGTCAACATTGTCAGCACTTGCCAGGAGCGGTTTCAGCAGTATGGCCACCGGGCCTACCAGGGCGCGGTGGATGTCGGCGATGATCGTCGCTTCGCCGTGGTCCCGCCGGGGGTGGATACTGCTGTCTTTGATCCCGGCGCCCGGACACCGGAGGAGGAGGTCGTTCGTCGCAGAGTGCTGGCCGCACTGGAGCGGGACATCCGGGAGGATCGCCGCCATCTCCCCTGCATCGTCGCCTCCAGCCGGCTGGAGCCCAAGAAGAACCATCTGGGGCTGGTTGTGGCCTTCGCTCAGAATCCGGCGCTGCGGAAGCGGGCGAATCTTCTGCTGGTCACTCCCCACCTGGAGGACCCCCTGCGGCGGGAGGAGGGGAGCCCAACGGAGCAGGAGATTCTCGCCCGGATTCGGGAAGTCGTCCGGGACCACAATCTCTGGGGGGAGATCGCCACGGTGGCTCTGGCGGGGCACCCGGCGCTGGCGGCGGCCTACCGGCTGCTGGCCCGTTGCCGCTCCGTCTTTGCGCTGACGGCCTGGCACGAGCCCTTCGGCCTGGCCCCCCTGGAGGCGGCGGCGACGGGTCTCCCTGTCGTCGTCACCCGAAACGGCGGGCCCGCCGAAATCTGGCGGGAGGACGGGGAGGAATACGGCGTTCTGGTGGACCCCGCCGATCCTACCGATATCGCTCGGGGGCTGCTGCGACTCTTGGAAAGCCCTCAGACTTGGGAGGAGTTCGCGCGCCGAGGCCGGGAGCGGGTCCTGGCCCGCTATACCTGGGAGCGGACCGCTGAGGGATACCTGAACGTCGCCCAGCAGGTACGGGAGGGGGATCTCCTCCGGCCTTCAGGGACGCTTCTTCCCATCCCCCCGTATTTCCGTGACCCCCGGCCGGAGAACGACATTCCGCTGGAAGTCCTGCGGGGGTGGTACTTCGGGGAGTGAATCCGGGCGCGGGAGCCTGTAAGCCGCCAGGCAGGGATGGTTTTTGGATTGCCCGGACGATCGCACTCCGTTCGCCGGTACTCGTAGTATGCAGGCCTGGTGGTCTGCGATACAGGCCTGGTGG
>JANXAH010000211.1 GCA_025062415.1 Anaerolineae bacterium | reverse complement strand
CCCCCCCCCCCCCCCCAAAAACCCCTCTCCCAGGAGGAAACCGTGCTCCGCGTGATGACCTACAACATCCTGAAGGGTGGCCGGCAAAGAGAGCAGGCCATCCTGGAGGTCCTGCGCTATGTCCAGCCGGACCTCGCCGTGCTTCAGGAAGTCCGGGATTCCCGTCCCGTGGAGGACTGGGCTCGGTCTCTGGGAATGCGGGTCTGGACGACGGCGGAGCGCTCCCCCTTTCGCCTGGCCCTGATGAGCCGACTCCCGGTCACCTTCTGGCAGACCCATCGTCCATTTCCACCGGCGATCAACCCGTTTCTGGAGGCGGAGGTGGAGTGCTCCTCCGGAGAACGCCTCCGGGTCTACGGCGTCCACCTGGCCCCGTGGTACAGCATTCTGACGGAGGCCTGGCGCCAGTGGGAAATCCGCACCGTCCTTCAAAAAGCGCGGGCCTACCTCCAGGACCTGTGCCTCCTTCTGGGGGACTTCAACACCATCGGCCCATCGGATACGACGGACGTCCGGGCGATGCCCCTTCCCCTTCGGTTGATGATTCTGGTCCAGGGGCAGCGGATCTACCGCTTTGCGATCCCAGAAGTCCTGCGCGCTGGGTTCGTGGATTGCTTTCGGACGCTGCACCCCGCCGATGCAGGCCGCACCCTTCCGGCGTCTGCCCCCAACGCCCGGCTGGACTACATCTTCGCCAGTCCGCCGCTGCTGCCATATCTCCGGGCCTGCAAGGTCGTCGGCGAGCCCGATGTCGTTCGGGAGGCGTCCGACCATCTTCCGCTGGTTGCGGAGTTTGACCTGTAGAAAAAATGTGGGACAACTGCAAGCAGTTGTCCCACTCAGCAGAAATCACCCAGGAGAATCCCGATGGCTTCAGCCGAAAAACCTAACGGCCGCGCCCTGGGCTGGGAACACATAGAGACTCGCTACCCCTACACCTTCCGGATGTTCCGCGTCCGGGAGGATATCGTCCGCTGGCCCGATGGAGAGATCCGGCCCTTCGTCTATGTGGAGACTGCCGGGGCCGTCTGGGTGGTCCCGGTGACCGCCGACGGGCAGGTTGTCCTCATCCGGCAGTTCCGCTATATGATAGACGACTGGTCGTGGGAACTCCCCGCCGGAGGCTTCCACGACTTTCAGGGCTCTCCGCTGGACCTGGCCCGACAGGAACTGGCGGAGGAAGTGGGCGGTGAGAGCGACGACTGGGAATACAAGGGGTTCTTCCGCACCGGCGTCAGCCTCTTTGACCAGGTCGGCCACATCGTCCTGGCCCGCAACGTCCGCCTCTGCCGGGCGCCGGACCGGGAACCGGGGGAAATCATAGAGGTCCACTTGGTACCCGTCCCCCGCGCGCTCCAGATGGCCCGCGGCGGCGAAATCCTGGACGTCCACAGCGCGCTGGCCCTGCTGCGCTGCGAGCCAGACCTGTGGGATATTTTTCACAGACGGTGACGGTTCGGCCTTACCCCACCCCTGCCGCCTTCAGCGAGGGGTGAGAAAGGCTGAATAGATACGCCAATCAGGAGGTTCCCCTGATCACCGGGTTCCGAAAGCGGATGCGAAAGGCCTTCCGCGGCGCCATCGTCGGCCTCTTCCTGACCCGCCTGGGGCTGGAGGCGATCGGAAGCCCACTTCCGGGGTGGGTGATCGTTTTAGTAGGAGGGATAGCGCTGACGCTGGGGCCCGTTCTGTGGGCCCGCTTTGTCCGGCGGGCTCCCTGTTGGCCCTTTGTGCCCCTCTGGCTCTATCTTCTCTGGCCCTCCCATGCTCCCCAGATGGGGCTGAGCGTAGCCCTGCTGGCAACGGCTCTATGGCTATTGACCCGACGCTGGGAACTGCTCAACTCCTCTGCCGAACTCTTCGTGGATAGCGTCCTGTTTCTGATCGCTTTCTCCGTCTACGGAGCCACAGTTGCCCGCGATGTCCTTCCTGCCGACAGTGGGGAGTTCCAACTGGTGTCGGCCCTCCTGGGCGTCGCTCACCCCCCTGGCTATCCCCTCTACACCCTGGTCGGCCATCTTTTCATCCGCCTGGCTCCCGCGGGCATTCCGACCCTGCGGCTGAACGCGATGAGTGCGGTCCTTGCCGCCGTGACCGTCCTTCTGATGGCCCGCGCGGCGTGCCTCTGGGCCCGCTCCCTGGGCGCGTCTCCCCTCCTCGCCATCGCCTGCGGCCTGGCGACCGCGCTCACCCTGGGCACCTCCACAACCTTCTGGGCCCAGGCGACCACTGCCAACATCCGGATGCCCACTCTCTTTTTCGGGGCACTGGCCCTGCGCGGCCTGGCCCGTTTTGCGCTCCACCGCAATGACCGGAGCATCCTTCTGGCAGCCCTGGCCCTGGGACTGGGCATCGGGCACCACCCCTCCCTGGCCTTCGTCGGCCTCTTCTTCGCCCTCTATGCGGTTACCCTGGACCCGGGCCTTCTCCACCCTCGCCGCGGGTGGCGGCCCGCCATCGCCTTCCTCCTGGCAGGACTCCTCCCCCAGGCCTATCTCCCCATCCAGGGAGCGCGCGGCGCCCCCCTGGCCCCGTCCGACCTGGACACCCTTCCGGGCTTTCTCTGGCACGTCCTGGCGCGGGGGTTCGCCGGGGATATGTTCGCCTTCGCCAATCCCCAGGACCTCCCCCACCGCCTGGCCCTGGTCCCCACCCTTTTTGCCTTTCAGTTCCGCCCGCCGATTCTGATCGCTGCCGTCCTGGGTGTCCTGGCGCTTCTGAAACGGGACCGCCGCCTCTTCCTGATGCTGACGGGCAGTTGGGCCCTTCACACCTTCGTCACCATCACCTACCGGGCCCCCCAGACGGTGGAATACCTGATGCCGGCCTACCTGCCCCTGGCCCTCGCCGTCGGCCTGCTTCCGGCGGCGCTGGAGCCTATCTCGCCCCGGTGGGCCCGACAAATCCCCGCTGTGATCTGCGCCCTGGTCCTTTGGACGGCGCTCTTGAACGGCGTGGCCCTCTTTCCGGAGTACGCCGAACTGGCTAAGGATACCAGCGTTCGCCGGACAGCGGGAGACCTGCTGAAGAGCGCCCCGCCCGACGCCCTCATTCTGGCCGACTGGCACTGGGCCACGCCGATGTGGTACCTCCAGCAGGTGGAGGGCCTTCGTCCCGACGTGGAGGTCCGCTACGTCTATCCCATCGTGGGAGAGGAGTACGCCGAGACCTGGTTCCGGCATGTGCGTGAGGCACTGCCGGGCCGCCCGGTGTTGCTGACCCATTTCTACGAGTTCCCCGGCTACACGACCGAGCCGTGGGGCATGGGGTTCCGGGTCTCCCAACGGCCGATGACAGCCCCCACGGCCCCGCTGGTGCCGAAGGGCCTCACCTTTGCCGGAGGAGTCCGACTGGTGGGATATTCGCTGCGGGGCCCCCTCCCCCACCCCGGACAGTCGCTGGAGGTGATCCTGGCCTGGCAGGCGACCAAACCGCTGGAGCGCCCCCCTTCCTTCACCGTGCGCCTCGTGGATGAGAGGGGACAACACCGGGCCCAGGCCGACCGCCGGCTGGGCACCGACAGCGTGCCGGGAGAGGTCCGCTTTGAGCGCCTCGTCCTCCCCCTCTATCCGACCCTCTCTCCGGGGCACTACTCCCTCCGGCTGGGAGCCTACACAGTCACCGAGAGGGGGTTTGAGGTCCTCCCTGCCGCGGGGGGCGAGGACTTCGTCCTTCTGACCGAACTGGAAATTCGGCCGGCGGACCGTGCTCCCTTCACCCTTCACCGATGGGACGTCCCCTTCTCCAACGGGCCGATCCTGATCGGCACCGACTACGATCGGACGATTTCGGAGACCCTGCGCGTCTACCTGCACTGGCGCGGTCCTGCCGCTGGGGGCACCGTCGTCCTGCGGAGCGCAGACGGTTCGGAAGCCTCCAGCCCGCTACCGGCCCTTCCCGCGGGCGCGTACCAGACCGTTGTGGTGGACCTGCCGGGCACTGTTCGCGGGCTGCTACGGCTCTCTCTGGTGGACGATCAGGGCCAGCAAGCGCGCGGCGCTGGGCCATGGGGATGGCCCGTCTCAACGGTAGCGCTTCCGGTCCCGAAGGAACGGGTTCGCTTTGTGCTACTGGGGGATGCGATGGCGATGGCCGGAGCGCGGGCCTTCGGAGTCCGGGCGGGGCAGGAGGCCGTGGTGGAAGTGGTGCTGGTGGGACTTCGCCCGCTGACGGAGGACCTGGCGACCAGCGTCCGGCTGGTGGACGAAGCGGGGCGGTTCCTGGGCGCGCACGATTGCCAGCCCGCGCTGGGGACGGTCCCGACGCTGAAGTGGGTTCGGGGGAGCGTTGTCCGCGACCGGCACCTCATCCCCGTGCCGGAGGACTGGGCAGGGGGCGAAGTCCGGGCCATTATGGTCGCCTATGAACGCTTCCGTATGGCCCCGGTTCCGCCGATGGACGAGCGGTATCAAGAGGGGGTGCTGTTGCTTCCGTAGGGGATAGACGGGGGCCGGGGGGGGGGGGGGGGGGGGCCCCCCCCCGCCCCCACCCCCCACCCGCCCATTTAGAAACCCGCACGAAATTACACAACCTACCCAACCAAACCGACCCTCATCACAAACACCGGGTGGCGGGGATACTCCAAAATTGCCATACCAAACC
>JANXAH010000226.1 GCA_025062415.1 Anaerolineae bacterium | reverse complement strand
ACCTCCAGGGCGAGCAGCTGCGCGCGGCGTTCGCCGCGCGCCTGGCCGAGGCGGGCCCCCCCGCCGCCCCCGCGCCCCCGGCCCCGGTCCGTGCCGCCCCACTGCGGCTGCAGCCCCGGGGGGGTTTACTGGCGATTTTGTTGGGCCCGCCCCGGGGCGGGGGGGGGGGGGGGGGGCGGGGCGCCCCCCCGGGGCGGGGGGGGCGGGGGGGGGGGGCGCGCCCCCCCCCCCCCCCCCCCGGAAAAAAAACCCCAACAAACGGAGCACGCAAAAACCCACAACCCACAACACCGCAGAGCCCACAGGACGGGGGGTTGGGGGGTTCTTGTGGGCCGCCTTTGGGGGTGGTTTTTTAGCTTTGTGGGGGGCTGGGGGGGGGGCCTCCCCCCCCGCCCCCAGCCCTGTCTTTCTATTGGCAAAGGTTGCTAAAGGTATCGGTTCACTCCAATGATGAGGTTATAAGGGCAACTCTATCTGACGGGCAGGACGCTTTCCGTCCAGCAGGATGAAGGGTGCAGCCCGCTCTACCGTGATCCCCAGTCGTCGCAGTTCCCCCAGGTCCCGGAGACGCCGCTCCCGTCGGGCCTCCAGCAACCGGTCCGCTCCCTTCGGCCCGATCCCTGGCACCCGCAGGAGGGCCTCCCGGTCCGCCCGGTTGACCTCCACCGGTGTGTCCTGGAGGTGCTGGCGGGCCCAGGCCAGTTTGGGGTCTATTTCCAGGGGAAGGTTCCCTTGGGGGCTAAGGGGGAGTTCCTCCACGCTGAAGCCATAGTCCCGCAAAAGAAAGGATGCCTGGTAGAGCCGACGTTCCCGAATCCGGGGGGTGGGTGGCAGGGCTTCCAGAGGAGTGGCAGGGACGGGACGGAAGCCCTCGTAGTAGGCGCGGGCCAGTCCCAGGTGGCGATAAAGGAAGGCCGTGGCGTGTAGGAGTTCCAGGTCGCTTTCCCCCGCTGCGCCTACGACGAACTGGGTCGTGGCGCTGGGGCGGCGTCCTGTCATCTCCCGTCGGATCTCCGCAATCCACCGAAGCCGCAGGAAGAGTTCGTCCCGGAACTCCTTATGGGGGGCCAGAAGGGCCAGACGGCGACTGCTGGGAGCCTCCAGGTTCACGGAGACCCGGTCGGCCAGGCGCATCGCGACCTCCACCTGGTCCCGCTCCGCGCCGGGCATAATCTTGAGGTGAATGTAGCCATGAAAGTTGTACCGCCGACGGAGGATTTCCGCCGTAGCGATCAGCCGATCCTGCGTCTGGGGACCACTGCCCAGGATGGCTGAACTGAGGAAAATGCCCTCTACCAGTCCCCGCTCGTGGAGTTGGAGGAAGAGGCGGGCCAGTTCGTCGGGGTTGAAAGTGGCGCGAGGCGCGTCCCGGCCTGCCCGAAAGGCGCAGTAGAGGCAATCCCGCTCACAAGCAGAAGTGAGCAGGGTTTTCAGGATGGGAACCCGCCGCCCGCCCGGCAGCGCAGCGTAGTAGATACAGCCCTTCAGGTCTGTGGGGACGTCCTGTGGGGGCGGGAGCGCCCGTCCCGTGGGCGTCGTCTCCTCCGCGGGCTCGTAGCAGGTCGCGGGCCCCAGGATGCGCAGTTTCTCCAAAGGGTCCATAGCGCAAGGTTGCAGGGTCGCAGGGAGTTGGTGCTCTTTATGTCCTTCGTTTCCGTGTGGTAAGCCTCAGTCTCCCCGCCCTATCCGGATGAGCCCCTGCGGCGTAGCGATCCAGTCCATTCGGGCATCGGAGTCGGTGCAGGGGAGTTCGTCGGTCAGACAGGCCTCGTAGGTGATACCCACCCGGAGCGCGGGTGTGGTCGGCAGGAAGCGATCGTAGAAGCCGCCGCCGAACCCCAGCCGACCCCCGCGCCGGTCAAACGCAACGCCGGGCACAAGCACTACATCCAGCGTTTTCGGGTCCACCGTTGGCAGGTCCGGCGCGGGCTCCAGCATCCCGAAGGGATGCCGGACCAGCCGGGCCGGGTCATAGGGGTGGACAACCAGTTGTTTTCCCTCAATCCGCGGGAGGGTCCAGCGGATATGCGGGAGCATCTCAAAAAGCGGAGAGAGGTCGGGCTCGTTGCGGAAGGCCAGGTAGGCCATCACGGTCCGGGCCCTCTGCAGGGGCTCCCACGCGGCCAGGTGTCGGCAGATTTCCAGCGATGCCCTCTGGACATCCTCCGAAGGCAGGCATTCCCGAAGGGTGCAGAAGTGTTGGCGGAGGTAGCGCTTATCAGGCATCGGGAAGGTGGTACAGGTTATTTGGCCTGGGGAACATCTCCTGAGATCAGGCCTGAAAATTTAGGCTCTCCGGGGACCTGCGGCGCTGTAGCGTGGGCCGTCAGGCCTGTGAACCTTCGTCATCACCCCAAGCGCAACGAAATCGTCGCTGAACACGCTCATTTCTTCCTTCCTACTCCCTACTCCCTACTCCCTACTCCCTACTTCCTACTCCCTACTCCTTACTTCCTACTCCCTACTACTCCCTACTCCCCGCTCCCTGCTTTCTCCCCCTTGCTTCCTCCAGTATCTCCTCCGCGCTCCGATAGGCGGATTCGCCGCTGGCGCCCAGCATCTGGGCCAGTTCCTCCACCCGTGCCGGGCCCTCCAGGACGGTGACCCGGGTGACGGTTCGGCCGTCGGCGACGACTTTCTCCACCCGCAGGTGGCGGTCACCAAAACCGGCCAGTTGGGGGAGATGGGTGACGCAGAGGACCTGGTGGGCCAGGCTGCCGTCGGGCCCGGCAACGCTCAGCCGCCAGAGTTTCTCTCCCACCGTTGCTCCCACCCGACCGCCAATGCCCTGGTCAATCTCGTCAAAGATGAGCGTCGGGGTCTCATCCACCCGGGAGAGGACAGCCTTGAGGGCCAGCATCAACCGGGAGGTCTCGCCGCCGGAGGCGATCTTCGCCAGGGGCTTTAGGGGCTCGCCGGGGTTGGGAGAGACCAGGAACTCCACCCGGTCAATTCCTGTGGCGTCAAAGGCTACTCGCCCCGGCAGGAGTTCCGGCCCCTCCAGTCCGTACTGGGCCAGCAGGTCTGGGGTCAGGGGGATACCTTCCGGGTCCTCCTCCCAGCGGAAGTCCACCCCGAAGCGGGCCCCAGCCATCCGCAGGTCCTGGAGTTCCCGCTCTATCCCCGCCGCCAGCCGACGGGCCGCCTCCCGCCGTCGGGCGGAGAGTTCCAGGGCGGCGTGAGCCAGTTCTGCCAGCAGTTGCTCCTCCTGCGCGGCCAGTTCGGCGATGCGCTCCTCGCTATGGGTGATGGTCTCCAGTTCCTCCGCGGCGCGCCGGGCATATTCCAGGACTTCGGCAATGGTGGCGCCATACTTGCGCTTGAGGCGACGAATGTGGTCCAGCCGCTCCTCCACTTCCGCCAGGCGACGGGGGTTGTACTCTACCCGACGGCGGTAATCCCGCAGGCTGTCGGCCAGGTCCTGGAGCCGGTAGAGGAGTTCCTCGGCCTCTTGGAGACGGGGTGCGAGCGCCCCATCTATCCGGGCCAGCCCCTCCAGAGCGCGGACGGCGCGGCCCAGCAGGTCCGTTGCGGCCGCTCCCTCCGTTCCCCCTTCATCCAGCGCCCGCAGCGCCTCTGCCAGAAGCAGGGCCAGGTGTTCGGCATTTGCCAATCGGACCCGCTCCTCGGCCAGTTCCTCTTCTTCGCCGGGCCGGAGGTTGGCCGCCTCAATTTCCGTAATCTGGTACTGAAG
This sequence comes from Anaerolineae bacterium, assembly GCA_025062415.1. Lineage (GTDB taxonomy): Bacteria > Chloroflexota > Anaerolineae > B4-G1 > DUEL01 > SpSt-77. The sequence continues at coordinate 841 of JANXAH010000226.1, read as the reverse complement.
CAGGTCTATTCGGCGGGCCCTCTCCTTCTCGTCCTGCTCCAATGCGGCCCGCTCCCGCCGAACCGCCCGAATCCGTCCGACCAGGTCGGCAACGCGGGCCCGCAGGGGCTCCAGCCCGGCGAACCGGTCCAGCAAGAAGACGTGTTCCCGGACCCGGAGGAGGGAGAGGTGCTCGCTCTGGCCGTGGATGTCCACCAGCCCTTCGGCGACCTCCCGCAGAAGGCTCAAGGTGACGGCACGGCCGTTGATCCGGCAGATGCTCCGCCCCTCGGCACGGACTTCGCGGGAGAGGACCAGCAGGTCGGGTTCATCGCCCTCCAGTCCCTCTCGCTCCAGGATGGGGCGGATGGCCTCCCGACGGGGCAGTTCCAGGCGGAAGACGGCCTCCACCAGCGCGCGATCGGCCCCGGCTCGGACCATCGTCGGGTCGGCGCGGCCGCCCAGGACCAGACTGACCGCGTCAATGATGATGGACTTTCCGGCACCGGTCTCGCCAGTGAGGACGGTGAATCCGGGGGCAAAGGAGAGGTGGAGTTCGTCTATGATGGCAAAATCGCGAATGTGGAGTTCAGAGAGCATAGCAATCTGAAAGGCCTGTTTTGTGGGGGGGGGGGGAGGGCGCCCCCCCCCCCAGCCCAACAAATACAACAAAACCCCCCAACCGGGGGGGTTGAGGTGGGCGAAGGGCCCCGGCCGCGCGGGGGGGCGGGTCCAATTCTCCCACCTCCCCCCCGCGGGGGGGGGGTTTTGGGTGCATTGTTGGGGGGGGGGGGGGGGGCGCCCCCCCCCCCCCCGCACAAAACAGGCCTTTCAGATTGCTATGCTCTCTGAACTCCACATT
>JANXAH010000201.1 GCA_025062415.1 Anaerolineae bacterium | reverse complement strand
GGGGAGGGCCATACCGTCTGGTGGAAAGGGGGACCCTCTCAGCGGGACCTTAAATAAGAGTCTACTGGAAAATTCCGGTTCTCCAGGGCCTTGCGGAGCGCATGCCATCAGGCCCGTGAACATCCGTCACAGGCTATCAGCCTGCATTACAGGCTAACAGCCCGTGCTACGGTAACGCAGGCCGCCAGACCTGTAACGCAGGCCACCAGGCCTGTAACGCAGGCCGCCGGGCCTGTAACGCAGGCCGCCAGGCCTGCAAAATACAGGCTAACAGCCTGTGCTACGGGTAGCGCAGGCCGCCAGGCCTGTAACGCAGGCCACCAGGCCTGCAGCGTACAGGCTAACAGCCTGTGCTACCTGTAACGCAGGCCGCCAGGCCCGTAACGCAGGCCACCGAGCCTGCAGCGTACAGGCTAACAGCCTGTGCTACGGGTAGCGCAGGCCGCCAGGCCTGCATCTACACAGGCTAACAGCCTGCGCTACAGGCTAACAGCCTGCGTTACGGGCTGACGGTCTGTGTTGCGGGCTGAGATAAAGTCAAGGAAAACCCCTCCTTGCCATCTCCAGAAGCCCGCGTTATAATAATGGCGGGCCCCTGTAGCTCAGAAGGATAGAGCAGGAACCTCCTAAGTTCTTGGTCGCGCGTTCGAGTCGCGCCAGGGGCACCTGAGGGGCGGCTGGGCTTCGGTCCGGCCGCCCCCTTGCTTTTCCGCCTGAGGTTAGATAGGAGCAACTGCTACCAGTATCCCGCAGCCGCCGCCTTTTCTCTTCCAACGGACTGCGGTATAATGCACCTGCGTAGTCTCAATCCGGAGAAAGTGGATGCCACCGATTTTCCCGTTTACAGCCATTGTAGACCAGGACCTGATGCGGCGGGCTCTGGTCCTCAACGCTGTCTATCCGCAGATTGGCGGCGTGCTCATCCGAGGCGAGCGCGGGACGGGCAAGTCCACTGCTGCCCGCGCCCTGGCTGCATTGCTGCCGGAAATTGAGGTCGTCGCCGACTGTCCCTTCTCCTGCGACCCCGATCAGCCCGCAACATGGTGTACCCTTTGCAAGGAACGGGCTGCTGCCGGGGAAACGCTCCCCCGAGCCCGCCGCCGCACTCGCTTCGTAGACCTCCCTGTTAGCGCAACGGAGGATCGGGTAGTCGGAACCCTGGACATTGAGCGGGCCATCCAGAAGGGAGAGCGTCACTTTGAGCCGGGCATCCTGGCCGCCGCCAACCGCGGCGTGCTCTACGTGGACGAAGTCAACCTGTTGGACGACCACGTGGTGGACATCCTCCTGGACGCTGCGGCGATGGGGATTAACGTGGTGGAACGGGAGGGTATCTCGTTCAGCCATCCGGCCCGGTTCATTCTCATCGGGACAATGAATCCCGAGGAGGGAGACCTGCGCCCCCAACTCCTGGACCGTTTCGCACTCTGCGTGGACATCCGCAGCGTCCACGACCCGGCCGCCCGGATGCTCATTATGGAGCGTAACCTGGCCTTTGAGAGCGACCCGGAGGGCTTTTATGAAGAGTGGCGCCCTCGGGAGGAGGCTCTTTCCCGGGACATCGCACGTGCCCGAGAACTTCTTCCCCACGTCCGCTACACGCGCGCGGACCTGGCCGTCATCGCGACGATGATGGCGGAGATCCGGGTGGATGGCCATCGGCCCGATCTGGTCATCCTGAGGACGGCTCGCGCCAACGCCGCCTTTGAGGGCCGGACCCACATCACCGACCGGGACATTCTCCTGGCGGCGGAACTGGCTCTGCCCCACCGCCTGCGCCGCCATCCGCTCCAGCAGGTGGAGGCGACGCTGGACAATCTGGGAGAACGGCTGGCGGAGGCCCGCGCTCAAATTGCTAAAAAGGGCGGAATGAACGAGGAGATGGTCTGCGAGGAAGAGGTGCCCCCGGCAGAAAAAAAAACGCACGTAGAGGTTGAGACCGGCGAGGCCCCTTCTTCCCAGGATCAGCAACGCCCCCGTAACCCCGTTTTTCAGCAGGTCCCTCAGTGGCCTTCAGAAGGACGGTGGTGGGAAGGAGGGGCAAAAATTAAAACCGGAGAGGTCTTCACTCCCCGGCGGCTGACGACTCCGCTGGACCGGCTGACCCGCTGCGGGAGCGGACGCCGCAGCACGACCCGCACTTCTCAACGACGGGGGCGCTACATCCAGGCCCGGCCCTCTCCGGGAGACCCCAGCGACCTGGCCTTTGACGCGACGCTGCGTGCCGCCGCACCCCACCAGGTCCAGCGCCGATGCTCCGGCGGCCCTGCGCTGGTTGTTCGTTCAACAGACTACCACCGCAAGGTGCGGGTCCGGAAGATGGGGAATCTCATCCTCTTCGTTGTGGACGCCTCCTGGTCTATGGCCGTCGCGGAGCGGATGGAGGCCACAAAGGGCGCAGTGACCTCCCTTCTCACCGACGCCTACCAGCGGCGGGACCGGGTCGGGGTGGTCGTCTTCCAGAAAAACGGGGCCCGGCTGGTCCTGGCGCCCACCAACAGCGTCTCTCTGGCCCAAAGGGCGTTGCAGGACATTCCAGTGGGAGGCAAGACCCCTCTCTCCGCCGGCCTGCAACTGGCCTACGAGGTTCTCACGCGGGAGATGCGCCGTCGCCCGGACCTGATGCCCCTGATGGTGCTGCTGACCGATGGGGCCGGAAACGTCTCCATCGGCGACCTCCCTCCGCAGGAGGAGGCCCATCGGATTGCGGACCTCTTCCCACAGGCGAAAATCCGCTCCGTCGTCATCAATATGGAACACGAGGCCTTTGACCAGGGACTCGCACAGGCTCTGGCCGACCATCTCCAGGCCCCCTGTTACCGGCTGGAGGAACTCCGGGCGGATACCCTTCTGGCCCGCGTCCGGGACGAACTGGACCGAATTCGGGAGGTAAGAGATGTCTAAGCCCACCCGCGCGCTGGTTCTCTCCGGCGGCGGAGGCCGAGGAGCCTACCAGTGCGGCGTCTACAAGTACCTGGAGGAGGCCGGGCTGATCCCAGATATCCTGGTTGGTACCTCCATCGGCGCTGTCAACGCCGCCGCCATCGCCTCCGGGAAGACGGCGCAGGAGTTGGAGGAAGCCTGGCTCTCCACCCGCACGCAGGATATCCATCGCTTCTGGCGCTTCCGCCCCTGGAACGCTGTCTACGATACTTCCCCCTGGTACCGCACCCTCTATCGTTTCATTGACTTTGATGCCCTGGCCCGTACCGAGAAACGGTTGTTGATTACGGCGACGGAGGTAGAGGCTGGGGACCTGCGCATTTTTGACAACCGGGAGGTAACTCTGACCCCCGCCCACATCTTGGCCAGTTGCTCCATCCCTCTGGTCTATCCCTGGACCCGCATTGGAGACCGCCACTACTGGGACGGAGCGGTGATGGCAAATACGCCTCTGGCCGCGGCCATAGACGCAGGGGCGGATGAAATCTACGTCGTTCTGCTCTCCCCGGTGGGAGAGCGGCATATCCCGCTGCCCCGCTGGCCCTGGCAGGCCTTCGCAGTGGTGCTGGACCTGGCGCTCAGCGCGACCTTTGAGAACGACATCAAGCAACTGGAGCGGATCAACCATCTGGTCGCCCAAAAGATGGACGAGGAACATCGGTATATCCGCTGCCGGGTGATTATCCCCAGCCGGGCTCTCAGCCTCTCCCAGATTCTCCGCTACGACCCCCAGACCAGCCGGGAACTGATCCAGTTGGGATACGAGGATGCCAGACGGACCCTGGCCGAATAAAGATACCACTGAGGTCACGACAATGACGCCGAAAGATCGCGCTGTTCACCATTTTCGGGCCCACTTCGGGAAATCTCCCGCCCTGGTTGCCCGCGCGCCTGGGCGAGTCAACCTCATCGGGGAGCACACCGACTACAACGAGGGCTTCGTCCTCCCCGTCGCCGTGGACCGGGCCGCCTGGGTGGCGGCCTCCCCGCGCCCGGACCCGGTGGCCCACATCGTGGCTGCGGATATGGGGAAAGAGGCGATCTTCTCCCTGAACCCCGTCCCGCCACGGGAGGGGAACTGGGCAGACTATCCCCGCGGCGTCGCCTGGGCCCTGGGAGGGCGGGGCTTTGTCCTCTCCGGAATGGACGCTGTCCTTGCCTCCGACGTCCCTATTGGTGCAGGCCTCTCCTCCTCTGCGGCCGTGGAGGTCGCTTTTGCCTGGACCTGGCGGACGCTCTCCGGCCTCTCGCTGGAGCGAACGGAACTGGCCCTTCTCTGTCAGCGGGCGGAGAACGAATATGTCGGAGTCCGGTGTGGGGTTATGGACCAGATGGCCTCGGTCTGGGGCCGGGAGGGGCATGCCATCCTCATAGACTGTCGGACGTTGGAGGTAGAACACGTCCCCGTCCCGCCGGGCATCGCCATCGTGGTGGCGGACACGCTGGTCCGGCGGGAACTGGCGGCGTCAGAATATAACCGTCGGCGTCGGGAGTGTGAGGAGGCTGTGCGCATCCTGGCCCAGCATCTTCCTGGTATCCGCGCTCTGCGGGACGTCACGCCCGAGGACCTGGAGCGCTTTGGGCGCTATCTTCCCCCTCTCCTGCTGAAGCGGGCCCGACATGTTGTCCACTCCAACGCACGGGTCCTGACCGTGGTGCGGGCCTTTCGCGCCGGGGACCTGGAGACCGTGGGAGCGGCGATGCGCCAATCTCACATCAGCCTCCGGGACGACTACGAGGTCAGTTCGCCGGAACTGGATACCCTGGCAGAGGCGGCATGGGAGGTCCCCGGCTGCTACGGCGCGCGCCTGACGGGGGCCGGATTCGGTGGATGCATCGTCGCCCTGGCCGATAAGGACGCAGTAGATGAACTGGAGCGACACCTGAAACGGGCCTACGAAGCCCGCTTCGGGCGCACGCCGACCGTTCTGGTCTGCCAGCCCTCTGGGGGAGCACAGGCAGAGGCGGTGTAGGCATAGGCGGGCCGGGGCATCTTTGAAACCCCAGAACCCCCTTTGAACCCGATCAGGAGTCAAGATGTCCGGGTATCAGGTATGGATTTGGCAGACATGGAACCTGGTCCGACGGGAACTGCGGGATTCTCTCCGGGACTGGCGCATCCTGTTCCCGATCTTTGCGATGACGGTGATCTTCCCTCTGCTGATGCGCTTCGCCACCAGTTACCTGGAGACCTCTTTCTATGAGCGCTGGGGAGCAGAGGGCGTCCAGATTCGTCTCCTGCCCCTGATGCTTCTGCTGGTGGGATTCCTGCCCATCTCGGTCTCCCTGGTCATCGCCCTGGAGTCCTTCGTGGGGGAGAAAGAGCGGTTGAGCCTGGAGCCCCTGCTGGCAAGCCCCCTTTCGGACCTCCAACTGTACCTTGGAAAACTGGTAGCTTCCCTGCTGCTTCCCTGGCTCGCCGGGGCGACGGGGATCGCCTTCTATCTGCTCATTCTCCAATCCGCCTGGCGGCCTTCTCCCCTTGTCATCTTGCAGGTCCTTCTGTTAACGATGGCGAAGGCTTTGGTGATGGTCTCCGGTGCGGTCATCGTCTCCAGCCACACCACCAGCGTCCGCGCGGCCAACCTCCTCTCCAGTTTCCTGATTGTCCCGGTTGCGCTCCTGATCCAGGGGGAAAGCCTGATGGTGCTCTACCACGGCTACTCCATCCTGTGGTACGTCTTCCTGTTCCTCATCGTCGCAAACATCCTGCTGGTGCGGATGGGGTTCCGGCTCTTCAATCGGGAGGCACTGCTGGGGCGGGAGATTGACCAGTTGGACCTCCGGGGCGGCTGGAGGCTCTTTCGCAAACACCTGGTCTGGCCTTGGTGGTTCTTCGGCCTCCCGCGGGAGCGCCTCCCGCGCGCCCTCCGCCCTCTGGGGACGCTCGTGGGCCTCTACCTGCGGGAAGTTCCTGCCGTGGTGGGCCGTTCCCGCCTGGCCCTTCTGGTCACGCTCCTTGGGCTGGTCGGAGCCTTCTGGATCGGCCGGGACTTCGCGCTCCGTTTTCCCCTGCCTGCCGAGTATCTCCCCCTGAACCGGATTGACGAGAGCGTCTTCCGGAATGTCCCGGCGATCGGGTTCCTGCCCGCCTTCACGTTTCGGGGCGTGCTGGAAAACAATATCCGGGCCCTCCTTCTGGCCAGCCTACTGGGGACGCTCTCCTTCGGCTCCCTGGCGGTCGTCCTGTTGATGGCTCCTCTGGCCATCATCTTCTATATCGCTTTTCCCGTCGCCTGGGCGGGATATAACCCCTTTGTCTTCCTGGCGGCTTTCGTCCTGCCGCACGGGGTATTTGAACTTCCCGCCGCTATCCTCGCCACTGCGCTGGCTGTCCGCCTGGGGGCCACCTTCGTCGCCCCGCCGCGCGGGATGACAGTGGGGGAGGGATGGTTTCAGGCCCTGGCGGACTTCGTCAAGGTCTTCTTAGGATTGGTGATCCCCCTGCTGGCCCTGGCGGCCTGGATAGAGGTCACGGTGACCCCCGCCCTGGTCATCGCAACGTATGGAAAGTAGGACGCGGATGGACGCAGATGTAACGCAGATTTCTATAAAGGGCCATCCTCCGATCTGTGACTACGAGGGCTCCCGGTACCGGACGGAGTTCTGGAGCCCGGAACGGGCCTACGAAGACGGTGCGGAGCGGGCTGCGCTGCGGGCGCTGCTTCCTCCGTCGGGCCGGTTTCTGGTGGACGTCGGTGCTGGGTTCGGGCGCCTGGTGGACCTCTATAGCGGTTATGAGCGGGTTGTCCTGCTGGACTATGCCCGCTCCCAACTGCTCCAGGCGCGGGAGCGGCTGGGGGATGCGGGGCCGGGTGGGAAGCCCCGGTACCTCTACGTTCTGGGGGATTTCTATTGCCTCCCTTTTGCGCCGGGGCTCTTTGACGCCGTCGTGATGGTACGGACGCTTCACCACGCGGCCGATGCCCCGGCCGTCCTGCGGCAGGTTGGGACCGTCCTGGCCCCTGGCGGGACCTTCGTCCTGGAGTTCGCCAGTAAGCGCCACCTGAAGGCCATCCTGCGCTATCTGTTGCGTCGTCAGTCCTGGTCTCCCTTTGACCCGGAGCCGGTGGAATTTGTCCCGCTGAACTACGACTTCCACCCCCGCTGGGTTCATGAGCATCTGCGGAAAGCGGGACTGGCGGTCCAGCGGGCGCGCGCGGTCTCATTCTTCCGCGTCGGCTTTCTGAAGCGAACCATCCCGACGGGGCTCCTGGTCACCCTGGACCGATGGCTGCAGCCAGTGGGAGCCCTGTATCCCCTGACGCCCAGCGTCTTCCTGCAGGCCGTTGCCCCGCCCGATCGGAGCCCGGCACCGCCGGGGGCCTTCTTCCGCTGCACGGCCTGCGGCTCGTTGCTGTTGGTGGACGAAGGAGAGTCTCTCCGTTGCACCGATTGTGGCAGGGCCTTTCCGGTCCAGGATGGCCTGTACGATTTCCGGGTATGACGCTGGAATTGGGTGGCGGCTAATATCCACTGCCCAATCCCATCTTTGATGGGGTTCCACCATGAGTCAGCGAGAGCCTTTGTTCGCCGGTCTCATCTACAACGAGGAGGGCCAGCCGGTCCAGGTGGCCCAAGTGGGCCGCGACATCTGCTACGCGATCCCCGATGGCGATTTCCTGCGCCATGTGGACGCGATAGACGTGGACCGTCAGGTGCTGGCCCACTTAAAGGAGCGCTTTCTCCCGCTGAAGGATGTGCTGGTGGAGGGCGCAATGCGGATGATGGGCGCCGACGACCCCTTCACCCGTGCTGCGCTGGAGATGGGGCTGGAACGAATGGACCAACTCCTGGAGCCGGGCGCAGTGAACGTAGAGGACTTCCGGCTGGCCCTGTGGATGTCGGGCTTTCGGGTCATCGTCAACGTCCACGGGGAAGTGGTTCGGGTGATCATTCCGGGGCTGGATGAGGTCGGAGAATAGGACGACCGCATATGGACACGTCCCAGAAACACCAGGAGCCAGGAGGGACAAAGGCTCCCTTCCCTGAAGTTTGGCCTTTTTCGCAGAACTGGTTGAAGGCCCATACAGCGGGACCATGGACCAAAAGGCCAAAGTTGAGGGCCAGGGAGGAGGTGAGGACACCTCTCCCAATTTTCAGAGGTGCTCTAAACCCGCACTTTTGGAGGTGACCGATGGCCGTGATAGAGCGCTCCTTTGTGGTCAAGGCGTCGCCGGAACAGGTCTTCGCCTTTCTGGCCGACCACGCCAACGACCCCCAGTGGCTTCCGGGCCTGGTAGATAGCCGGAACTTCACGGGCGAGGGGACGGACTACCGCTGGGAGTGGACCTACCGGATGGCCGGGATCTCCTTTGACGGGACCGGGCACGTGGTGGAGCACGACCCACCCCGACGGCACGTGGTGGAGACCCGGGGCGGCGCGGTCAGCCGCTGGGAGTGGACGTTGACCCCAGAGGGAGAAGGGACCCGCATCTCCCTGCGGCTGGAGTACACGATCCCCATCGCCGTGGTGGGGAAACTGGCGGAGAAACTGCTCCTTTCCCAAAACGAGAAGGCTGCCGACGAGGGAATGGCAAACCTTCAGCGCATCTTCGGGGCGCTGTGAATTGGTCCGGACGTGTTACCTGAGGTTCAGACACAGGTTGGGGTAGGGTACCTGTAACTCCCTCTTGTCCCTTCCCACCAAATAGAAACGCTTTTGCAGCGACGGTAAAGCCGCCGCGAAAAACAACTAAACCATCCTTTTTGCCCAAAGCCCGGAACGCGCTATAATCGGAACGGCAAGCCATTCCACCTGGGAGGCACCAATGGGAGATAAGTTTGACTTCATCCGCCAGGAGATGGCCGCGCTGAAGGAATCGGGCCTTTTTATCAACCTGCGGGTCATCGGGTCGGCCCCAGGCCCCTGGATGATTGTGGATGGCAGGAAAGTTCTCAACCTTTGCACCAACAACTACTTGGGCCTGGCGACCCACCCCCGGCTGGTCCAGGCCGCCCGGGAAGCGCTGGACCGCTGGGGCGTCGGACCAACGGCGGTTCGCTCCATCGCCGGAACGCTGACGCTCCACGTGGAACTGGAGCGGAAGGTCGCCGAGTTCAAGCACGTGGAGGACGCTCTCTACGTCCAGTCGGGCTTCTGTGCCAACCAGGCTGCCATCCCACCCCTGGTCGGAAAGGAGGACGTCATCTTCTCCGATCGCCTCAATCACGCTTCCATCATTGACGGCTGTCGGCTCAGCGGAGCCAAAATCGTCGTCTACGAGCACTGTGACCCCGACGACCTGGAGGCCAAAATCAAGGAGCACCTCCCCAACCATCGGCGGGGTATGGTCATCACTGATGGCGTCTTCTCTATGGATGGCGACATCGCGCCGCTGGACAAAATCTACGAGATCGCCGAGAGGTATGGGCTCATCACGATGGTGGACGATGCCCACGGCGAGGGCGTCCTGGGCCGCGGCGGAAGAGGCATCGTGGACCATTTTGGCCTGCACGGAAAATTTGATATTGAGATTGGCACCTTCTCCAAGGCCTTTGGGGTGGTCGGCGGGATTATCTCCGGGAAGAAGGTGATCATAGACTATCTGCGCCAGCGGGCCCGCCCATTCCTGTTCTCCAACGCGGTCACCGCGGCGGACACAGCGGCCTGTATGGCTGCGGTGGAGGTCCTCTCCGAATCCACCGAACTGGTGGACCGACTCTGGGAGAATACCCGCTACTTTAAGGGAGAGATGAAGCGGCTGGGCTTTGACGTGGGGCGGAGCGTGACCCCGATCACGCCGGTGATGCTGGGGGAGGCCCCGCTGGCTCAGGAGTTCAGCCGTCGCCTCTTTGAAGAGGGTGTCTTCGCGATGGCCATCGGGTACCCCACTGTCCCTAAGGGGCAGGCCCGCATCCGGGTGATGGTCTCCGCAATGCTCAGCAAAGACGACCTGGACTTCGGCCTGGAGAAGTTTGCAAAGGTTGGAAAGGAACTGGGAGTCATCCATTAATGGAAGTTTATCTGTCGCCGCAGCAGGTTTGCCGCTGCGGCGACAGATTTTCCCGCTTTTTGTGATGATCGCTCTGGGCCTTCTGACGGGCTGCACGGAGAGTCCTTCCACTCCTGCTACAGCCACATCTTCCTCTTCCCCTCTGCCCTCTCCCACGCCAACCCAGAGCCCTATGGCCCTCTACGAAAGGGGGCTTTTCCATCAGCGGGCCGGAGAATGGGAGCAGGCAATTTTCCTTTTCTCTCAGGCCCTCCAACTCCAGCCAGACCTGGCCCCTGCCTATCGGGCCCGCGCTGCGGCCTACCTGGCCCTGGGCGAGGCAGAAAGGGCCCTCCAGGACGCCCAGATGGCTGTTGCTCTGACTCCCGATTTGCCGGAGGCCCATGCCTTGTTGGGGGAAGTCCTCTGGCGCAAATTTCACGACCCGATCCAGGCTCTGGCAGCCTATGACGAGGCGGTCCGCCTGGACCCCGCGCTGGCTCCTGCTCTCTTCGCAGCCCGCTGGGCGTGTGCAGAGACCGCTGGGCTCACCGACCGGATGGCCCAATTGGCCCTGGAGCACGAGCGCGAATACCCATCCCCGTTGGGCGCCTATTATAAAGGGCGCGCGCTCCTGGCTCAGGGTGCCCGGCGCGCAGCGATAGAGGTGGTCAGAGAGGCGATTCTGGAGGGCGACTCCCTCGCCGCCCTGTGGTTTGTCCTGGGAGACGCCTATGCGGCCGACGGCGCGTGGCCGGAGGCGCTGACCTGCTATGAGGAAACGTGGCGGCGAATGGAAGCCGGGGACCCCTCCCTCGGCACAGTGCTGGCCCATCCGGAGCAGGCCCTTCTGCGGGCCCTGGGCACGGCCTACCTGCATGTCGGGCGATGCGCAGAGGCGGAGGAAGTTTTCCGGCGCGCCGCCGCCCTCAGCGCCAACGATCCCGACCTTCCTACCCTCATCGGCCGTGCGATGATCTGCCAGGCCGCAAGATGAGCGGGGGCTTTGGGGGGGGGGGGGGGGGGGGGCGCGCCCCCCCACCCCCCCCCCCCCCCCGGCCCCCCCCCCCCCCCCTCCCCCCCCCGCCGGGGCGGCGTTTTACGGCCCGGCCCCACTTGTGGGGGGGGGGTGGGGGGGGGGGGCCCCCCCCCCCCCGCCCCAAAACCCCCCGTCCCCTCAGATGCCCAGCGCTCGCAGAATCTCCCTTCGGTCCGCCCGGGATGTCAGGTCCAGACTCAGCGGCGTCACAGAAACGACCCGGTCTACGACGACCGCGTAAATATCGCTGTCTGGCTCCAGATCCTCCGGGTCCCACCACGCCTCATAGTCCATTCGCCCTGGCTGAGAGAGGTCTTCCCGGTTCGGCGGGACCGCCCGGTAGTAAGTCCGGCGGGATTGGCGGGTTAGCCGCCAGGGGGTCTCCGGCGTCGCTGAACTGGGCACATCTACCTTCAGCACGTCCACGTCCGGCGGCAGGGGGGCCTCCAGAAGTCGCTGGGCGAAAAATCGGGTGAAGTGGGCCGCTGCGGTGAAATCCACCTGCGTGGAGAGATTCAGGTGCAGTTCCTTGGGGGCCTGAAGGGAGACCGCCAGCGCCGGAACGCCGTTCGCCGCGGCCTCCAGCGCTGCCCCGATGGTGCCCGAACAGGTCACATCCGCGCCCAGGTTCTCCCCATAGTTGATGCCCGCGACTACCAGAGCCGGGCGGCGCGGCGCCAGTTCCAGAATCCCGTGCAGGACCACCTGGGCCGGAGACCCGTCCACGCAGAAAGCCGGGATCGGTTCTCCTTCCACCTCCAGCGAATGGGGCTCTATGGCCCCCGTCGTGGTTCGGGGAAAGCAGCGCCCTGCTCCCGACCACTGATGACACGGAGCGACTACCAGCAGGTCTCCCAGCCCCCATAGGGCCCGGACCGCAGATCGCAGGCCGGGGGATTCCACCCCATCGTCATTGGTGACCAGAATGAGCGGAGATTTCATCCGATGGCCCGAAACCACCATAGTCTTGCTCCTTGCCTCTTCCCCTAACCGTGCTATAATCCCTCCCCGGAGGGTACGTGATGAAGCGAATTCCGAAACAGCGACCCGTTGGCTACAGAGGGGCTCTGTACTACGCTCTGACCCTGGCTGTGGTCTTCCTGCTGATCGCCAGCGGTATTGGCTACATTTTCTACCGCCAGGTTCGGGCGTGGGCCGCCGGAAGCGATATCCTGCCCAACCCGTCCCAGAACCCGGAAGAGGGGGCCATCGCCTGGGAGCCGGGCCAGCCGCTCCCCATGTGGGAAGGGACCGACCGGGTCAACATCCTGGTGATGGGCATTGACGCCCGTCCGGGCGAAGAGGGCCCCTTCCGCACCGACTCTATGATGATTCTGACGATAGATCCGCTGACCAAATCGGCGGGCATCCTTTCCATCCCCCGGGACCTCTGGGTTCCCATCCCCGGCTACGGGGAGGGGCGGATCAACACCGCCAACGCCATCGGCGACGCCTACGGCTATCCCGGCGGCGGCCCCGCCCTCGCTGCGCGGACCGTCCAATATAACCTGGGGGTCCCCATCCACCACTACGCGCGCGTGGACTTCGGGGCCTTCGTCCAGGTCGTGGACCTCATCGGCGGAATAGACATCTACGTCCCCGAGGAAATCTACGATCCCACCTACCCGGACAACAACTACGGGTACGACCCCCTCTATATCCCCGCCGGATGGGTTCATATGGACGGGACACTGGCTCTCAAGTACGCCCGGACTCGCCATACCAGCCGGGGCGACTTTGACCGGATGGCCCGTCAACAGCAGGTCCTGATGGCGATTTTTGACAAGGTGACCCGCCTGGACCTGCTGCCCCAACTGGTCCCCCAGGTCCCCCGCATCTGGGCGACTGTCAAGGGTGCAGTGGTCCTGGATCCGAATATGACTCTGGATAAAATCGTCGCGCTGGCAAACCTGGCGACCAAGATTCCCAAAGAGAACATCCGCACAGCGACGATTGACGAAACCTGTACGGAGATGTGGACGACGCCCGATGGGCAGCAGGTTCTGGTGCCTATCCGGGAGCGGATGCGAGAAGTTCGGGACTACATCTTTATGATGCCTGCGGGAACACCCCAGGCAACCCAGGACCCGGCGGCCCGGCTGGCCGCGGAGGCCGCGACGGTCCACGTCCGCAACGGGACGACGACGCCAGGGCTGGCCCAGAAGACGGCGGAGTACCTGCAGGCGCGGGGTATCGGCGTGAAGGGATACGGCAACGCGGACCGGCAGGACTACGCCAGTTCCCTGATCCTCGTTTACACTGGCAAGTTGTTCACTGCGGAGACCATTGCCCGGCTCCTCAACCTTCCCCCCACCGCCGTTGTCCAGACCCCCAATGCTCAGGCCGAGGTTGACATCGTCGTCGTCCTGGGGGCCGACTATCGGCTGCCGACGCCGTAGGGAGAACGGGGACGGGCCAGGCGCTTCCGGAGCGCCTGGCCCGTCCCCGTTTTTCTGGCTACGGCAGGTCCAGTGCCCTCGCAAACCGCTCTCGGAAAGAGGGGTGGGCCGTCAGTTCCACGTAGCGCACCCGGCGGGCCAGCCGCGCCGCCCGCTCCCGCTCTGCACGGGAAAGCAGCGCCATTCGGGCTCCTGTCCCCGCAATGTTCCCTACCTGTTCAAACCGGTCCAGCGGGATGCGGGGCAGTAGCCCCAGGGCAACCGCATTGCGGACGTCAATGTAGGTGCCGAAGGCTCCGGCGACCACCACACGACCGATGTCCTCCTCCTGGATGCCCGCCTCCTCCAGCAGGACCTGCCACCCGGCGGCGATCGCGCCCTTCGCCAGTTGGATCTCCCCCACGTCTTTTCGGCTAATGGTGATGGCTCGCCCCAATCCGGAGACCTCCGCCGGGACCAGCGTAAACTCCGGCCCGCTCTCCGTACGATGGACCGAGGGGTTTTCCCGCCAGCCCCCGCGCCCGTTCAGGATCCCCGCGCGCCGGAGTTCCGCCACCGCGTCCAGAATCCCCGACCCACAGATGCCCACCGGCGGCTTCCCCTCCACCGTCTCCCAGAAGACCCGGCCCTCCAGGATACGGACCCGCTCCACCGCCCCCGGCGCGGCCCGCATCCCGAAACGGATATGCGCGCCCTCAAAGGCGGGACCGGAAGCCGCGGAGCAGGAAAAGAGTTCCCCCTCCACCGCCAGACAGATTTCCGTATTCGTGCCGATGTCCAGAAGGAGCGTCGGGACGGCCGCCTCGTCCATCCGCGCGGCCAGCAGCGCTGCCACGTGGTCCGCACCGACAAAGCCGGCGATGTTGGGCAGCAGGTGGACCCAGGCGCCGGGAGCCAAAATCAGTCCCGCGTCCCGTGCCCGGACGTCCATCGGCGCGCTCTCCACCGGAACGTAGGGGGCCAGACCCAGCGGGCGGGTGGGGAGACCCAGGAACAGGTGATGCATCGCCGTGTTACCCACAACCACCGAGTCCACCACCCATTCCGGAAAAGTCCCCGCCTGTGCACAAAGGTCCCGGATGAGCCCATTCAGGCCTTCCACGGCGGCCTGTCGGAGCCGCTGGGCGCCCTCCAGTTCCTGCATGGCGTAGGTGATGCGGGCCATCACGTCCTCGCCGTAGGCCAGTTGGGGGTTCATTGCCCCTGCCGCGGCCAGCGTTTCCCCTGTCTCCAGATTCAGCAGATACCCCGCCAGTTTGGTTGTCCCCAGGTCTATGGCGACGCCCAGCAGGGGCGTGCCGGGCGGCAGGAGCGCCACGATCTCGTCCTCCCGCAGGACGGCCCGCGCGCGCCATCCCCAGTCCCGCAGGGCCAGGGGCGACGACCGCAGGACCTCCAGGTCAAGCCGGACGGGCTTTCCCAACTCGTCCCGGATGCGCTCCCCGTCACTGCGCAGGTCGGAAAGGGTGGCTGGGGGCAGTTCCAGATCGCAGGCCCGGACGACGGGGTCCAGCCGGACCGGCGTCTGGCGGCCCTCCACCTGGGTCCGCTGGCTGGCAGTGAGGGATTCCGGCGGGACGAAAACGTAGAGGCTATCCTGGATAGTGGCCCGGCAGGCCAGCCGGACACCCCGTGCCAGGTCTTCCCGGCTCAGCCGCTCCTCCTCCGTCGGGGTGACGGGGTTGAGAGCATCCCGACACTCCGGCGGTACAATCACCCGACAGGTCGCGCAGACCCCGATCCCGCCACAGACCCCGCTGAGGCCCACGCCCAGCCGCCGGGCGGCCTCCAGCAGGGAGATTCCCTCCGGGACCTCCCCCCGGCGTCCCAGAGGCTGGAAAGCGACCACGCAGTGTTTTGATGGCGCCAACGGAACCTCCCCTGCATCAAATTGGTTCAAACTGGCTGTTGTACAATTCGGCGTAGAAGCCGCCGCGGGCCATTAACTCCTCGTGGGTTCCCTGCTCTACGATGTTGCCGTCCCGCACCACCAGAATCAGGTCGGCGTTACGGATAGTGGAGAGGCGGTGGGCAATG
>JANXAH010000194.1 GCA_025062415.1 Anaerolineae bacterium | reverse complement strand
GGCGGCGGAGCCCTGGATGGGCGCGTTGACGGCCTCCCGCTCCGCCCGCCGCCGGGCCTGCTCCTGGGCCGGGGAGACGCTCTGCAGAACTGGGAAATACCGCCGCCTCCCCAGAAGGGTCTCCACGTAGCCCTGGTTCTTGGCCTGGGCCAGGGTCCGCTCCAGATACTCCCGGACCTTCGGGAAGCGCCCGAAGTACTGGGCGACGAAGTTCTCGGCCTCCATCTGGGGGATCCCCGCGTCCCGCGCCAGCCGGGCGACGCTCATCCCGTAAATCAGGCCAAAGTTGACCTGCTTGGCAAAGCGGCGCTGTTCAGGGGTAACCTGGTCTATGGGGATGTCAAAAATCGCCGCGGCTGTGGAGGCGTGGATGTCCTCCCCGCGCGCGAAGGCGGCGATAAGGCCCGGGTCGCCGGAGATGTGGGCCAGAACCCGCAGTTCAATCTGGGAGTAGTCGGCACCCAGGAGCACCCAACCGGGCCGGGCGACGAAGGCCCGCCGTACCTGCCGCCCCAGCGGGGAGCGGATGGGGATGTTCTGAAGGTTGGGGTCGCTG
The DNA here is from genome assembly GCA_025062415.1 of Anaerolineae bacterium. Classification (GTDB taxonomy): domain Bacteria; phylum Chloroflexota; class Anaerolineae; order B4-G1; family DUEL01; genus SpSt-77. Next base: position 958 of record JANXAH010000194.1, on the reverse strand, counting down.
GAGGAAATCCGTCCGGTAACCGTCCCGGTCTGGTGGTACGACGTGTGCAGCCGCCCGGTGACGGGGTTCACCAGCGCCGGCAGCGCGTCCAGGTAGGTGGACTTCAGTTTCGCCAGTTCCCGATGCTCCAGGATGAGGTCCACAATGGGATGCGTCCCCCGCAGGGATTCCAGCACCTCCGCCGTCAGCGAGTAGCGGCCCGTGGAGGTCTTGGGGACACCCTTTGTCGGCAGCCGCAGGACGCCGAAGAGGACCTCCGCCAGTTGCGGGCCGGAGTTGATGTTGAAAGGCATCCCGACCATCCGCTGAATCTCGTCCTCCAGTTCCGCCATCCGCGCGCTCAATTCGGCGGACATCCGCTTCAGGAAGTCCACATCCAGCGCCACACCGGTCATTTCCATCTCCATCAGGACCTCTATCAGCGGAAGTTCTATTCCTGTGAAGAGGTCCCAGTGGCCCTTCTGGCGCAGTTCCGGCGCCAGGACCTGTACCAGCCGGTGGGTCATGTCCACGTCGGCGGCGGCGTAGGCGGCGGCCTCCTCTATCTCCACTTCGGCCATCGTGACCTGTTTGCGCCCGGAGCCGATGAGGTCCTGGATGGAGGTCATCTCCACGCCCAGCCGGATAAAGGCCAGGTTCTTCAGGCCCAGGTTGTGGCTGGCGGGGTCGCAGAGCCATTCGGCGATCATCGTGTCAAAGGCCAGCCCGCGCACCCGCACTCCGTGGCGGGCCAGGACGGTCATGTCGTACTTGGCATGATGGGCCTGCTTGGGGAGGCGGGGGTCCTCCATCAGGGGCCGGAGGGCCTCCAGGGCCTGTGCCAGCGGGAGTTGGCGGCCCCGCCGGTGGCCGACGGGGACGTACCAGCCCTCTCCCTCCCGGTCCGTAAAGGCCAGGCCCACGATGTCCGCCCGCATGGGGTCTTCGGAGGTGGTCTCGGTGTCAAAGGTAACAGTAG
>JANXAH010000173.1 GCA_025062415.1 Anaerolineae bacterium | reverse complement strand
AGGGCCCCCAGCGCGGCGAGAGCAAGTAGGGTCTCTGCGAACTGTTTCCGCCAAGTAGGGCGAGAAGAAGTCCGTGGGATAGGACGGAGGAAAGCCGGAAAAGCCCGCATCAGGCCGATCAGAGGCCCTACCGAGGAGAAGAGAACAAGGACTGTGAGAAGCGGCTGCTCCCGAAAGAGCAACCGGTAGAGCCCCCATCGGGAAGCGAAACCTACAGTTGGGGGGAAACCGACAAGGGAGAGAAGCCCGACCACCAGCGCAAACAGGCCGCCTGGCGAGGTCTGAAAGGATTCGGAGACCTCAGATTGACCAGCGGCGGCGGCCAGTCCAGCGGCGAATGTGAGAACGCCCCACGTGCGCGCCAGCATCAGCGCCCGTTCCAGTTCCACCCCCAGGGTCGCGGTGTGCCCCAGTGCCAGTATAGAGAACCCCGTGTCCACCATCACCGCATAGCCCAGAAGAGCACCCATCCCCCGGCGGGCAGTTCCCAGCAATCCCCCCAAGATCATCGTCCCAGCCCCGAAGGCTATCAGAGCAGAAGTCCACTGGGGCGCAGCCCACAGCCAGGGATATGTCTGGAGATAATCCAGCATCAGGAACCACACAGTCCCACCGACACCGGAGAAAATCAGGGCGACCGGAAGGGGTGTACCGCCTCGGGCCAGCGCCGGGACCCAGGGATGGAAGGGAACCAACCCCAGCATCAGTGCGAAGGAGAGACCGATCAGGAGCGTGGCCGTTCGCAGGAGGGCTGGCTGATCTGGCGTCAGTGCGTACATATCCAGCAGCCAGTGGGAGGCCATCAGGCCCGGCAGGGCCAGGACGTAGAAGGTCAGATAGCGAATTCCGCCCGTTCCACCGGGCAACAAGAGGACAGAGAGGACAACCGCCAGTTGCAGAAAGAGCACCCCATAGAGAAGGGGACGGATAACGAGAGCCCCCGCCAACAGCCCAATGACTCCCAGTCCCAGCGGTACGTAGAGCGATCTGGGCTCCAGGACATCTGCCAGGATGAAGAGAGCCGTGCCGGTAAAGTACAGAAAGGTCAGAGCAGTCTGGGCAGAGGGGGTCAGAGCGATCGCTCGGCCAAAGAAGTTGACCGGGTCCGTCAGGGCACCCTCGTATCCCAGAATGGAGAATGGGCGGCCCGGGGGCAAGGCGATCAGGAGCCCTCCCAGCGCGGCCATCGTCGCTGTGCCGATGAGCGTGGAGGGCCACCGCCATCGGCGGACCAGGTAGGCCGGGACGCTCGCCAGAAAGGGCAGGAGTATACAGAGAAGGGCGCCCATCAGGACTCCTCCCGAAGGCTGGAGATAGCCGCGTGGGTAACAGCCAGCGTGAGCAGGACCTCCAGAGTGCCCAGAAGCCCAACCACCATCAGGCTGGGTTCCAGGGCGCCGAAAAAGAGGTCAAAGCCGTTAAGAAAAATCAGGAGACCCAATCCCACCTGAAGGGGGTCCTCAGAGATACCCGCCAGGAACAGGCCGACGACCGCCATCAGATAACAGGAGACGCCGATCTCAAACGAGACCTGAGGAAGAGGAAAACGGAGGGAACCAGCATAAGCAATTATGAAGGCGGCCAGGAGAACGACACTCCGGAGCGGCAGGTCTTCCGGGAGGCGAAGAACGAACCGACGGACAGCGCCCAAGAGTTGTCCTAACCGGGAACGGGACAGGGAGGTTTCCGGGGAAACGTTCCCTTCTCGGGCAGTCTTCAGAACAGGCGGCGTGAAGGCCAGGGCCAGGCAAACGGCGGCCCCGATCACCCACTTGACCAGGACGATCTCGGGGCGAATCACCCGGGCATAGAGAAGGCCAACGATGAAATACATTGCGGCCATCCCGATAATCTGCACCGACCAGAGGCGGGCTACCAGGACCACGCCCAGGGCGACGAAGAGTCCGAGGATAGCGGGGCCCGTCGCCAGATAGGAGATTCGTTCCGCGAATTCCAGGATGGTTCCCATAACTAAAGCCCCAGGACGACAACCAGGATGAGCAAGAAAACGGCGAGAGCCCAGAGAACTGCTCCGGCCCCCTCCGCCACGTCGGCAACAGCGCTGATAAGTCCCGCCCCTCTGGCAAGGCCTCCGGCGACCAGATCATAGGCCCAATCCAATTTCAGGATCGTGTGTAGAGCGGTCATCCCGCCGCGCCCTTTTTGCACCAGCGGCAGTGCCCGGAAGAGGACGCTCCCAACCACGATCCCCAGAATCCAGACCGCCAGGGCGGGCCATCCCGGAGCGGAGGGGCGCCAGTCCTGGAGGGCTGGGCCGGCCAGCCCGGGTATCAACAGAACGACGACCACCATCAGCACTGTCGGAATTCCGAGGCCCGCGGCGCGAGCAATGTCCAGCCAGACACCTCCAGACTCCTCTCCGGCCGAGGGGCGCAGGACATCCCGGAGGAGCGCGGCGACCAGAAGAGCCTGGCCCAGGAAAAACCCCACCCATCGGGCCCACCCGATGAGGGGCGCGCTCGCTCCTCCAAGCAACGGGGTGAAGGCTAACGCCAGGGTTCCGATTCCCGCCCCTATCCACCAGGGCGATGGACGTTCCCAGCCTCGCCCCAGATACAAGAGGGAGATACCCAGCGTCCAGAGAGTCCCTCCTATCAGCCAGATGGCCGCTGCTTGTGGCGCGTCGGTGGCCCGGATCCCGGCCCAGAGAATTCCCCCAATAGCGGAGAGCCCGGCCCACTGGACACTCCGCGCTCCGTCTGGAGCGGTCAGCGCGAGAAGTCCTCCTATGATAAATGTTCCCACTGCGAACCATTCCAGCCAGGGCCATGCGGGCAGAGGAAGCCGCGCCTGGCCGAATATCCGGACCAGAAGGGACCAGGCCAGGATAGGCTCCAGGAAGAGAACAGAACCCAGAGGATGATTGCGCTCGCCCTCCACCGGAAGGACGGAGGGAAAAGGGTAGACTCCCAGCCGGACCAGGGCGGCAAAGAAGAACAGAAACTCAATGCCAGCCTGAGGGGAAACCATCAGCGACCAGATGGAACCCGTGTCGGTCCCTTCCAGCACAAGGCCGCTCACCCACAGCAAGATGATGGCAACCATACCCCCACCCATTCGCCAGAGGATTCGGGCGGGGGAGAGGCCAAAGGCAACCATCCCGGTTCCCCAGGCGAGGTCAAAGACAGCCCAGGCCAGAATGATGGTGAGCAGATTTTCTCCCCAGAGAGCAAGGAGCCCGCAGGAGAGCATCCCCAGCGCTGCGGCGCCCAGAAAAGGCGGATGCCTGGGGAGGCGCCCCATCTGGACCAGAGCGGCGCTCAGCACGGCCCCACTCAGAGATAGCGCGAGAGGCCAGACCAGGCGGTCGGGGGCAAGAGCTGGGAAATTTCCAAAAAGGCGCAGGGGTTGCCAGCGGGAGAGCAGAATGGGCCACGAGGGCTCCATAGGGGAGAACAGGACCCCCAAGAACCCCAGGCCCGCCCCGACCGGCACAATAAACCGATGGAGAGGCCGGAGTCGGGGAAACAGGGAAATGGTCAGCAAAGCCAGAAGCGCTCCGCCAGGAGCGAGCAGGGCAAAAATAGGAGCAAACGGTACCGACTTAGGCATTCTGTGCAAACAGGCGCCAACTCGCCTTAGGCGATTTTCTTATAAAACAGAGGCAGGGGTGGGACAGGCTCCGAGCCGATAATATGCGCAGCCAGGACCCGCTGGCGAGCCCGTTCCAGCCGGACCCGGTCGTTCGCATGAAGGGTCACCAGCGGGGTCCCCTTCTGGACCAGGTCGCCGACCTTATGGTGGACCACCACCCCTACCGAGTGGTCTATCGGGTCTTCTTTTTTCTCCCGACCGCCTCCCAGGTCCACAACTGCCATTCCGATTTGAGCGGCATCTATCCGCTGGACGTAGCCGTCAGCGGGGGCGGGGACCGACTCCACATATCGGGCGCGGGGGAGCCGGTCGGGGTCATCCACAAAGCGGACGTCTCCTCCCTGGGCCTCCACCAGGGCCCGGAATTTCTGCCACGCGTTACCGTTTGCGATGACCCGCTTTGCCATTTCCATCCCCTCCACCGGGTTCGCAACCCGCCCCGCCAGGGTCAGCATTTCTGCCGCAACCACCAGACAGTGTTCCCGGAGGTCGTCGGGGCCTCCTTCATGGAGAACGTCAATGGCCTCGCGAACCTCCAGCGCGTTCCCCACAGCCCACCCCAACGGCTGATTCATATCCGAAATGAGTGCAGCCATCCGGCGTCCTAGCTCCTGGCCCAAACGGACCATCGCCTCAGCCAGCCGGGAGGCCTCCTCCACCGTCTTCATAAATGCGCCGGAGCCCACCTTAATATCCAGGAGAATCGCGTGAGCTCCTCCGGCCAGTTTTTTACTCATAATGGAACTGACGATGAGCGGAAGCGAGGAGACCGTTGCTGTTGCGTCCCGGAGCGCGTAGAGTTTTCGGTCGGCTGGAGCCAGGTTGGCCGACTGCCCGGTAACGACCAGGCCAATCTGGGCCAGTTGAGCCCTAAACTCATCGGCGGAGAGATCCGTACGGAATCCGGGGATGGACTCCAGTTTGTCCACGGTGCCTCCCGTGAATCCGAGCCCCCTCCCTGTCATCTTCCCGACGGGCACCCCACATGCGGCGACGACGGGCGCAACCACAAGGGTCACCTTATCCCCAACGCCTCCACTGGAATGTTTATCCACCACAATGGGGGCCACATCACTTAAGTCCATCATCTCCCCGGATTGAGCCATCGCCAGGGTCAGGTCACGGGTTTCCCGTTCCGTCATCCCGCGCAGGTAAACCGCCATCAGCCACGCTGCGGCCTGATAATCTGGGATTTCGCCCCGGGTATAGCCATGGACGAAAAACCGGATTTCCTCCGAAGTTAATTCTTCGCCGTCCCGTTTTTTCGCTATAATATCTACTGCGCGCATAGACCCTCCTGACCTTCGGTCCCCCGATGATGGGGTTATCTTACCATAGTTTCAACGAAAGTCAAAGGCCTGCGGACTTGACTTTAGCCCGCAACACAGACTGTTAGCCCGTAACGCAGGCTGTTAGCCTGTAACCTTAATTTTGCCCAAAATTTGAGGGGTTGTACTTGTCGTGCCCCTGGAATTTTGGGCGAAATCCGTTATGGGATGCCATTTTGAAGTAATTGGAGCAGGACAATTCGCATTGGTTGGGCATAAGGGTGCGTTTCCAGCAAAGATACCTTTCGTAACTCCTCACCCTCAAACTCTATCCGACCCGGTATGGTGAGGAGGTCTTCCACCATCCGCAGGGTGCCAAAATCAGCGCAAGGGCCATCCGCCAGCCAGGCGGCCTGCAGCCACGCCAACAAATTGTGAGCCACATCCGTTAACAAAATCAACACCATTTGGGCGGCCATACAGTGTTTACGCCGCTGGGGAAGCCGAAGCCCTTGCTTATCGGCCCGAATTTCCACTTCAGCGGCCCCCCGACCATCACAGAACCGCCAGGCGTCCAGGGGGGATAACCCGGGCACCGTGTTGATCAGCGTCCCATACCGAAGTCCTTTCCGGGTCTCCCAGCGCAGCACATATACATCGGCCCGCCGACTAAATCGGGGCGGCTCTACCGCCGGAGCAATCCACCGCTCTTGTTCCGGGTCTTTCACCCACGCATTGGAAGGAATCCGGCGCGCCAGGGCGGCAGCTCGGGTGTGGCTGAACCCTTTGGTCACCACCTGATAGCCGCTCCAAAGCAACCAATTGATATTGGCATCGGTGCCGATTCCTCCATCGCCGCGCACGATAGTCCGCCGGCGCTGCTCCGGCGAGAGATTCAGCCGCTGCTCAATGATTTTCATAGTCGGCTTCACGGTGGTGAAGCCCAGGGTGCTTCCCGGATACAGGAAAGAGCCCAGCGTTTCGTGATATTGGGTGGCGCTGACCCGGACCAACTGACGTCCGTAGCAATTCCGATGGCCGCTAAAGTAGCCTTTTTCACTTCCTTCGGAATGCTTGGAAGCCAGGAGGCTCGTGGTATCATAATCCAGCACCAACCAGTCGGTCGCAAAGTCGTGGCGGAGTGCCCGGCTGTGCTGCCGCCAGAAGGCGGCCCAGCCGCGCTGGAGTTGCGCTACTTGCTGTTCGGTCGCTTGGTTCAGCAGGTCGGCAATCGTGGACTGTTCTGCAAATTGTTGTTGCCCCCAGGCTCGGGCCAGCCATCGGTCGGAGCGCAATGTGGTATTGATCTGGTAAAGAGCCCGATTGCCGACCAGAATGCTGACCAGGATGGTCTCCAGTTTGGCTTGCGGGGTATACTGGTACACCTTGACGGGCCACTGGAGTTCCGACCAAAAGGGAGTCAGGAATTGGCTTCGCCGAAGCCAGTACCCGATAACCGCCATTGGCGCATAGCAGGTATATTCAGCCAGTGGCTCCAGCACAATCTCAATGGACGGTGATTCCATAGTAGCATCCTCCTTTCTGGAGGAATGCTACCCGAAAAAGTACTACCCCGCCATTTTTGGGCAAAAAAGGCCCGTGAGAACTTCTCCAGGGAAAGTACTGCCCCCCGATTTTTGGGCAAAATTAAGGTGTAACGCAGGCTGTTAGCCTGCAGCCCGTAACGCAGGCTCTTAGCCTGTAGCGCGGGCTGTTCGCCTGTAACGCAGGCTGTTCGCCTGTGCGGATGCAGGCCTGGCGGCCTGCGTTACCCGTAGCCCAGGCTGTTAGCCCGTAACGCAGGCTTTTAGCCTGCACAGATGCAGGCCTGGCGGCCTGCGTTACTCGTAGCGCAGGCTTTTAGCCTGTAGCGCAGGCTGTTAGCCCGTAACGCAGGCTGTTAGCCTGTGCGGATGCAGGCCTGGAGGCCTGCGCTGCAGCGCCGCAGGCCCTGGGAGAACCTGAATTTTCAGACTTGCTTTAAGCCCGGACAGTCACGTCCGGGCTCATTGCGCCCTGCCCCGTGTTTCTGGCATTCCCCGCATTCCGTAGTATAATACCCCCGAATCCTTTAAGTTATCCCTGAGTGTTCGTGAAACGGAATCCGCACTCCTTCCTGCTGGCGACCGTCGTTCTGGCCCTGATACTGGCCCTGCTTACTGCAGCGGCCCGGTGGCTCGTGCTCCCTCTGGCCACCGAGGCGGTTGTCCCGACGGCGACCCTGGTCGCACCCAAAACGACCGTGCCGCCGGTTTCTCAAAACGCGACGCCTTCCCCCGCGTCATCGCCGTCTCCTGCTCCGTTGCCGACTCCTACCCCCTCGCCCACTCCCACGCCGACGCCCACAATGGCGCGGCCGAAGCCGCCCGTTCTCCCCACCTTGATCCCGGTTCCGGAACCCCCGTTGAGCCCGACAGAGGCTCTCAGCCTCCCCTTGCCTATCCCCACCCCCATACCGCTGCTCTCCCTCCCCGAAGGCACGATGAACATTCTCCTTCTGGGGATGGATACAGAGGGGACCAACGGCGGGCGGACCGATGTGATGATCGTCGTAAGCGTGAACCCGAGGATTCCCTCCGTCAGTATGCTCTCTATCCCGCGGGATTATTACGCCTGGATTCCCGAGCACGGGTTCGCTAAGATCAACACTGCCTATGGGCGCGGGGGAGATTATCCTGGCGGCCGAGCCGCTCTGGTTAAGGCAACAATAGAATACAACTTCGGCATCCCTATCCATTACTACGCCCTGGTGGACTTCAATGGATTCATCAAAATCGTGGATGCCCTGGGCGGAGTGGACGTCCCTGTAGAGTGCGAACTCCACGACACCTTCCCTAACCCCGAAAACCCGGAGGAGGGAATAGATATAGACCTTTACCCCGGCATCCAGCACCTGGACGGCCTGCACGCTCTCTGGTATGTCCGCTCCCGCTGGTCCACCAGCGACTACGACCGCAGCCGGCGCCAGCAGCAGGTCCTCCGGGCCCTCTACCGCCAGGCGTTGAGCGGCGGATGGCTGGGCCGCATCCCGGAGGTCTGGGAGGCCCTTCGCCAGACTGTGGAGACCGATCTGGGCCTGAAAGAGATGCTCTATCTGGCCTGGATCGGCACCCGGCTGGACTGGGCCAACATCAAGAGCCGGTTTCTCACGCCGCCCTATGTCACCCCGTGGACTGATCCCACCAACGGTGCCTTCGTCCTGCTCCCCGTCCCGGACGCTATAGAGCCGCTGGTTGCGGAGGCCCTCCAGCCCCCCGCCACGGCCCGCCTGGGCCAGTCTCCCTTCCGGGCTGAGGTCTGGGATGGAACAGGGAGGCCCGGAACGGGAGAGGTCGCAGCGGAACGGCTCCGCTGGGAGGGCTTTGTTGTCACAGGCATCACCAGAGTGGACCCGGTGACCCGGACCCAGGTCATAGATTTCACCACGACCTCCAAGGGATCACCGCTCTGGCTCCTGAAGCAACTGTATCACCTTCAATCCGGGGACATCATCCGGCAGCCCCAGGCGGAACGAGCCGTGGATTTTCGCGTGATTCTGGGGGCCAACTACGACTCCTGCGTCCGTCCTGGCGCGATCCAATACGTTCCCCCGCCCCCGACGCCCACGCCGACCCCGACGCCGTCTCCCACCCCATCGCCGTGAGGAGAGGGAATGGAAATTCTCTGGACACCCTGGCGAATGGCCTACTTGCGAGGAGAGGAGCCCTTGCCGGAGGAATGCCTGTTCTGCCTCAAGCCCCGCCTCCCGGACGAAGAGGCTCACATCGTCTACCGCAGTCCCCGCTGCTACGTCATCCTGAACCGCTATCCCTACAATAACGGTCACCTGATGATCGTCCCCTTTGCCCACGTCCCGTCGCCGGAGGACCTGGACCTGGAGACGGTCACGGAATGGATGTGGCTGACCCAGGTGAGTCTGCGGGTGCTGCGCAGGGCCTACAATCCCCAGGGGTTCAACCTGGGCCTGAACATCGGGACGGTAGCGGGCGCAGGGGTCGTTGGCCACGTCCACCTGCACATTGTCCCCCGCTGGGGCGGCGACACCAACTATATGACCGTTATTGGACAGGTCCGTACCATCCCGGAGTGGCTGGACGAGACCTACCGGCGACTCCGACCTCTTTTTGAGGAAGTGGTATGCGAATTTTCCTTACCGGCTGCAAGGGGCAACTGGGACGGGCGCTAATCCAGGTCCTGGCGGAAGAGACCCTCGCCGGATGCGACCTTCCCGAACTGGACATCACTGACCGGGAGGCCATCCGGCGGGCTATCCTGACCTTCCGTCCGGACGTGGTGGTCCACGCGGCGGCCTGGACCGATGTGGACGGGTGTGCGCGTGAGCCGGAGCGGGCCTTCCGCGTCAACGCCCTGGGCACCCAGAACGTCGCCCTGGCCTGTGCGGAGGCCGGCGCGGCGATGCTCTACATCAGCACTAACGAGGTCTTTGATGGGACTGCGACGGAGCCCTACCGGGAGTGGGACCCCATCCATCCCATCAATCCCTACGGGCGGTCCAAGGCGGCGGGAGAGTGGTTCGTCTCCCACCTCCTGACCCGCTTCTACATCGTACGGACGGCCTGGCTCTACGCGCCGGGTGGACGGAACTTCCCCCATCGCATCCTGCAACTGGCGGAGGAGCGGGGCACGCTGCGGGTGGTAACCGACGAGATTAGCAACCCCACCTATGCGCCGGACCTGGCTTTGGCCATTGCGGCCCTTCTCCGGACCAACGCCTACGGTATCTATCACCTGACCAACAGTGGCTACTGTTCCCGCTACGACTTCGCCCGCGCCATCCTCCGGCTGGTCGGTCGGGAGCATATCCTGGTGGAGCCCATCACGCTGGACCAGTTCCGGCGGGATTCTACGCCGCCCCGCTTTGCGCCCTTGGCGAATACGGCTGCTGCCGCGTTGGGGATCGTCCTGCGGCCCTGGGAGGAGGCCCTGGCCGAATTTCTCAGGGGTGGTTGAGGCGGGGTGGTGGGGGGCGGGGGGGGGGGGGCACGCCCCCCGCAGGGGTGGTGATTGGTTTTGGGGGGGGGGGGGCCAAGGCGCGGAGAAGGCGGGCGCCCGGGGGGGGGGCCCCCCCACCCCCCGCCTCGTAGTTTTGGAAGATGAATGTGCGGGCTGAGCCAATCCGGATCATAGAAGGGCACCGTCGGGAGGGTGCCCACCCGGGGGTCGTCTGGATGGGTGAGCCGATGCGCCCCGCTTCCGGACGCGAGGGGGAACGGTTCGCCCTGGTTCTGGACCTGGGGCCGGATGCCCCCTCCCGCCTCTATCGGGAGGTCCGGGAGGTCGCTGCCCAGACCTTCTGGTCCACGCGAGGGAGTGTCCTGGCGGCTCTGCGGAAGGCCGCGGTCGCGGCCAACGAGGCCCTCTTTCGCCATAACCGTCAGGCGGAGGCCCGGGAGCGATATCGCGGGGCCCTCTGCTGCGCCGCGCTGCGCGCGGAGGAATCCTTCGCCGTCCTTGTAGGCCCTGCCTGTGCAGGCGCCCTCCATGGTGGCGTCTTAGAACTCCATCCCGGACGAGAGACTCCTCCCCTCGGTGCCTGGCCCTTCCCCGATATAGCCGTTGCCTACATCCCCCTTCAGTCCGGAACCGTCCTCCTCCTGGCTGCCCACCCTCTTCATCGCTGGGTCGCCCCGGACGCTCTCCAGCGTGCCCTGGCCCGGGAGACAGTGGAGGACATCCTGGACGGCCTGGAGCAACTGACTGGCGAAGATAGCCTGACGGCACTGGTGGTGTGCTGGGGGGAGGCTGCTCCGACTCCCGCACCAATGCCTTTGCCCCCTCGCGCCTCCCGACTTGCGGAGAAGATCCCAGCGCCGTCACGTAGGGCTCCGGCACCCTCACCCCAGCCACCTGCTGGCGCTCCGCCAATTCCCGAAGAGGCCCCGTCCCCTGAGAAAGTGTACTCCCGAACGACGGTAGAGGAAGAGACATCGGAAGAGCAGCGGACCCTCTACTGGGAACCGGAGCCTATCCGACGCGCGGCTGTTTCAACCCCCGGCGAGCGAAAGGCGGAACTTGGAAAAGGGATCCTCGCGGGCTTGGGGGGCGCTGTTCGCGCTCTCGCGGTCGGAGCGCGGGCTACCGGTCGGGCGCTGGCTTCGGTGGCTTCAAACCTGGGGTATGGGGCGCGCACGCTCTTCCGTCGCACGCTACCCGGTCGGGAACGACGTCGGGCCGTTCCACGTCGGACCTATCGTCCTCCCCCGCCAGAGAACTCCCGCCGGATGGCCGCGGTAGCCTTGTCGATCCTGCTTCTGGTCGCTGTCGTCACCGCCGTCGCCTGGGGGCGGTACGGCCAGGACCTGGAGCGTAGCCGGATCCTCTCCCAGGCCCGCCAGCACGCGCAGGAGGCCCAGCGGGCGACCGACCCCGCCGTCGCCCGAAGCCATTGGGAAGCGGTCCTGGCTGTTCTGGGGGACGAAGACCACCCCGACGCAGTCGCTCTGCGCACCGAGGCCCGGAGCGCACTGGACCGGATGGAGGGCGTCCTGCGCGTCCCATCAGTTCCTCTGGTAGACCTGGGGCCTGCTTTCACCGCACGCCGCCTGGTTACTGGCAATGGGAGAGTTTTTCTGCTGGAAGTTCAACCGGATACCCGGTTGGTCCGTCGTCTTTCTGAGGGGAAAGACGAGATTCTTCTGCGCGATCCCGGTCTGATAGACATTGCCTGGAACCAGCCTGTGCAGGGGATCACGCGAAAAGCCCTTTTTATTCTGAGCGCGGGCGGCAAGTTGTGGATGTATGACCCCGCCTGGCCCGAGAACCCCCGTCGGGTCCCTTTCGTCTCCCCACCGGGAGGGAACGAGCCCGTCGCCCTCAGCACCTATGGCGATCGCCTGTACCTTCTGGACCCCGTCGCCAATCAAATCTGGCGGTACATCCCCCAGGAGGGCGGCGAATTCACGCGCGGGCCGGAGCCCTATTTCTCTGCCGTGGCTCCCCGCCAACTATCTATCGCCCGCGATATGGCGATAGACGGCAACATCTACGTCCTGTTCGCGGATGGAACCCTTGCCCGTTACCTGAACGGCGTCCCTGCGCCCTTCGCGGTTACCGGAATCCCGGGCACGACGGTCCAGCCTGTCGCCCTAACCGTAGACCCCGCTCTGACGGACGGGCCCGTCTATCTGGCCGACGCGGCAGAGGGTCGTATCGTTGTCCTGCGGGCAACGGGGGAGTTCTGTGCCCAACTGCGCCCCCAGACGGGCCACTGGGAAGGGCTTCAGGCCCTGGCAATGAGCGAGACCGGTGATGCTCTCTATCTTCTGGCAGGAGGGCACATCCATCGGGTGGAGATCCCACCCCTTCTGTGTCGGTAACCTATGCCCATCATCACTTTGCTTACCGATTTCGGCTTGGAGGACGAGTACGTTGGTGTGATGAAGGGGGTTATCCTCTCCATCGCGCCACAGGCACGCCTGGTGGACCTGACCCACCTCATTCCACCTCAGGACATCTGCCGGGGGGCTCTGGTCCTGGTCAGCGCAGCGCCCTACTTCCCACCGGACACGGTCCACCTGGCGGTGGTGGACCCCGGCGTGGGGACTGCGCGGCGCCCCGTTGCGATCCGGACGCCCATCGGGACCTTCGTCGGGCCCGACAATGGCCTTTTCTCCTGGGCCCTGACGGAGGTGGAAGAGTGGCAGGCCGTGGAACTCCGGGAGACGGCCTACCGCCTCCCCCAGGTCAGCATGACATTCCACGGACGGGATATCTTCGCGCCCGCCGCGGCCCATCTGGCCACAGGGGTCCCGTTGGAGGCCCTGGGGCCGTCGGTGTTTGACCTGGTCTCCCTGCCCCTTCCCTATCTGGAAATTCGGGAAAACACGGTAGAGGGGGAGATCCTCTACGCCGACCGATTCGGGAACCTGGTCACCAGCATTGGGCGACTTCGCTGGACGGGCGACCTTCTGACGCTGATCCCGGCCTTTCGCCCTCACGCAGGGCCAGCCGCCATGTTTCCCGCCGGTCTGGTGCGAGTCACCGTGGGGAAAACCGAAGTGCGGCCCATCCGCCGAACCTACGGCGAGGCTGCGCGGGGAGAACTGGTGGCCTTGGTCGGCAGTTCTGGCTTTCTGGAGATCGCCGTCCGGGAGGGGAACGCTGCGGAGCGGCTGGGTCTTCTGCCTGGCACTCCGGTCCAGATAACCTGGTAAGAAAGTAACTATTTGGCCTCATCCCTCCCTTGCCGCCCGCAGCGGCAATCCTTCCTGAAGTTTTGCCTTTTTCAAGGAGGCGGCTGGAAAATGTCTGAAAACCGCCTCGTGTGGGATGAAAACAAAAAGTGTTTTTCGCTATGGCGGCGCGGCCGCTGCAATGAGAACGATTTTGTTTGACCGCGGGAGCGATCACGGGGGTATGCAAAAGCGCCGCGGGCAAAAAGGCCAAAGTTGAGGGAGCCTCACCTCTCCCCCTAACCCCTTCTCCTCTCCCGACCTTCGGTCAGGAGAGGAGAAGGGGTGGTCCGAGGGGCCGAGGGTGGGGTGAGGAGATAAACAAATTCCGACTCTCACTGTGGAGGTGTTGAGAATGGATGAATTGATCATAGAGGGCGGATACCCCCTGCGGGGAACACTCACGCCCAGCGGAAACAAAAACGCGGCACTGCCTGCGCTGGCCGCTTGCCTTCTGACCGACGAACCGGTCATTCTCCACAACGTCCCTGACATTCGGGACGTTCACACAATGGTGGAACTCCTGGCGAACATCGGCGTTCAGGTGGAGCGCCTGGACACGCACACCTGGCGGCTCCATGCGTGGGAAGTTCAACTCACTCCCTTTGCGCGGGAGACATTCCGCAAAATCCGGGGCTCCATTCTACTGGCGGGCCCCCTGCTGGCCCGGCTGGGATGGGTGGAGATGCCCCCGCCCGGCGGCGACGTCATCGGACGGCGGCGGGTGGACACTCATTTTCTGGCCTTCCAGGAACTGGGCGCTCAGGTGGAGGTGGACGGTCAGTTCCGGTTGAGTGCCCGCGAACTGCGCGGCGCCGATATTCTGCTGGACGAGGCCTCCGTCACCGGGACGGAGAACGCCATTATGGCGGCGGTGCTGGCGAAGGGGACAACGATCATCCGCAACGCTGCGTCCGAGCCCCATGTTCAGGACCTCTGTCATATGCTCAACGCGCTGGGGGCCCGGATTGAAGGCATCGGCTCCAACGTCCTGACCATTCATGGGGTGGAACGACTCCGGGGCGGGGAGTTCACCATCAGCCCGGACCACATAGAGGTGGGGAGTTACATTGCGCTGGCCGCGATGACGCGGGGGGAAATCCGCATCCAGAATGCTGCGCCGCACCACCTGCGGATGATTCGCCACGTCTTTTCCCGATTGGGCGTGGAGGTTCTGGTAGACGGGGAGGATGTGATTGTTCCTGCGGAGCAGCGACTTCAGGTCCAACCGGATATCGGGGGTGCGATCCCGACCATCGCGGATGCGCCCTGGCCTGCGTTCCCTGCCGACCTGATGAGCGTTACCATTGTTTTAGCGACCCAGGTAGAGGGGACGGTTCTGTTCCACGAGAAGATGTTTGAGAGCCGGCTCTACTTTGTGGACCGGCTCATTGCGCTGGGGGCGCGCATTGTCCTCTGTGATCCCCACCGATGTCTGGTCCAAGGGCCCTCGCCGTTGCAGGGAGACATTCTGGTCAGCCCGGACATTCGGGCGGGGATGGCGCTGGTGGGGGCGGCCCTCTGTGCACGGGGGGAGAGCATCATCCGGAATGTGGAGCAGATAGACCGGGGGTACGAGCGGGTGGAGGAGAAACTGCGATCGCTGGGAGCGCGGATTCAGCGGATCCGCCGATGCGACCCCCTGTGATAGCCAGGGGGAGAGCCCCCTCCAGCCGGAGCAGGGCCGCCTTGACCTCCAGACCACCCCCATAGCCGACCAGGGAGCCGTCGGCGCCAATGACCCGGTGGCATGGGACGATGATGGGAACGGGGTTGGCCCCGACGGCCTGTCCCACAGCCCGTACTGCTTCCGGTTTCCCGATACGTCGGGCCAGTTCGCCATAGGAGATCGTCTGCCCGTAGGGGACGGAAAGGAGTTCTTCCCAGACGCGCCGCTGAAAGGGGGTCCCCCGCAGGTCCAGCGGGAGATCAAACCGGCGGCGCAGGCGGGAGAAGTATTCCCGCAACTGGGTCACCGCTGGGGCCAGGGCCTCCGGATTCTCCTCCATCGTCTCCGGACCGACACATCGGGCCAGCCACGCCTCCTGTGCGGCGCGGCTTTCCCCCGGAAGCCCGATCCGGCAGAGCCCGGTCGGGGTAGAGATGAGCCACAGAGGGCCGATAGGGGTCTCCATCACAGTATAGAAAAGGGGCATAGTGGTCCTCCAGAGCGAAGAAAGGGGGTTTTTGGGGGGGGGGGGGGGGGGGGGGGGGGCGGGGGCCCGCCCCCCCCCCCCCCCACCCCCCCACCCCCCCCGCGGCGCGGCCGGGCCACACACC
>JANXAH010000138.1 GCA_025062415.1 Anaerolineae bacterium | reverse complement strand
CCACCGGGCGGAACTGGAGGTCTTTCTTTAACCTTCGTGCCCGCCGATACTACGAAAAAGTCGGCTTTCGCTACGAAGGGGCCCGAAGGCAGGCCTGCCTATCACGACCTGCTGATTATGGGTATCTTGCGGGACAAGTTTCAATGACGGAACGGCTTTACTACACCGATTCGTACCTGACTTCCTTCGCTGCTCGCGTCGTGGAGCGACTGGAATGGGACGGGCATCCGGCCGTCGTCCTGGACCGGACCGCCTTTTATCCCACCTCCGGCGGCCAGCCCTCGGACCGGGGCTTCCTGAACGGGGTGCCCGTCGTGGACGTGGCGGTTCGGGAAGCCGATGGCGCCATCGTCCACATTCTGGAGGCCCCTCTGGAGGAGACAGATGTGACCGGTCGGGTGGACTGGGCCCGGCGGTTTGACCATATGCAGCAGCACACAGGCCAGCACCTGCTCTCCGCCGCCTGTGAACAACTGTTGGGAACTGATACCGTCTCCTTTCACCTGGGCACGGAGACCAGTACGATTGACCTGAAGATCCCGCGACTGGCGCCGGAAGCACTGACGCCGGTGGAGGACCTGGTCAATCAGGTTATTTGGGAGGACCGGCCGGTGCGGGCCTTCCTCGTCTCTCTGGAGGACCTCCCATCTTTTCATCTCCGGCGACCGCCCCAGGTGGAGGGCCCCATCCGGCTGGTGGAGGTCGCCGGGAAGGACGGAGGGCCTCCCTTTGACCTGACCCCCTGCGGCGGGACCCACGTCGCTCGGACAGGGGAGATTGGCCTTTTGAAGGTCCTGCGGCTGGATTACCGGGGGCAGGAGACGCGGGTGGAATTCGTCTGCGGAGGGCGCGCGTTTCGGGACTACCGGCTCAAACACGAGACCACTCGGCAATTGGCCGCGCTGTTGACTGTGGGACACCGGGAACTTCCCGACGCGCTGGGGCGGCTTCTGGAAGACCTGAAGGCTGCCCGACGGGAGGCGCGTGCCGCACAGGAACGGCTGCTGGAGGCCGAGGCCGCCTACCTGGCTGCGACAGCGATTCCCATCGGGGAAGTCCGGGTCGCCCGCGCCGTGCTGGAGGGCCGGGACCCTGCGGAACTGCGGACCCTCGCCCTCTCCATCGCCTCGCGGGAAAAGACCGTCGCAGTTCTGGCGGGATTGGGAGAGCGGGTCCACCTTTGCGTCGCCTGCGCAGAGGGGACCGCCGATGCCGTGGCCATCCTTCGCGTTCTCTGCGATAGATTGGGCGGAAAGGGCGGAGGGCAGGCCCGCTTTGCCCAGGGGAGCGCTCCGGCTGCGCCCCGCGCGCAGGTGGAGGCAGCCCTGGAGCAGGCTCTGAGCGCTCTGGCGGGGTAGATGCGGGGCCTTGCGGCGGCCCTTCGGTCCGCCGCAAGGCCCTAATCCTGAACTGGAAAGGAGAAAGCCGATGGCGCAACTGGTCGCACGATTGACATGTCCCAACTGCCGACAGGCTTTTGCGGCTCCTGTGGAGCAGATTCTGGATGTGGAAGTGGACCCCACTGCGAAAACCCGACTGCTCGGGGGCCAGGTCAACCTGGTCGTCTGCCCGACCTGCGGATTCGCAAGCACGCTGGATATCCCGTTCATTTACCACGACCGGAAAAAAGAACTGGCCCTGGTCTTTATGCCGCTGGCTGCAGGCCGAACCGACCTGGAGCGGCAGCAGGCCATCGGTGCGCTCTCCCGCGCAGTGATGAGCACGCTTCCCCAGGAACAGCGGAAAGGATACCTTCTGAACCCCCAGGTCTTCTTTTCCTACGAGAGCCTGGTCAACCGCGTCCTGGAGGCCGATGGCATCACCCAGGAGATGATCCAGGCCCAGCGGGAGCGCGCAGAACTGCTGAAACGTCTGCTGGAGGCCTCCACCCCGGAGGATCGCCTGCGGGTTGTGCGGGAAAATGAGGCCAAAATAGACGAGGACTTCTTCCGAATTCTCCAGTTAAACCTGGAGCAGGCGGACCTTCTGGGGAACCAGGAGGCGGTGCGGCAACTCCTGGAAATTCAGGCTATGCTGGCAGAGCAGACGCCGATTGGGCGCCGTCTGGCAGCCCGCACCGACGCCGTCCGGGCGCTGCGGGAACAGCCGACTCGGGAGAACCTGCTGAACCTTCTGATCTCCACGGAAGACGCGGCAACCCGCACCATTCTCATCCGGCTGGGCCTGCCCCTTGTGGATTACCTCTTCTTCCAGAAACTGACGGCCCGAATAGAAGATGCAGAAACAGAGACGGAGCGCCAGCGGCTGGAGGCCCTGCGGGAAGAGGTTCTGAAAGTCCGGGAGAAAATGCGGGAAGAGGCCCGGGAGGTTGTGGCGGCCCGGCTGCAACTGGTGCGGGAACTTCTGGCTTCGGAGGAACCGGAACTTCTGGCCCGGCGGCGACTGGTGGAGATGGACGATCTCTTCCTGAGCGTTCTGGCCAGCGAGATAGAGGCAGCGCAGCAAGCAGGCGACAGCGCCCTGGCGGAGCGGCTTCAGAACATCTGGCAATTGGTGATGAAACTCTTCCAGGAGCAAGTGCCGCCGGAACTGGTTCTCCTCACCCGTCTGGCGGAGTCGCCCGACGACGAGACTACCCGCCAGATTCTCCAACAGAACGGGCGGTTGCTGAACGAGCAGTTCCTTGCGCTGCTGGAACAGGCGGAGAAGGATATGCGGGAGCGGGGAGAAGAAGAAGTCGCCCAGCGGCTGGCCCGTGCGCTGGAGATCGCTCGCCCAATGGTCCAGACGGAGGACCGGCGGGGCAAGAAGCGGGAGACCACCGACCGCCGGACCACGCCCAGCGGGCTCATCATCGCCCGGGGTTGACAAAAAACGTGCCAGGCACCTCCAAAGTGCCTGGCACGTTCGCTTCCTTACACGCTGAACCGGAACAGACAGACATCGCCGTCCTGAATCCGGTAGTCTCGCCCCTCTATCCGAATCAGGCCGCGCTCCCGGGCGGCGGCCCATCCCCCGGCTCGTACCAGTTCCTCCCAGTGGATGACCTCTGCGCGAATAAAGCCCCGCTGCATGTCGCTGTGGACTTTTCCGGCCGCCTCCGGGGCCGTCGCTCCCCGCCGCACGGACCAGGCCCGCACCTCCCGACCACCTGCGATGGTGAAAAACGTGATGAGGTCCAAAAGCCGATAGGCTGCCCAGACCAGCGCTTCCAGCCCCGACTCTTTCAGGCCCAGTCCAGCCCGGTACTCTGCGGCCTCCTCCGGAGACCAGGAGGCGAGGTCGGCCTCCAGGCGGGCTGAGAGGACGATACAGGGAGCACCTTCCACCTGGGCCCGCGCAGCGACCGCTGCAGCCCATTCCCCGCCATCCGGCAGGTCCTCCTCGGCGACATTTGCGACGTACAGGCGGGGCTTGGCGGTCAGAAGGAAGAGTTCCCGGGCCAGCGCAGCCTGCTCCTCCCCCTCCGCTGCCCACAGGGATGCTCGCTCCCCCCGCTGAAGCCGTTGTTCCAGGTCCTCCAGCAGCGCCAGTTCCGTCGCCAATTCCCGCGGGCGCGATCGGGCTGCAGGGCGCGTCTTTTCCAAACGACGCTGAACCGTCTCCAAGTCTGCCAGAACCAGTTCCAGGTCCAGCACTTCCAGGTCCCGGACTGGATCTACACTTCCGTCCACGTGCACCACATCCGGGTCGGCGAAACACCGGGCAACGATAACAATCGCGTCCACCTCCCGGATGTGAGCCAGAAAGCGGTTCCCCAGCCCCTCGCCCCGGTGGGAGCCCCGGACAAGCCCGGCGATATCCACAAACTCCACCGTAGCCGGGGTCACCTGTTGGGGTCCGACCAGTTTCGCCAGCGCCTCCAGGCGGCGATCCGGCAGGGGGACAACCCCGCGGTTAGGATCAATCGTCGTGAAGGGATAAGCCCCCACGGCCGCTCCGGCCCGTGTAAGGGCGTTAAAGAGGGTGGATTTGCCAACATTCGGAAGCCCAACGATCCCTATTTGAAGACTCATCAGGTTTTCCTGGAGTTTGCAGACGGCGCAGACGTGTCGGTGCACTACCTCTCGGAATCCCGGGCCTCTGAAGGCCTCCGGAGGGGAAGGGCGATGGTGAAAGTGCTCCCCCGGTTCAGTTGCGACTCCACCCAGACACGCCCTCCATGCCGCTCCACAATGGATTTGACGATCGCCAGGCCAAGGCCAGAGCCGGGCGCCTCATCCATCCCACGATGGCGGATCCGGTAGAACTTCTCAAAGAGGCGAACCTGATCCTCCGGCGCAATACCGATACCGGTATCCGTGACCGAGATATGCACTTCCTGCCCGACGACCCGAAGCCCAACGGTCACCTTCCCTCCAGCGGGGGTGTACTTAATGGCATTATCCACCAGATTTGCGATGGCCTGGCGCAAAAGCATCGCATCTCCCCAGACAACCGGAGCGGGCTCAGAAGCTTCTATAGAAAGAGTGAGCCCTTTCGCCACCGCGCGGGCCCGCATGCCGTCCACAGCCTCCACCAGCAACGCCCCCAGGTGGCAAGGCCGCTCCTCCAACCCGATCCCGGCCTCAATTCGCTGGAGGTTAAGCAGATTCTCCACCAATGCGCTCATCTGTTCAATGCCAGCGAAAATCTTCTCCAGATACTCCTGCTGTTTCGGCGTGAGGTCTCCTGCCATCGGGAGCATGCTGGCGTAGCCGCGAATGAAGGTGAGAGGAGCCCGAAGGTCGTGGGAGACGGTGGCCACAAATTCCGACTTCATCTCGTCCAGTTCCTTGAAATGAGTGATATCCCGCATGACCACGACCCGGCCCATATTCTCCCCTTCAGCGCTAAGGATGGTGGAGGCACTGGCGTAGAAAACCCGCCCGTTGGGGAGCGGAACTTCCTCCACGAGGGGACCGCCCCTTCCCAGAGGTTCCCTTAGAATGCGCACGAGGGATTCCTCCAGAGGCACCTCCGTGACCAGACGCCCGACCAGTTCCTCCGACGGTATACCAAGAGCCCGTTCCGCCGCCGGGTTCACCAGCAGAATCCGATCATCCCGATCGGTGACCAGAATAGCATCGCTGGTGCTGGTTAGAATGGCCGAGAGCCGACGTCGCCCTCCTTCGGCCAACTGGAAGAGGCGAGCATTCTCTACCAACACCGCTGTCTGGCTGGCGAGCGTGGAAAGAAGGTCTATCTCCGAGGGCTCTATTCGCCGGGGACGAGCGAATCCCACCCACATAACTGCTACAGGCTGCCCTTTACTCATCACCGGCAGAGCGAGGGCGGCCTGAATTTCCTCCAGCAAGGAGTCGGGCACAGAGAGCATCCTTGCCCGCCGCAGGTTCTCCAGGACGACAGGGTTGGCAACATCCCGAGCAGCAAGGGCCAGCGCCCGGTCCAGATGGCTCACACCGTTCACGAAGTCCCCGCGCCCCATCGCAACCTGAGGGTCACCTGCCGCCGAGAGCAGGACGATGCGGGCAACTCGGGCATTCAAGGCCTGCAGAGCACCCTCCAGGATCCGCGGAATCCCCTGGGAGAGGTCCAGGGTGGCAGAAACTTCCTGCGCAACTCGTAACAGCAGGGAGAGGTCTTCCAGGCGGTGGCGCAGGCTGACCCGCATTCGTTCCATTGCCTCACCCAGGCGCGCGATTTCGTCATCCCCCGTCACTGGCACAGCGCGGTCCAGATTCCCGCGGGCCACTTCCTCCGCAGCACGGGCCAGCAGGTTCAGCGGGCGCGTCAACTGGCTAATAGTCAACGTGATGGTGATGGTCAGGATGCCTGTCAGCACAGCCAGAAGGATGAGAAGCGGGGCCGCAATATTGAAGGCCAGCATCATCCGCACGTGGTGGGGTACCAGAATCACGATCGCCCACGGCGACCCAGGGACTGGCACATAGCAGGAAAGCAATCGGGCGTTGGTCCGGCTATCCCGCGTCTCCCGTACCCATCCCTCTCCGTGTTCCACCGTGACCAGGGGTGGCGTGCTCTGGTCCACCCCCCATTGTTCCAGCAGGCGGGCCGGGTCGGGATGGGCCACAATCCGTCCCTGTTCATCTACAACAAACCCCTCCCCCTGCTGCATCGTCCACTGGAGACTGGTCAGAACCCGGTCTAAAAGAGGGTTCAACCCCAGTTCCACCCGTCCCACCAACGCGCCATGGGGTTCCCCCTCAACAGACCCCAGGGAACTGATGAAGGACAAAATGATCTGCCCTTCCGGTCCCCGATGCGCAGGGGTTATTTGAACCCCACCCGTCACCTGGACAACAGTCAGGAACTCCTGCTCCTCCAGCGTTGGTACGACTTCCGATTCGGAAGCATGGGGATAGGTGCAGAGAATTCCCCCCTGCTCATCATACGCCGTCAGGCGGCTGAAGAAGGGAAGCATCTGAACAAATGTTCGCAACTGCTCGGAACAAGCCGCGGGATCCTTGCTCCATACATCGGGCGCCGCAGCAAACTGACGGATCAGGCTCTGACCTGTGGAGAGGAACTCGCTGACACCGGTGGCACCGTTCGTAGCATCCCGCAGCATCGCGTCTACAGCCAGCCGCGTCGCAATACGCATTGCAGAGGCCGCAACAGCGTAAACCAGCACAGCGAAGAAGAGGACAAAAAGGGGAATAAATATAAACAAGAAACGACGTTTCAACGTGCGCGCATACGGCGGGGTGCGCTGGGCGATCCCCACGGGGCGGATGTGGGGGAACAACAGGTAAATCACCTGGAAGAGAAGTCCATAGGCCAGCGTTTCCAGCAGGGTCAGGGGAACCGCAATGCTGGAGAGGGTCAGGGTATAGTCCAAGACAACGAGGCCGTACCCGGGGCGATATTCTCCAGTCAACACCGCGATTAAGGTGAGGACAAAGAGAAGAGCAGCAGCAAGAGGGAAAGCCAGAACAGGTTGACGCAGAGCACGCGCCAGAGAGCCCCGGTAATCTTGGCGGAGGAAAAATGAAGCCAGCCAGACCTGAAATGCAAAGGCCAGCGATTCAGTAGGAAGATACGACGTAGTGCGGAAGAGGCCCGCCAGAAGAGCCAGGATAAGGGCAGGTCCTCTCCCCAACCAGATTGCTGCGATGGCCAACGGCAGGAAGCCAAAGAGTGGAAGTGCTGGTACAGCAGGTTCGGCGGGCAGGAACGGCGGAGGAAGCAGATTCGGGGCTGCGGGCCGCAGGATCAGCATTTGATTCAGCAGAGGGGTCAGGAAAAGAAGGACCAGAAACAGGACCAGCCGCCCGCGCCGGAGAGCAACGAAATCTTTGCGTGAGGATATCAGGCTCCAGAGGAATCCACCGACGAAAAGCCCCAGAAGCAAAATGGCGAGCCAGTAAGTAGGCCACTCCAGATATGGCAGCAAATGGCTTTCCCAGAGCAGAAATGTCATCCTGCGCCCCTCGTCCAAGGAGGTGTAAAACCTCTACCAGGAGGGCATCTATGTGTTCCTCGGATGGTAGCTTAATTGTATACCAGAAACCATTTTCCGCAAAATGCGATAGGGTAGAATCATCCGGACAACCGTGGAACTCAACAGAGCCACAGGAGTTTACAGCAAACAGCAGGGCTGCCTACTACCAACTTCTCCAATTCTTCTCCAAACGTTGAGTTGTATGGAATTCAGGGATAGCAGAGATCATAGTAGCGTGGGATAAGGCTGGGGATAAGGGATTCCTTTCCCCAGATGTGGGAGTGCATCCTTTGGGTACAGGCATTCCTGCGGGGAAGGGGACATCAGAGACCGGGGAAGCCCTGTGGACAACTCTGGGATAGGTGTTTATGGTGGGGTAGAGAGTTTTCAAGGTCTAAAGCCGTAGGCGTCGGAGGCGTTTGACTATCCACAGCCTGATTGTGTTGTTCACAGAAAAAGGCGAGTTATCCACAGGTTGGAGTGCAAAAATGCCGAAGGTCGCGTGTGTAGGCTGTTAGCCTGTGATGATTGGCCCGAAACGGCTTTCTGACGAACGTTTACAGGCTCAGCGATGTACTACAGTGCGGTAGGTCCCCAGGGAACCTGAACTCTAATAGACTACCTGTAGCGCCTGTGGGATCACCTCTATGTCCATTTCCTGGACTTTCAGAGATAGTGTTTCACCGTCGGCGTGGGCTGCCATACCGGAGCCCTGAATGGAGACTCGGACGCGATGGGACCGAGCCATAATGACCCGCGGGTCCCCCACCTGTGTGCCCTTGATGAAGCGGGGCACAAAGGAGATCATCTCCGGCCGGCTCATCTTTCCCCCAATACACAAATCAAAGAGGCCGTCATCCGGACGTGCATGCGGGGCCATCAGGAATCCTCCGCCCATCCGCCGGCCGTTCATCACGGAAATCATTAACGCAGGCAGTTC
Organism: Anaerolineae bacterium; assembly: GCA_025062415.1. GTDB lineage: Bacteria > Chloroflexota > Anaerolineae > B4-G1 > DUEL01 > SpSt-77. Next base: position 4,747 of record JANXAH010000138.1, on the reverse strand, counting down.
TATGGTCCGGTCATCCAGTTCCACTCGGGTCATCGGCGAGTGATAGTAAAACAGGAGCGTCCGCAGAACGGCGATCAGGTAGACCAGAAATCCCCGGAAGCGCTGGAGCCGGGAGGCGAAAACGTTGACCGCAGCGTCAAAGCCAATGCCAATTCCGTTCCCAAAGTATCGGAATCCGCGCGCCAGCCCAACGTCTATCCATCGGGTGCGCCGCCGGGCAATAGCAGCACATCCCTCCTCCAGGTCTTTGGGGATGCCCACCCCATAGGCAAAATCATTCCCTGTGCCTACACAGAGGACACCCATTGCGGCTTCTCCCTCTCCCGCCTCCCGGGCTTCCATCAACCCGTTCAGGACCTCGTTGGACGTCCCGTCGCCTCCCAATGCTACGACCAACCGATAGCCGCTGCGCACTGCCCGGCGAGCCAATTCTGCTGCATGCCAGGGCCGCTCTGTCCGCACCAGGTCAAATTTCACCCGTTGTTCTTTCAGCAGTTGGATGACACGGGGGATAGTGCGCTCTCCCACCCCACGTCCTGAAATCGGATTGGCAATGACCAGACAATCCGACATTTCCGATTCCTCCTGATAGGATAGGCAGCCAATATAACACAATTTCTGTATTTGGCAACACCGAGGGCTCCGATTCGTTTCGCGGGTGGTTTTCCCTGCCTGGGAACGGGGGGCGCTGCGGCGGCCCCCAGGGGCCGCCGCAGCGCCCCCTTGCCCCTCCGGGTATTATCGGGCTTCGCCACCCCGTTCCGCTACGGCTCGCCGAACAGTCTCCAGGTCTGGACACCGCAGGGCCCCCGGCGGCGCAGGCCGATCTCCCACAACGATGGCAACCATACCCTCCCGGCAGGGAATCGCCAGATCCACCTGGTAAATCGCTGTCCCATCCCGAAGCGTATACTCCCGTTCCGGATAAAAACCTGCCTCTTTGAGGGTGACGAAGAGACCATCCGCTCCCGAGGCATAGAGGTCGTTGATCTCTTCTGCTGCGAGGAACCGATCCCAGGTGGTCTCTATGAAGGTGATTCGCCGCCAGCGGAGACTGGGGATAGGACGTTCCATCCGGACCAGGGGACCCAGTTGCATCTTATAGTAGAGGTCATCCGCACGGGGATGGTGGGGCTCATCGGGGAGCAGGTCACGGCGACGGACCAGTTCGTGACCCCGTACCGGCGCGTACCAGCGGATAGCCCACCCCTCCGGTCCAAAGGCTTTTGTGAAGTAGAAGGCCAGAACAACGGCCTCGGCGGTGCTCGGCGGCGCGTGCCGGACAGGAATCCGATACCAACCCTGGTCGCGGGCAATTTCAAAATCCCGCAGGTCCTTCATCACGGCAACAAGGACACGGTCTTCCGGATGGAACATCCCTAACCTCCGATTCGGCCCACTGAAAGCAGGTACAGCGTGGCCTCTTCCTCCCCATCTACCCCCAGCAATCTATTCACCGCGTCGTCCAGGAAGGCCCCCACCGCGCAGGCTCCCAGCCCCAATCCCGTCGCGGCCAGGTAGATGTTCTGCCCGATGTGTCCGGCCTCCAGCAGGATGTACCGGTAGGCTCGCTCCCGATAGCGCCAGCGGGTCCGTCCAAAGACGGCGGTCAGAATGAAGCAGACCTGGGCGGTCCCCAGCATTTCCTGCCCGATGCCCGCCCGAACCAGTTCGGCCCGGAGGTCTCCGGTCCGAATCTGTTCCAGGGTGTGATCGGCGACAGCGTAGTGGTAGAGACCCGGATCCAACCCAGCCACGTTGTGGACTACAACATAGGTCTCTATGGGATACAGCGCTCCTGCGGAGGGCGCTGCCCGAAAGCCCCACCGTGGTTCAGTGATCCCCTGGGCCGCGTGCAGGAGGACTGAGAGTTCTTCCAGGGAAAGAGGCCCCGGAACGTACTCCCGGCGGGAGCGACGGGCAGCAATGACTTCCCCGATGGACGGCCCGCGCCACGCAGGGGATGGGAGGACGGCGCGCGGGGCCTGGGGATACGTTTTGAAGGGCACTGGGTGGACGCCCCAATCTATCCGGAACGCGTCCAGGCCGGAGCCTCCTGGCTTGCTCCAGCGGTGATATTGTTGTCCCCAGTCCTCCTCCGTAGCAGGCCGCCGGAAGAGAGGAAAGAGAAGTCCAACCAGAAATCCGGCCAGGCCACTGAACATTCCAAGGAGAAACCCTCGTCGGTCCAGACGCACGGACCGGGTTGAAGGGGCAGGGGGTGCTTTCTTTTCGCTGGGAGGGCGGAAGCGAAGGTAATAAGCGATTCGGTGGCGATTCAGGGCCAGGTGGACCAGAACGAACAGGGCACAGGCGTAGCCCGCCCAGGAGTGCAGGAGGAAACGCGGAAACCCGAAAAGGTCCGCCAGCAGTCCGCTGACCAGCGCATAGGCGCCCGTGAGCAGCATACCGAAGATTACTCCATATTCCAGATGCCTTCGCCAGTGCCTCATCTCCCATCACAACGCTGTGATTGTTCTAAAGGGCTCCCTCTTATTTTACCTCAACTTTACCAACTGGTGAACCATCACGATTGGGGCATAACCTTGACAAATTCGGGGGAACGGGTAAAATAAGAGCAAATTTTACAGCAGGAATGGCTGGGAACAGGAGGAGTAGGCCGGCCCGGCGCTGGCGAACCGACCTGTAGCGCAGGTCTGCGCTACGGATCGGGCAGAGAAAGGGGTCAACGGGTGCGAGCCCCTGCAGTCGCCACCGGCTGAAGGTCGCCTGGGAGCCGAGAGGCCAAACCGGTCTGAGTGGGGCAGCGGCGCTGTACAAGAAGCGTTGCCCTTATCTGCCGCAGTAGGTCTCTCCGGGGTTCGCCCGTTATAGCGGAAGCCCTTGGCCGTCTGACGACGGACGAGGGTATAGAGTGCGCTGGCGTATGCTGGCGAACCAGGGTGGTACCGCGGAGCGCCCCTTCCGTCCCTGGACGGAAGGGGCGTTTTATTTCGGATGCCAGTTTGTCCCATGGAGAAATAACGCACGATGCGCGTTTTCCAGGAGGGCTCTATGACCGAACGATTGGCCCGAGTGTACAACCCTGCCGAAATTGAAGAGCGATTGTACCACTGGTGGGAGGAGCAGGGATTCTTCCGCCCCGAGACCCTGATCCAGAAGGGGCTGGCCTCCCCCGATGGCCCCCGCTTCTGCATCACTATGCCTCCGCCCAACGTCACCGGCGTCCTTCACCTGGGCCATGCGATGACCGCCGCGGTGGAGGACCTCCAGACCCGCTACTACCGGATGCGCGGTTACGATACCCTCTTCCTCCCCGGCACCGACCATGCCGGCATCGCCACCCAGATGCTCGTCGAACGCGCCCTGGCCGAGGAGGGCCTCGATCGCCGTGCCCTCGGCCGCGAGGCGTTCGAAAAGCGGGTCTGGGCGTGGAAGGAACTCTATGGCGACACCATCAAGCGCCAGATGATCCGCCTGGGTGCAAGCTGCGACTGGAGCCGCGAGCGCTTCACGCTCGACCCCGGTCTTTCGCGTGCTGTGCGCGAGACCTTCGTGCGACTGTACGAGAAAGGGCTGATCTACCGCGGCGAATACATGGTGAACTGGTGCCCGCGGTGCCAGACCGCGCTGTCGGACCTGGAGGTGGTGCACGACGAAACGGCGGGCAACCTCTGGTACATCCGTTATCCCGTCATCGGCTCGGACCGGTACCTGGTGGTCGCCACCACGCGCCCGGAAACCATGCTGGGCGACACGGCCGTCGCCGTCAACCCGCGTGACGAACGGTACCGTGACCTGCAAGGCCAGCGGGTCCTGCTGCCGCTGATGAACCGTGAGATCCCGGTCATCGCCGACGAGGTCGCCCGGCCCGACTTCGCCACCGGGGTGGTCAAGGTCACGCCCTTCCACGACCCGAACGACTTCGAGGCCGGCCGCCGTCACAACCTGCCCAAGATCCAAGTCATCGGCGAGACCGGCGTCATGACCGCCGAGGCAGGCCGCTACGCGGGCCTGGACCGCTTCGAAGCACGTCGCCGCGTGGTGGCCGATCTCGAGGACCTCGGGCTGCTCGAGAAGATCGAGCCCTACCAGCTCGCCTTGGGGAAATGTCAGCGCTGCAAGACCCCGGTCGAGCCGCTGGTCTCCATCCAGTGGTTCGTGCGTACGAAGCCCCTGGCCGAGCCTGCCATCCGCGTCGTCGAGGAAGGCCGCATCCGCTTTATCCCCGAGAACTGGACCAAGACCTATTTCGAGTGGATGTACAACATCCGCGATTGGTGCATCTCCCGGCAGCTCTGGTGGGGTCACCGCATACCCGCCTTCTATTGCCAAGATTGCGGGCAGACGATCGTCGCGCGCGAAGACCCGGCACGCTGCGCGCACTGCGGCTCGGCCCGCATCGAGCAGGATCCCGACGTCCTCGACACCTGGTTCAGCTCGGCGCTCTGGCCCTTCTCCACGTTGGGCTGGCCGGACGACACCCCTGACTTGAGGACCTTCTATCCGACCTCGCTGCTCATCACCGGCTTCGACATCCTGTTCTTCTGGGTCGCCCGCATGATCATGATGGGCTTGGAGTGCGTGGGTGACGTCCCCTTCCGCGAGGTGTACATTCACGGCCTGGTGCGCGACGCCGAGCGGCAGAAAATGTCGAAGACCCGCGGCAATGTGATCGATCCCCTGGAGGTCACCGAGAAGTACGGCACTGACGCAGTCCGCATGTCGCTGCTGATGGGCGCCGCCCCGGGCACCGACATCGTGCTCACCGAAGAGCGCATGCTGG
>JANXAH010000087.1 GCA_025062415.1 Anaerolineae bacterium | reverse complement strand
CAGGCGCAACTGAACCGAAACCCTTCTCCGGACCTTCCTTCCCCTTTCCTGCCCGTAGTGCGGCTGTTGCAGGAGGGGTGGGACCGTCTCTGGGCCTGGGCGGCTCCGCCAGCATGGGTCCATCCCCGGCCGGCGGCCAATCCCTCCTGTTTTCCCCGCAGGGTGGGGGAGTGCTTTGTTTTTCCTCACGAGGGAGGGCGGGACGACCTGGCTCCTGTCCTGCGGCCCGATGCGCCAGTCCGGTGGGTGGGAGAACTGGCCTGTGGGCCTTTCCCCGGCGCGGCGATGGCGACGGAGCGGGCGGCGCTGCTGCCCGCCCCTATGCCCGGCCGCCTGGCCCGCTACACCGACCAGTGGGGGGACCTGACCCTTCAGATAGACAACGACGAGTGGACTCTCTGGGTTTCGGGACTGCGCTCCGCAGTGAATGAGCGCGCGGAAGTCCGCGCCGGGGAGCCGTTAGGAACGATAGGGGGCGGGAGAGAGCGTCCGTTCTACGTTGCGCTTTACGACAAGGTGGCAGGGGGATATGTGGACCCCCGGCCCTTCCTGGCGCAGCGTCCTTGTCCGGAAACAGACGCGGAAGTCCAACGGAACTTTTCAACGGAGGAGGACAGAATGAACCTTGCTGCACTGCTGCCCTTCGTACCCCTGATCCTGGGTCTGGTCTGGGCTCTCTGGCTTTTCTTCAAAAAAGACCTGTTGGCGAAGGGGCCGATCCAGGTCATCACCTACTTCTTCGGGGTCGTTCTGGCTCTGTGGATCATCGGCTGGATCGTGGACGCGTTCCTGCCCAACTGGGTGGCCCAGCGGCTGCTGAACGCGCGTCAGTCGCCGGACATCCGGGTGATCCAGCAGGTGAGCCGGGAGATTCTGAACGAGGCCGCAGGAGGAGTCCCGGCGCCCACCGTGGTCGTCTACACGCCTGCGCCCCCTGCCCCCGTCGTCCCAACCCCTGTCCCGCCGACTCCGGTCCCGGTCGTACCTTCGCCGGTCTCTCCGGAGGCCACACCGCCCCAGGGCTCTGTTGCCCCGACCGTTCCCGTCTTTACAGCCCAGATGGCGCCGGGGCCTGGTGAGCAGGTCTACATTGTCCGGTCCGGCGACACCCTCTACAGCATCGCTCGTCGGTTTGGAGTGAGCCTGCAGGCCCTCCAGCAGCGCAACAACATCGTCAACCCCGACGACATCAAAGTCGGTCAGCAACTGATTATTCCGGCGCCGTGAATCGGATCGGGCTTGCCGTTCTGGGGGGCGCGGAGTGGGTTCTGGCGAACCTGGCTCGCATTAAACCCCTGGGGGGAATCTGCGGGCAGGCGCTGGACCGACTCCGACGCTATCGGGCCGCGCGCGCGGCCCGTCGTCCACCTTTTGAGCCAGCCCCTTCCGGGGTAGAGCGGGTGGTGGCGCGGCTGGCCCGTTTCCGCTGGCTGCGCCCCCTGATGGAGGGTATCCTGCCGACGCCCCACTTCTTGGAGGGGGAAAGCGTTCAACTGGAAGTCCGGATGGCCCCGTATCGCCTGCACATCGCCCTGGCCCTCTTTCGCGCCGCGCTGGCGTTCGCCTCTTTTGTCGCCCTGGGCCTGATCGTGATCTCGGCGATGCGCGTTGCAGCGGTGCTCCAGGCTCTCGTGGGATTTCTGCTGTTTCTTTCTGTGTATGGGGTCATCAGCACCATTCGTCAACTTCTCCTCTACTATCAGTGGCGGTTTATCCTGACCAATAAGCGCATCATCATCGTCGCTCCGGATGCCCAGCGGCGCGGGTTTGCCGATGTGGTCTACCTGAAAGGGGGACGGATTCAGGTCGTGGATACGGCCTGGTCTTCCAGCCCGCTCTGGGGATTCTACCAGGCGATGACGGGCGCGCGGGACGTCATCTTGAGTTTGGCGGGCTACGAGTTCAAGCCCGAGGGCGCAGAGGTGAAGGGCGGCTTGCGTTTTCCCGACGTGATGCCGGAGGACATCAAGCGCATAGAAGAACTCATTTTTAGTTGATGCGGGAGTGTGGTATACTTCCAAAGGGGGCACCGAGCCCACGGTTTTTTGCAACGACCCAACCGCTGCGGGAAGCAACTTTCTGTGAAGGAGGCCACGAATGAAGCATTTCCTGTGTCTGGCTGACCTTTCTCCGCAGGAAATCTGGCACCTGCTGGACCTGGCGATAGAACTGAAGGAGGAGTGGAAGCGGCAGGGCAGCAACCGTCCCCTGCTTAAGGGGAAGGTCCTGGGAATGATTTTCCAGAAGCCCTCCCTGCGGACCCGTGTCTCGTTTGATATGGCGATGCTTCACCTGGGTGGGCATGCCCTTTACCTATCCCCGCAGGAAATCCAGTTGGGCGTTCGGGAGAGCATCCCCGACGTGGCCCGTGTCCTCTCCCGCTACGTGGACGCGATTATGGCGCGCGTCTTTGCCCATTCTGACCTGGTCACGCTGGCCCAATACTCCCGTGTTCCTGTCATCAACGGCCTCTCCGACTACAGCCATCCCTGCCAGGGGTTGGCCGACTTCCTGACCATTATTGAGAAGAAGGGCCGCGATCTGAAGGGGAAGAAACTGGCCTTTGTGGGCGATGGAAACAACGTGGCGACGTCGCTCCTCTTCGGGGCGACCAAACTGGGGATGGACTTCGCTATCGCCACTCCGCCGGGCTACGAACTCCCTGCGCAGGTTTGGGAATTGGGGCAGAAGTTCGCTGCCGAGAGCGGGAGCCGCATCCTGGCGACCCACGACCCGGTGGAGGCCGTCCGGGAGGCCGATGTCCTCTACACCGACGTCTGGACCTCTATGGGGCAGGAGGCGGAGGCGGAGGCGCGCGCGAAGGTCTTCCCGCCCTATCAGGTCAACGCGGCGCTGGTAGCGAAGGCTAAACCCGACGTCATCGTGATGCACTGCCTGCCCGCCCATCGGGGCCAGGAAATCACCGACGACGTCGCCGATGGCCCCCATTCCGTCCTCTGGGACCAGGCGGAGAACCGGATGCACGCGCAGAAGGCGATCCTGGTGGAGTTGATGGTGGGAACATAGGAGGTTGGAGGATGGCTCTGGGTCGAGAAATGACTGTACTTACAGAGGAGCGAGTTCGCGAGATCGTTCTTCAAGTGGTGGAAGAGGAGATACAGGCCCTTCGGCAGGAACTGGGCCGACCCGGTCCGGAGTGGGGGGAGGTTCGCCAGGTCTGGATGGCGATCAGCGCCCTGGCTGATGCCCAGCGGCGAACGGAGGAACGGCTGGAGCAACTGGCTGAAGCCCAGCGGCGGACGGAGGAGCGGCTTCAGCGGCTGGAGGAGACCGTTCAGGCCCTGGCTGAAGCCCAGCGGCGGACGGAGGAGCGGCTGAATCAGTTGGCCGAGGCCCAGCGGCGGACGGAGGAGCGGCTGGGTCAATTGGCCGAGACCCAGCGTCAGATGGGCGACCAACTGGAAGGGGCTATCCGTTCGCTGGCGGATTCCGTGCGCCGGTTGGCGGATTGGACCGAAGTGCAGATAGAGCGGCTTCGCCGGGAACTGGGCCAACTCGCCAATCGCCTGGGGCTGGATCTGGAGGCGGATGCGGAGGAGATCCTTTGGGCCGTTGCAGCAAAGAAGGGAATGCGCATCCTCTACCGTCCGACCCCTATTGTGATGGACGGAGAAGTAGACCTGGCTGCGCCGGTGGAGATGCCCGATGGAACCCGGGGTTGGGTGCTTATTGAAGTGAAGGGCCGTCTGCGCAAAACGGAACTGGAGGATTGGGTAAAGGTCCTGAAGAACCCATCGTTCCAGGAAAAACTGCGGCTCCACGGCGTGACGAAGCCCTATCTGCCCTACATGTTCGCCGTTCGGGTCTATCAGGGCGTGGAGGATATAGCCCAAGAATCCGGTATTGGGATTCTCACATTCCGCGGGGAAATGGTGCCCGCGCGGTTCTGGGAGTGAGGATGACCCGACCGAAAATCTCTGTTGTCGCCCCTGTCTTCAACGAGGAGGAGACGCTCCCAGAGTTCTACCGGCGCGTCCGAGCGGTGATGGACGGGTTAGGGGAGCCCTGGGAACTGGTGCTGGTGGACGACGGGAGCACCGACGGGAGTTTCCAGATCTGTCGGGAACTCCACGAACAGGACCCGCACGTGCGGGTGGTCCGCTTTGCCCGCAACTTCGGCCATCAGATTGCCATCACCGCCGGGATGGACTACGCCCGCGGCGACGCCGTTGTCACTATTGACTCCGACCTGCAGGACCCGCCGGAGGTTATCCCCGAACTGGTAGCCCGCTGGCGGGAGGGGTACCATGTCGTCTATGGCGTCCGGACGGAGCGGGAGGGGGAGACCTGGTTCAAACTCTTTACTGCCCGCCTCTTCTATCGCCTCATCGCCGCGCTTACCGACATCCGCATCCCAATGGAGGCGGGAGACTTCCGGCTGCTGGACCGGAAGGTGGTGGAGGACATGCGCCGGTTACGGGAGCATCGGCGCTTTATCCGAGGGATGACCTCCTGGGTGGGGTACCGACAGGTTGGGGTTCCTTACCACCGTCACGCGCGCTTCGCCGGACAGACCAAATACCCCTTCCGCAAGATGTTCCGGCTGGCGCTGGACGCCATCACGGGCTTCTCCGATGTCCCCCTGCGGCTGGCCTGGACTTTCGGGGTGGTTCTGCTGCTCCTGGGCCTGGTGCTGGGCCTGGTGCTCCTGGGGCTGCGGCTGGCCGGGCAGGCCCCTCTGGCTGGTCAAGGACTAATGTTGACGGTGGCGATACTGCTCAGCGGTACCCAACTCCTCTTCCTGGGCATCCTTGGGGAGTACCTGGCCCGCATCTACGACGAGGTCCGCAACCGGCCCCTGTACACGGTGATGGAGGTTCTGGAGAGAGAGCCCGGCGGATAGGGGGCCTGGGGGTAGATAGGGCTGGGGCGGGGGGGGGGGGGGGGGCGGGGCCGCCCCCCCCCCCCCCCACCCCCCCCACACACAACCCCCCCCCCCACAACCCACACACCACACCGCGGGGGGTTGATTGGGGGGGGGGGGCGGCCCTGGGGGCCGCCGCCCCAGCCCCCAATCCCGCCCCGGATCAATGGCCCCGCGCTCCTTGCGCGACCTCAGGGCCTCTTGGGGCGTATTAGAATACAGCGGTGGGCTGTGCCAGAACTCTCCGGGAAACCCCCAGAGAGTCCTTTCGGATGCCTGTGGAGGGGATATGGCCCGCAGACAATTTTTCAATCCCTTTGTCTCTCGCTTCCTGCTCCTTATCTTCTGCTCCCTGTTCCTGGTCTTATACCTTCTGCTTCCCGTTCCCGTCTCCGCCCAGTCCAAAACCTTCTTCTGGGAACGGCTGGATGTGGAAATCACTGTCCTGGAAAACGGGGACTTCCTGGTTCAGGAGACGCAGGTCATCCAGTTCACCTCCGGGACCTTCACCTACGGCTATCGGGCCATCCCGGCGCAGCGGTTGACCGCTATTAGCGACGTCCAGGTCTGGGAGGACGGCCAACCCTGCCCGGTTTCCGTCGCCCAGGAGGAAGGGGAATACCGGATTCGCTGGGAGATGCCCGCGCCCCGCTCCAACTCCCGCCACGTCTACGTCGTTCGCTATCTGGTCCACGGCGGCCTGCGCTACTACGAGGGGGGCGATCAGCTGTGGTGGAAGGCCGTTTTTCCCGATCGGAGTTTCCCGGTTCGGGCTTCTACCGTGACGGTCCGGCTGCCGGAGGGGGCGGTGGCCGAAAAGGCGGCGGCCTACTTTGCCGAAGCGACCGTTTCTGGCATCGGGACGAACACGGTAGTCTTTGAAGCACAGGAGGTGCTGGATCCGGGACAGGAGATGGAGGTGCGGGTTCAGTTCCCCCACGGGATCGTCCAGGGCAGTCCGGCGGCCTGGCAGTTGGCGGAGGATGCGAAGCCCTTGATGAACTTGGGCTTCGGGCTTCTGGGTGGGCTCTTCACCGTCGGCGGGCCGCTCCTGGTGCTGTTGCTCTGGTACCTGCGGGGCCGGGACCCAGTGGTGAAACTCCCCACGGACTACCTGACGGAGCCGCCGTCGGATGCGCCGCCGGGAGTGGCGGGCGCCTTAGTAGACGAGAAGGCGGACCTGCAGGACATCCTGGCGACGTTGGTGGACCTGGCCCGTCGGGGATACCTGCAGATTGAGGAAAGGGCCGAGCGCGGATGGTTGACCGCCTCGTCCGATTTTGTCTTCCGCCGGACGGACAAGCCGGACGATGACCTGCTTCCCTACGAAAAAGTCCTGCTTTCCCACCTGTTAGGACGAAAGGGGGAGCGACGCCTGTCGGAGTTGAAGAACCGGTTCTATACGGCCATCCCCGAAATCCAGAAGGGAATTTACGAACAACTGGTCCGGCGGGGGTATTTCCGGACTTCTCCGGAGAAAGTTCGTACCCGCTACACCGGTCTGGGCGCAACAGTGTTGGTGCTGGTCTTTATCGCCGGGTTGTGTATCGGGGGCCCGCTGATGGGGATGTCGGGCGCGGCCATCTGTCCGTTTTTGGGGCTGGGGGCAACGGCGGTGGCTCTCATCGTTGCCGGGCGGCACATGCCGGTCAAAACCCGTAAGGGGGCGGAGGAGGCGGCCCGCTGGCGCGCGTTCAAGCGCTACCTTCAGGAAATGGAAAAGTACACCGATGTTCGGGAGGCTGCCGACCAGTTTGAGAAGTACCTGCCCTACGCCATTGCCTTCGGCGTTGACCGTACCTGGGTTCGGCGGTTCGCCCGGGTGGAGGACCTGCCGATGCCGGTCTGGTACATTCCGTCTCCACTCTACTATGGCCGTCCGGTCTACGCGATAGGCGGGCGTGGGCCGGGGTTAGCGGCTCCCGCTCCCCTCGGCGCGCCGGGTGGGGTGCCCTCGCTGGACCAGATGAGCCGGGGGCTGGGAGCCTCGCTGGACGCCTTCTCCCGGGGTCTGGGCTCTATGCTGGATAGCGCGGCCTCCGTCTTCGTCAGCGCGCCGTCGTCCGCTCGCGGAGGCGGCTGGAGCGGTGGCTTCGGCGGTGGCGGCGGTGGCGGCGGTGGTGGCGGGGGCGGCGGGGGCGGAGGATTTGGATAATCAGTTTGATCGCCCATAGGGAGGGAGTATGCTGGAAAGTTATTTTGAGTTTCTGGATTCTGGCGAAATCCGTATTAAAGGCACCCGGATCGGCTTAGAAACGGTCCTTCGGGACTATCTGCAGGGGGCTAGCCCGGAGGAAATCGTCTTGCGGTATCCTACGCTTTCCCTGGAACAGGTTCATGCCGCTATACTCTACTATCTGCGAAACCGCGAGAAGGTAGAGCAGTATATGCAGGATTGCTGGCGGCAGGGTGAAGAGGCCTGGCAGGAGCAACAGAGCGCTCCTTCGGAGTTTGTCCGTTCCCTTCGTCAGCGTTTGGAAATGTACCGGCAGCGTCAGCGTGAACAGAAAACGGCACTCACATCCGTGACTATCAGATGAGCCGTCCCAGGTATCTTCTGGATGAGCACATCCCTCGTGCCGTTCAGCGCCAGTTGCGAAGGCGGGACCTACGGATTGAAGTGCTTGCCATAGGGGACCCGGGGGCGCCAGCGGCTGGCACTCCGGATCCGACCATTCTAACGTGGATTGAGGAAAATGGCTATATTCTAATTACTGAAAACCGACGGACACTTCCGGCTTATCTGGCTGCTCATTTTGCTGCTGGTCGGCACATACCGGGGCTCTTCTGGCTGCGTCCGGGGACCAGCATTGGAGAAATTGTGGAGGAACTTTACCTAATCTGGCAGTCTTGTACCGCAGAAGAGTTTCTGGACCAGACTCTTTATCTGCCCCTGTAACCAGGAGGATCATATGACAACAGGTCGTGTCCTGGGCCTGATTCTCGTTGCCGGTGGTGCTGTCCTCTGTGTCCTGATCGCCGCAGTCAGCCTCACTTCTGCCCAGACGACGGGTGGGCGTGTACTGGGGACGGTTCTGGGGGCCCTGCTGGGGGCTCCGATGGTCGCCATTGGCGCCTTCATCCTCATTCGGGCCCAGCAGGAGGCGCGGGAACTGGCTGTTGCCCAACAACAGAAGAAACTGCTGGGGATGGTGCGTGCCCAGGGCCGCGTCAACATCGCCGAGGCTGCCCTGGAACTCCGGGTCAGTCGGGATACGGTTCGGGAGTGGGTCTACGACCTGGTCAACAAGGGGCTTTTCACGGGCTACATCAACTGGGATCAGGGCGACCTTATTTCGGTAGACGCGGCGAAACTCCGCACCAACAAATGCCCCCAATGTGGGGGAGAACTGGAACTGGCTGGCAAAGGCGTGGTCCGTTGCCCGTACTGCGGGACGGAAATTTTCCTGTAAGAGCAAGTCTGAAGATTCAGGCTCTCCGGGGACCTGCAGTGCTGTAGTGCAGGCCGCCAGACCTGTGGACATCTGTCAGAACGTCGGTTCAACAGCCTGTGCTACGCGACCTTCAGTATTTTTCAGATATGCTCTAATACGTCGCATAGAGCATTATGCGCCTTGCGACCCTGCGTCCTTGCGACTTGCAAAGGAGGAGCCATTATGAGCGACCTGTACAAACGAGTCAGTGAGGCCCGAACGGGGCTGGAGAAACTGCTGGGGCAGATCCCCGGATACAAGGGCTACAAAGAAAAGGAAATGCGCCGGGAGTCGGATAAACTCCTGCGCCAGGTGGTGGCGACTCGGATGGAGGCCCAGCGCCGCCGGATGGATGATCTCCAGCGGCGGCTCATCAGCGCCGGACGGCTGGAATACCTGGACGACTTGGGCGTTGCCATCACCCAACTCCAGACCTTCATAGACCGAGTCCGGCGGGCCACCTACGGCTACAGCGGCCTCTTTGATGCCGTCCGTGTCCGTGAGGAGGAACTGGATCGCCTCTACGATTTTGACCACCAACTGCTGGAGTATGGCGATCGTCTCTCGGCAGCGCTGGACACTCTGGAGACCGCCATCCCGTCTGGCGAAGGGCTGGCCGAGGCGATCCGTGCCGTCCAGAGCATCTGCGCAGAAGCCAACAACACCTTCAGCCTGCGGGACGAGGTCATCCTGGGCGGCTCCCAGAGCACATAACACGCTATACGTAACCCGCAGTATGCAATAGGAGGAACAATGGCACGGGTTTTTGACATCATTGAACTTCCGGACGAAATGGCGGGCGACATCGTCCGGCGTTTCCCGGAACAGGGGTCGGGAGATTTCCGCATCGGCTCTCAGCTCATCGTTCGGGAGAGCCAGGCTGCAGTATTCTTCCGGGACGGGAAGGCTCTGGACGTCTTTGGACCGGGACGACACACCATCACCACAGCGAACATCCCCCTGTTGGTCAACCTTATCGGCAAGGCCTTTTCCGGCCAGACCCCCTTCAAGGCAGAGGTCTACTTCGTCTCCATACGGGAGTTCCTGGGTATGAAGTGGGGGACGCCGGAGCCCATCACCATCCGGGACGCCGTGTTGGGGATGGCCCGTTTGCGGGCCTTCGGGACCTACGCGATGCAGGTCTCGGACCCTCAACTCTTCGTCAACCAGATCGTCGGCGCACAGCGGCTCTACCGAACGGCCGACATTGAGCGGTTCCTGCGCAGCATCATCGTCACCAAACTGACCGACCTGCTGGGCGAGTTGGGCCGTTCCATCCTGGACATCCCGGCGATGGTGGAGGAACTGGCCGCAGGGGTGCGGGCCAAGGCGGAGCCGGACTTCGCCGCGCGGGGGCTGCTCCTCAAGTCCGTCTACATTGAGTCTATCAGCCCGACGGAGGAGACGGCGAAGGCAATTGACCAGGCCGCCGCGATGGGCGCCATCGGCGATATGGACGCCTATCTGAAGTACAAAGCGGCGCTGGCGATGGGCGACGCGGCCCGGCAGGAGGGAGCGGGCGGCCTGGCCGGGGCTGGTGTTGGCCTGGGGGCCGGCGCAGCCATGGGCCTCACGATGGCCCAGATGATGGCCCAGGCGATGCAAAAGCCTGCCGCTCCCGCCGAACCGTCGGCGGCCCCCGCTGTCCCGAAGGTCCCCCAGACGGCGGAGGAGATTCAGGCACTGCTGGATAGTCTGGATGCGCAGTTGGCCAGCGGGGCCATCTCCGAGGCCACCTACCAGAAACTCTACGCCAAGTGGGAGGCGAAACTAAAGGAACTGCGGGGAAAGTAGGGAGTGCGGATAAAGTTCGCAGGAGGAGAGATAAAGAGGATCATTTTCGTTGTGGCGGCTCTGCCGCCGCAACGAAAATTGATTCTTTAACCACCTTCTGCTCAATCAGGGGTAGTAGTTCATCTCCCACTCCTCCAACAACTCCGCCTTTCCCCGGTCCAGACGCCATCCCCCCTCGGTGCGAACCAACTCCCATTCCACTGCGTAGAGGCGGGCGAGGATTCGTCCTTCCACATTATCCAGCGCTCGGACCTGCGCAGCAACAGTGGCCAGGTCTTCCTTCTCGGAAACGACGCGGGCTGCGCCCATCTCCACTCGCACGGTCGTGGCAAATCCGAGGGCCCACCCTTCGTAACTCTGTCTGGACCGGGCCATGGGGGAGAGGAGACGATAGGCCGCTGGAAGGTCCCTGTCGTTCAGGGCCAGGTAGAACGAAGCGAGCGCATGGATCGGTGTGTCGTCGGAATAGGGGTGGGGACGATCCAGGTAGTACCAGGCATACCGATCCCACGTCCACACGTAGTGGGCCCCATCCCAGGTGTAGACGACTTCCCAGACCAGTGGTCCTTCCGGCCTCCAGCGGACGACGATCTCATCGTAAAGGTCGCCATCGCGGTTCTCCAGACGGACGCCGCCCTTGCCCTCAAAACTTCCCAGCAACGCATACCGGCTCCCGTCCCAACGGAAGATATGCAGGAGCGTTGCGCCGCTTTGGGTATGTCCCCAGACGATGACTTCTGGCATCGTATCTGCGTTGATGTCCCGAACCTCCAGTTCACAAGCGGGGAATTCCCCCAGGCCCTTAAACTCCTCGCTCTCCGGCGGAGTTAGGGGAAACCAGGCTGTTCCGTCTAAGACGAAGCCCGTCAGACGGGATGGTTCGCCGGGAAGCAGGTAGAGTCCCACCCATTCCAGTGTCTGGTCCCCGTCGGTATCTTTCTGACAGAGGCAGAGGGGCTGAACGCCGGTGCGAGCGACTATGGCCCTTCCTGCCTCCACGGTCGCCAAAATCTCCGCCGGGCCAGGGGTGGGCACGGGCATTGGGGTGCTCGTAGGGGTGGGAAGAACAGTCGGAGTAGGAGAAACAGTCGGAGTGGGAGAGACCGGGCTCAAGGAAGGAACCTGAGAGGGTATCGCCACCGGGGAGGAGGGCAGACACCCGCTCAAAAGGAGGCAGAGGAGTAGATGTAGATAGTAGTACTTTTTTCCCATTGACCGGCGGGCAAGGATAGTTATAATGAGGCGTGGAACAGGTCCCCGCCCCCTGTTCTGCCCAAGTGGTTACCCTCCTTTCGCAGGCCACGGCTCCCCTGCCCCCGGGGGGCCGTGGTCTGTTTTAGGGGGATGTGGATGGGCCGGACACTTCTAAAAGTGTCCGGCCCATGCGTTTAGAAGAGAGAAATTTCCCGGCTGATAATGCGCTCCCGAACCTTGTGGATCTGCGCCAGGTGTTCGTCCAGGATGGCCTCCACGTCGGCCTGGATGCTGGGAGTCAGGGAGCCCGAGAAGGGGCGCACGTACGCCGTAGCGACCAGCGGCTGATCCAGTGGCTTGCCGATCTGGGAAAGCAGGTAGACGGTGGCTTCGCGCACCGTGGGAACCCGCTCCACAATGTCCTTCGCTGCCAGCATAGCGACTACGTTGTAAATCTTTCCCACGTGGGAGATAGGGTTCTTCCCGCAGGCCGCCTCCAGGCTGACGGAACGGAACGGCGTAATCAGGCCGTTGACCCGATTCCCCCGCCCGACCGCGCCGTCGTCTCCCATCTCTGCAGAGGTACCAGTCAGTGTCAGGTAGACCGCACCGGCGTCCACATCGTCTGCAGTGTTGACGTTTACCACGACCTTGCGAGTATCCAGTTGGCTGGCGAAGGCCTGGATGGCCTCCTGGGCGGCGTGCTTGAGTTCCACGTACTCTGCGGCATCCCCGACCTGGGTGGCAATGAAGGGGAGCGCCACAGTCAGAACCATCTCGTCCCCCTGACGTGCCCCCATGACTTTGACGTCCTCGCCGATAGGAAACTGGTCAATCAACTGGAAGTTGATGTACCGGGAGGTTTCGTAGACAGCGTGCTCCAGCCCGGATCGGGGCCAGTGGCCGACGCCGAAACTGGTGTCGTTAGCGGTCACTTCCTCCACGATGTGAACCAGTTCCTCTGCGCCCCGGCCCACGAAGGAATCAATAACCATATGCTGGTCTGGGTCCAGGTAGCGCATCGTCTCCCGGATGTACTGGCGTGCTGCCTGAATAGCAAGGGTATCCAGAGGGATTTTCTTTCCCTTATAAGCAGGGGTCCCGCGCCCCGCGATCTGGATGCGGATGGGGCGGATCATGTGTCCGCCTCCGTAGTGGACTTCCACTTCACCGGCGACGAGTTGCACCTTGTCAAAGTTGTGATGGAGGAGAATCCCGAAGTTCTCCAGGCACCAGCGGCAATACTCCACGGAAATTCGTTCGGCGATACCGTCGCACAGGCTGTCTGGATGGCCGATACCCTTGCGCTCTACGATTTCCACCGGGAGATCCTCAATGTACTGCCCGCTGGCCTCTGTAACGACGATATTACGCTTGGACATAGTTCCTCCTGCTGGCAAAAATAGGCTCCCGGACGGGCTCTCCAGGGAAGATGTCGCAGGGTTTTCGTGCGGGGGCAAAAAAAAGCCCCCTCTGGAAAGACAGAAGGGGCACGACTGGCGCGCCACCTCTTATCTTCCAGAACGGATAATCCCCGTTCTGCCGGAATTGGCACCTGGATCGGGGGAGCGGATGAGGTCAACCGTCTCCCGACCGATCTGGTTGCCGAGGCTTCACAGGGCCGGTCCCTCCACCTCTCTGGATAAGAGTGCCGCCGGGGCTATGGAATTGTTGGTGTAATCCTACCACAGGTTGAAAAATTGTCAAGGGAGGCGCTCTTGGGGCAGAGAGCGAAGAGCAGATAAGATTAGCCCCCTGTTCACTTACCGCCGCCGGGTCAGGACAAAGAGAACGCCCAAGATAATCGCTATCAACAGAAGCAGGATACCCGCGATACTCGCTATGCCCCTCAGGGCCTGCAACCAGAAGGGCGGACGTTCTGCAAAAGACGGCGGAGTAGGAAGGGCCACGCCAGGGGTCGCCGTTGCTGTGAAGGGGGCCTCACCCCGCCTCAATCCCATCACCACGTCCATTCGGGCGGCGCCTGCAAGGGCAACCAGCATTTCCGGAGCGCCGCTGGCAACATATCCCGCCGGGGGCTGGATGCTCACCCGGTAGGACCCCGGTGCCAGACCGGAGAAGCAGTAGGGCTCGCTGATCCCATCGGTGGTATACTGCCCGACCAGACCCCCGGCGCTTCCCACCGAGAACACCGCGTTGGGCAGGAGTTCCTCTGTCTCTGGCTGACGGAAGGTATCCCCGTTGCGGTCATGGAAGGCCTGGACGCAAATCTGGCCGCTTTCCGGTGTGGGCGTGGGGATGGGTGTGGGAGGGGTCGGAGGCTGAGTCGGCGGTGCCGGCGCCGTGACCTTAATCTTGACCCACAGTTCACTGCCGGGAATGCGGGTACCACCCGCCTGGAGGACCCAGTTGCCCGTATAGTCCCCGGGCGCCGCAGGAGCGACCAGGTTGACCGTGATCTCCTTCACCTCGCCAGGGGCGACCCGCCCAATGGGCAGGGAATCCGGTCCGCCCATCTTCTCACCGCCGACGAAAACCAGAACGGTGTTGTCGGGCCATGCATCCGTGCCGGTGTTGCGAATCCGCCACGTTTTGGTGAACGCCGTCCCCCCATCAAAAACGGTCCCATCCGGAACGGTCTCTCCAACGAAGGTGGCCTGAAAGCGCGGGCGGGTAGGCGTGTAGGTGGGAGTTGGTGTGGGAGGAGTTACCACGATCAGTTCGGCGTCGTCAAACCACGCGTCGTTGTGGGCCAGGGGCATCTGACCAGTCATCCGTGCAGCGACAAAGACCGTAACCTTGCCGCTGGAGCCCGCCGTGGCCTCCACCGAAACCCGCACCCACTGGTCGTTCACGTTCACCGGCGCCGACCAGACGATGCCCGGGTCGTACCAGATTCCCTTCCCTTCAGGGTCAATGCCCACCCGGAAGTTGGGGTTCCAACCGCCATAGGAAGGGGCGGGCAAATCTTCGTTGCTGATATGGGACCGGGCCCAGACGCTGAAGCGCAGCCGGGTTCCTGGCGCCACGTTGACGCTTTGCATCACGCCCGCGTGCCAGGGCACATACTGGGCCCCGACAGCCTGGGAGGAAGGGGCGCTCCGATAGAGGCCATATCCCCGAAAATCCCGCTCCACCCACCAATGGGGACGGCAGGGGAGCCAGTCGGGTGCCTGTTTGCACCGATCTCCGGCGTCTTCGTGCCAGGGATACCAGCTGGGCGCTGTGGAGCCCTCCCAGGCATCAAATCCGGGGTTTGCAAGAAGGTTCTGGGTGAGAGGACGCGCCTGAACCCTTGGGGTCAGAGCGATTGCTATCCCCAGGATGAGAAAAAACGCTGCGGCTAAAATTCGCCCGAATTTCATTTTCCAGCCCCTCTCTTTTCTGGGTTATACTCCACCCGATTATAGCATAATCTGGGGGGAGAGCAAACCACTTAGTGCCCCGTTGGGCATTGGGGGGATTCCGACGGAGAGACAATGACCTTGGCCCACGAACTGGCCCACGAACTGGGTCTTAATGCCCTCTCGGGCATTGGGGGGGATTCCGACCCGTGATGGCATACCGCGTTCCGGACGGATGGTGGTGGGTCCCGTCTGAATGCCCTGATGAGTTTTGACGAGTTCATCCGGTGGAGAACCCCCTCATCCCCCTACCCCCCTTCTTCCCCGAAGCGGGGGAGAAGGGGGAACAGATTTCCCCTCCCCTCGCCCTTTTGTGGGAGAGGGGAAGGGGTCGGGGGAGGGGTGAGGTTTCCGCCCGCCGCCGCAGGTGAGCGGGAGAGGGGAGATGGCAGGGGGTGGGGTGAGGGCGAAGAACGACGGATTGCCGGGCAATTTTTAAGTTGCCATATCGGCCTATGTCCGGGTTAAATTTTTAAAGTTCT
>JANXAH010000004.1 GCA_025062415.1 Anaerolineae bacterium | reverse complement strand
GCCCCTTTGGGTGATGACGGATATAGAGCCGGAGAGAGGGCTGCGGATTTATCGGAAGCGGACAAACATAGCGAATTGTGGGGGAGGCCCTCGCTATCTTCACCGCCATTGTCCTCCCTGTCCCAACTCGTGTCTGAACCTCAGAGAGGGTAGTCCCTTGCCTTTTCCCCTTTCCTGTGTTATACTCGTTCCAAGTACTCCGGAGGGACCTGCCAGGATGAGGCGCCGGCCCGGTTCTTTCCCTTTGCAATACCTGGTCCTGCCGGAGAACAACTTGCTTCGGCTGTACCCATGTTGCTGAAACGGATGCGACGGACGGAGAAGAATAATGGCGAGCCCGGCCCGCCCCTGGGGCGGCAGCCGGTGCTGCCGCGCGGTTCGTGAGGACGCTTTTCCGGCAGGCCGCCCCAAGGCAGGGGCGGCCTGCCCGTTTTTACGGGCGGATATTCTCATCACCACAAGGAGGGAAAATTATGGATAAGCAGGAAGTTCTCGCCCGCGCTCAGGAAGACGGTGTCCGCTTCATCAGCCTCCAGTTCACCGACATTCTGGGAACCGTCAAAAGTGTCACTATCCCGGTGAACCAACTGGAGGAGGCTCTGGAGAACGGGGTCTGGTTTGACGGTTCCTCCGTGGAGGGCTTCGCCCGCATCTACGAGAGCGACCGGCTGCTCATCCCCGACCCCGCAACCTACCGGGTCCTGCCCTGGAGCGAACCGGATCGCCGCCGGGCCCGCATCTTCTGCGACGTCTATGACCCTAATGGGGAGCCCTCCCCCTGCGACCCCCGCTCCACCCTCAAAAGAATGCTCCGCCGGGCTGCTGAAAAGGGCTACATCTACAATGTTGGTCCAGAGATAGAGTTCTTTCTCTTCAAGCGAAACAACGATGCCGGCCTCCGACCCGTCCCCCACGATGTGGGAGGCTACTTTGACTTTTCCCCTCGGGACGAGGCCCAACAGGTCCGCAGCGAAATTGTCCTGATGCTTCTGGCGATGGGCATTCAGGTGGAGATGAGCCACCACGAAGTGGCCACCGGCCAGCACGAGATAGACTTCCGCTACGACGACGCGCTCACCAGCGCCGACAACGCAGTCACTTTCAAGTACACGGTGCGGGCCGTTGCGGCCAGCCACGGCATCTACGCCAGTTTTATGCCTAAGCCCATCTTCGGGATCAACGGCTCCGGTATGCACACCCACCAGAGCCTGGCCGACCTCTCTGGACGGAACCTTTTCTACGACCCCGACGATCCCTATCACCTCTCCCGTCTGGCCTATAACTTCATCGCCGGGCAGATGGTCCACGCGCGGGCCCTCTCCGCGGTTGTCGCGCCCACGGTGAACAGTTACAAGCGGCTGACCCCCGGCTACGAGGCGCCCGTCTACATCTGCTGGGCCCACCTGAACCGGTCCGCTCTCATCCGGGTCCCGGCGGTGCGCGCGGGGCGGGAAAAGGCCGCCCGGATTGAGTTGCGCTGTCCGGACCCCAGTGCGAATCCCTACCTGGCCTTCGCCGCGATGCTGGCCGCCGGTCTGGATGGGATTGAGCGGGACCTGACCCCACCCCCTCCGGTGAACGAGGACGTCTACCATTTTGACGAACGAACCCTGCGGGAACGGTCCATTGGCACACTTCCTGGCACCCTGGCGGAGGCACTGGACGAACTGGAGCGGGATGAGGTCATTCAGGAAGCGCTGGGGCCGGCCATCGTGGAGACCATCCTGCGGGCCCGGCGCCGGGAGTGGGAAGAGTACCGGATTCAGGTGACCCCCTGGGAACTGGAGCGTTACCTGGAGACGGCGTAGCCCAGGGGGTCTTTGCGGCGGGGGGGGGCGGCCCCCCCCCCCCCCCCCCACCCGCCCCCCCGGCGCCCCCCAAAAACAGCCCAAGTGGGGGACAACCCCACCCTTTTGTCCCAAATTACCCTGTTTTCTCCATGGCCCGACGTTCCCTCCTTTGTGGGGGCGGCGGCCCCCGCCCGCCGCCGCAAAGACCCCCTGGGCTACGCCGTCTCCAGGTAACGCTCCAGTTCC
>JANXAH010000253.1 GCA_025062415.1 Anaerolineae bacterium | reverse complement strand
CTCCAGAATCGGCCTGCGCCGAAACAGAAGATGTCGGTCGGCGAGGGCCGACCACAGGCCGGAGGCCCGAAGAGGCAGACTTCAGTCGGCCCCGCTGGTCCGCGTTCGGAGACGCCGAGGGTCGTGGAGGGCGAGGGAGGAGGCGGGTCGGCGTGGGCCGACCACTGGCCGGAGGCCCGTGGTGGCTGAATTCTGTCGGCCTCCAGAATCGGCCTGCGCCTAAAATGAAGATGTCGGTCGGCGATGGCCGACCACAGGCCGAAGGCCCACCAAGGCCGACTTCAGTCGGCACCGCTGGGCCGCTTTCGGATTGGCCGCGTTGCTGGTGGGGGAACTGGTCCTGGCGGGCCGGGCCCTTCCCCACGCCCGCGCCACGGCCCCGGAGGCCTACACCTCTATCCGTCCCGCTCTGGCGCATCTCCTGGCAGCCGGGCGGGGTCGCTGTCCTTCGGAACGGTTCCTCAGCGTCTCCGCGCTGGTTTTTGACCCCGGCGATAAGCCCGAACTGGAGGTCATCTACCGCCCGCAACTGGGCACAGAGGCTCTTTACAGCCTGCTGATCGCTGCGAAGCATCGGGAGGTCCTCTCTCCCAATCTCCCCCTGGCCTTCCGCATTCCTGCAGTGGACGGCTACGACGGCGGGCTCCTGCCCCTGGCCCGTTTTGTCGCGCTCCAGCGGGCTTTTCTTCCTCCTGAGGCAGTCTCCATAGACGGTCGCCTTCGGGAGAACCTTCCTACTTTTCCCGATGGCCGCTGGCTGAGCCTTCTCAACGTCCGCTACCTCATCACCGACAAGGTCTTTGACGCCTGGCTGGACGACGTCTTCTATGACCTGGGGTTCGGGGCGGACCTGACGATCGGAGAATCGGCGGCGGTGGCTTATATCCCCCGCTTTGAGGCCACGGCATTGGGGCTGGTCAGTTACCTGGACGGGGCTGCATCGCTTCCCAATGGAACCGTTGTCGGGAAGGTGGAGGTCGTTCTGGAGGACGGGGCCCGCTGGACTTTCCCGCTGCGGGCCGGGGTGGAGACGGCGGAGGGGCTCTATGGACCAGGAGTGGCCCATTCGCAGGCTCCCGTCGGGGGGCACTTCTGGCCGGGACAACCGGAGGGGAACGACTACGCTGTCCGCCTGCGCTGGGAGCATCCTGCTGTCCCAACGTCCATCACAGTTTGGGCGGTGCTCCCGGTAGGGCGGCTGGTCGTGCGCGGCCTCAGCCTGATAGACGAGCGAACAGGCGCGTTTCAATCCCTGGTCCTCTCGGACCGGGGCCGTTTTCGCCTCGTCCACTCTGGCGATGTGAAGGTCTACGAGAACCTGGACGTGCTTCCCCGCGCGTTTATCCCCTCACGGGTGCGAGGAGTCAGTAGCAGGGAAGAGGCCCTGGCTCGTATGCAGTCTCCAGACTTTGATCCAACGGCGGAGGTTGTTGTGGAGGGCGGGGAGGACCTGGTCCGCGGTCCCACCGGTCCGGAGTCTGTCCGCATTATTGTCTATGAGCCGGAGCGGGTGGAGGTGGAGGTACAGTTGGCCGAGCCGGGATATCTGGTTCTGACAGACGCTTTTTACCCCGGCTGGCAGGTATGGGTGGACGGCGCCAGGACGGAGATTCTCCCTGCCGACCTGCTGTTCCGCGCGGTCTGGCTGGAGGCTGGGGAGCACCGGGTCGTCTTTCAGTTCCGACCGCGGTCGTTCTATGTGGGCGCAGGAATTTCGCTGCTGGCGCTGGTGGTCTGGGGCACGTTTATGGTGCTCCGGACGCTCCGCTCTGGCCTTTTTGCCCACAGCATCTCTGCATAGGCCTCTGGCCGTTTCCGCAGCCCGAAGAAGATTATTTTTCGCTCGGACGGACTGACCGGGAGGGGGGAGGAGCCAGAAAGGAAGACCTGAAGCGGCCCCGTCGTTGGGGACGAGGAGCCCACGTCTCCCGCAAACTCAGCCCCGCCACCAGCCCAAAGGCCCCCACGTACAAAAGCAGGAAGGGAACGATCCCCCATTTCCCCAGCGTCCAGGCCATCCCGGTTACCCCCAGCGCATAGATAGCCAGCCCGATTTCCCCCAGGACGGACCAGTCCGCCGTGAGCCGGTAGTGGCTCCGTTGCCAGTTTCCCCGCCGTCCTTCCAGGCGAAATTTCGGCGTCCGGATGAAGGTACCGCCCCAGTGGGTCAGTCCTTCCAGGATAGCCCGGGAGTTATTCCACGCGATGCCTGTCCCAATGAGCGCCATCGCTGGGAAGGCCCGAAGCCGCCGTATCCAGTCCGGGTACAGAGCCCACTGACTGGTGACGTAGGAGAGGATCGGCCCCAGACAGACGATCCCCAGCACACGGGAGATTTCTCCCAGGGGGGAGGGAACGACCAGGACTGCAGGGGTCAGGAGCAGGAGCAGAATCATCAGTGGGTGGACAAGATACCCGCTCAGGTGGAGAAGACCGCAGAATTTCCGGATGGGGCCCACGGTTCGGCTCAGCAGCAGGGGGCGAGCCAGTTTCCGCAGGCACTGAACGGAGCCCTTGGCCCACCGGGCCTGTTGTTGCTTGAAGGCCAGCACTTGGGGTGGGAGTTCCCCCGGACAGTCCACATCGGGGAGGTACAGAGCCCTCCAGCCGCGCAGTTGGGCCCGGTAACTCAGGTCCAAGTCCTCGCAGACGGTGTCGCTCTGCCAGCCGCCGCTCTCTTCTATGCAGGCTCGCCGCCAGACCCCACCGGTCCCGTTGAAATGCATCAGCAGCCCGGCCTGGCTTCGGGCCGTCTGCTCCACTGCGAAGTGGCCGTCCAGCGCCATTGCCTGAGCGCAGGTGACTATGGAGTAGTCGGCGTTGAGGTGCGACCAGCGGGTCTGGACCATCCCCAGCCGCGGGTCGGTCTGAAAGTAGGGGACGACCTGTTTCAGGAAATCCGGACGGGGACAGAAGTCGGCATCAAAGACGGCGATCAGTTCCCCGCGGGCCTGAGTCAGTCCCCAGGCCAGCGCACCGGCCTTGAAACCGCTCCGGTCGGGCCGATGCAGGACGCGGATATTCACTCCTCGCTCCCGCCAGAAGGCCGCGCGGGCTTCAGCGATGCGCGTCGTCTCATCGGTGGAATCGTCCAGGACCTGGATCTCCAGCCGATCGCGGGGGTAGTCCAGGTTTGCGGTGGCATCTATAATCCGCCGAACGACGTGGCGCTCGTTGTAGATGGGGATCTGGACGGTGACGGAGGGGAGGAAATCGTCCCCGCTCGTCTTTCCCTTAGCGAGGGGGTTTGAATCGGCGCGGAGGGGTTTTTGGGGGGGGGGGGGGGGGGGGGCGCGCCCCAAAACACAAACGACCCACAAAGGGGCCCCGGTAGGGGGGCCGAGGGGGGCCGCAGGGGGGGGGTTTGGGTGTGGTTGGGGGGCGGGGG
>JANXAH010000234.1 GCA_025062415.1 Anaerolineae bacterium | reverse complement strand
GTGATCCCACGGTACCGGGTGGAAGGGCCGTGGCTTACCGGATAAAAGCTACCCCGGGGATAACAGGCTGGTGAGGCCCAAGAGTTCACATCGACGGCCTCGCTCGGCACCTCGATGTCGGCTCGTCCCATCCTGGGGCTGAACAAGGTCCCAAGGGTTGGGCTGTTCGCCCATTAAAGGGATACGTGAGCTGGGTTCAGACCGTCGTGAGACAGGTCGGTCTCTATCCGGCGCGGGCGCAGGGGACTTGAGGGGAGCTGCCCTCAGTACGAGAGGACCAGGGTGGACAGACCTCTGGTGTGCCAGCTGTCCCGCCAGGGGCACCGCTGGGTAGCCATGTCTGGCAGCGATAACCGCTGAAAGCATCTAAGCGGGAAGCGCGCCCCAAGATGAGGTCCCCCACCGGGTAAACCGGGTAAGACCGCCGGGAGACTACCGGTTAGATAGGCGGGAGGTGTAAGCGCAGCAATGCGTTGAGCCGACCCGTACTAACGGTCGAGGGCTTGCCGTGATGCGGAGAAATTGGAGCCGCACTCATCCGATTCGGTTGGAAAAAACAAGAGGCAGGATTGCAGGAAGTGGCCTCCTGGTGACTGGAGCGGCGGGGAAACACCCGGTCCCATCCCGAACCCGGCAGTTAAGCCCGCCAGCGCCGATGGTACTGGAGGGGCGACCCTCTGGGAGAGTAGGTCGTTGCCAGGAGGCCCTTCTTTTTTTGGAGAGAACAAAACCCCGTTGTGAAGTTACACCACAACGGGGTTTTGTTTTTCCGTCCTTAAGGTCACCAAGACGATTTCGGGCGGCGCCAGAAAACGAGCACGCGGCGCTCCCTTTCCCTCTACCCCGATCCCCCGACTGACGTACAGGATGGACTCTCCTCCTTTGTAAAGCCCCGCTTCGTATCGCTTCCAGAAGGCCGAACTGGTGAAAATCGCACCGAAGAGAGGAAGCCGCAGCTGTCCCCCGTGGGTGTGCCCAGCCAGGTGCAGGTCTATCCCCAGTTCCGCAGCCAGAGGGAAAAGGTCCGGGGAGTGATAGAGAAGAATCCGAAAAGCGAGACCCTCTCCAGACTTTGTCTCATCCCATAGTCGGCGGAGTCGCTCCCCATCTCGTCGGTGGTCTGCAGTGCAGCGCACACCGATAAGGCGCAGGTGGTGGCCCTTTATTTCTACGTCTGCTATCTCATCTATCAGCCAGGCGATCGGGAGCCCCGCGAAGATCGCTGGAACAATGTCCGGACGATCTACCGGTGGGCTCCCAATAACGGCGTAAGTCGGGGCGATAGATGCCAGTTGGGTCAGAAGGTCCCGCGCACCTTCCCGCGCTGTGTCATTGTCCACCGAGGAAAGATTGAGATAATCACCGGTCAGGAAAATCAGGTCGGGGGACAGCGCACGGGCAGTTTCCAGCAGATGGTGTTCCCGAGGGGTCCAACCCTCAAAGTGGATGTCGGAGAGGTGGAGAATGCGCAGGGGTTCGCCAGATTGAAGTTTGGGAGAGGGAATTTCCAGCGGAGTGACAGTCAGTCGGAAAGGCTCTACCCAGGTAGCGTAGACCTGCACAGCGGTAAGGCTGATCTGTAGCAGGGCTGTCCCGATCGCCATCGGAAGGGTCGGCGAAAGGATACCCAGGCCGAAGGCCAGGGCCATCCGCAGGAAAGCCAAGGCCAGAAGAGGTGGGGTGACGGGGCCGTAGGACCGGCCCTTCCGGGGGAGTAGGGTGAGGGAGACTCCATCACCGAGGACGGCCAGGGCCAGGCAGAGGCCCACTGCGACCTGGAGGGAGGGATATCTCCAGGGCCATGCGCCGATGGCTGCCATCCCCATCAGCGCCGGGACGATGGAGAGGGGATGAATACGGGCCAGAAGGTCGCTGAAAAGAAGAGCCAGGCTGAGCATGCTTGACTTCTTTTGGGCCCGGCTACGAGAGCCCGGCCCTTTTTGTTATTTTCCACAAGGCAGGGTCGGGGGCAAGCGTGTTGCGATGGAGAGCCCCTCCGTGACGTTGGTACGGTTGGGTCTCCCGTTCTGTATAATAGCCCATTCTATCGCACTGAGAGCGTAGCGGGCCGCCGCATAGGCCGGTAGGGCCAGGCTGGTGGGAGGAATTCCCAGGGAGATTTCGGTGCAGGCCGCGACAAAGTCGGCGCATTCGGGCATGGTCCGGGGGTCGGGCCAGGGGGTGATGGCCCAGGCCAGGGTCGCTGCGTCCCCCGCCACGGTCCGGAATTCTTCCGTGGCCAGGTCCGGGCCACCGAGGAATTTCCCTGCCCAGCCGCGGGCATGCAGGGCCGCCAGAGCCTCGCCGCAGTCTACGGGCGGCGCATCGCAGAAAAGGACGGGGGGCAGGTCGCGCCAGCGCCCCGCATTGGCAGGGGGGCTGACGGGCCAGAGGGCGACGCCACGTCTGGCTGCTTCCCGCTGTAGGGCCTCTCCCAGCGGGCCGCCGTCGGTAAGCAGGCCGGCCTCTGAGACTCCCTCCAGCATCCGAGCGGCCAGTTCGTCCGCGTCTGGGCCGACGCGGAAGACGGCCCCCGGCCCGGCAGTCAGCGCAGGGTCCAGAACGGCGGGGGCCAGAAGGGGGAGCCCCTCGCGGGCATAGATAGGGAGCGCAGCGCGAGTGGTCGCTTCCCGAAAGTGGCCAATGACCAGGACGATCTGGGAGTCCACGGCCAGTTTCTCCGCCTGCTGGCGGGCCATCTCGGGGTCAGCACCGTCGTCGTAGGCGACCAGTTCCACGGAGTAAGCGGGGTAGCCGATCCCGCCGGTGGCATTGATCTCCCGCAGGGCCAGCCGAACGGCAGCGAAAAGGCCGTAGCCCACATATCGGTAACGGCCCTCAAAGGGAGCGACCAGCCCAATTTTGACCACGGGACGGGTCGCTCCGGGAACCCGGCAGGCCGTCAGGAAGAGGAGCAGGCAGAGAGTCCAGCGGGCCAGACGGTTCACCGGACGCGCCGAATCTCAAAGACGACGGGATTCCAGGCGTCAGGACAGGCGTGGGTGGCGACGTCGGGGTCTTTCAGCCAAGGGAAGGTCGCCCCGTAGCGCATGGCGAAGACTTTGGGGAGCATGGAGTACAGGGCACTGATGCAGATTTTCCCCTGGACGGTGAGTCCGTCAAAAATGATCTCGTCGCCCACCTGGTGTCCGGCCGCGCAGTGGCCTTCCTGCCGGATGACGCGGGCGATGACCGTGTAGCCGGTGTCGGGAGGTTCCTGGGACATTGTGCCTCCTCAGGGTGAAGGGTGAGAAAAGGAACGCGCATCTTGAAGGGCGATCGGCCGCCAGGTCCGACGATGGACGGGAGAGGGGCCCAGCCGCTCCAGAGCCCAACGGTGCTGGGGGGTCCCATAGCCCTTGTGGGCTGCGAAGCCGTAGCCGGGGTACTGTCGGTCCAACTCCACCATTTTCCGATCGCGCTCCACTTTGGCGATAATGCTGGCCGCGGCGACGGAGAGGCATCGCTGGTCTGCTTTGGAGAGGGAGCGCTGGGGGAGGGGGATTTCAGGCAGGTGGATGTGGTCTATGAGCAGGGCGTCCACTTTGTCCAGTTGGGCGACGGCGCGCACCATCGCCAGCCGGGTCGCAGCCAGGATGCCCAGGGCGTGGATTTCCTCCACTTCCGCCCAGCCAACACCGACGGCAAGGGCGACTTCCCGGATAAGGGGGTACAGGGCCTCCCGCTGGGAGGGGGAGAGTTGTTTGGAGTCCCGCACGTCGGCCAGCAGCGCGGGGAGGTCGGAGCGGTCCAGGGGAAGGACGACAGCGGCCGCATAGACGGGGCCGGCCCACGCGCCCCGTCCCGCCTCGTCCACCCCGGCTACCCACCGATAGCCGCAGGCCCGGAGTTCCTGCTCCTGGCTCAGGTCGGGGAGAGGGCGGGGCCCTCGTCTTTCAGGGAATCCAGATGGGATAAGTGTCGTCACAGCAGGCATTCCAGGTGATCCGCTGCAGGTGTTTCCCCTCGGGAGTGATGGTGTAAATCTCGTAGTCGCCGTCAGCGTTTCCGGCGTAAGCGATCCAGTGCCCATCCGGAGACCAGGCCGGAGCGTAGTCCTGGGTCGCATTGACGGTCACCGGGCGAGGATTCCGGCCGTCAGCATCCATGAGGTACAGGTCCCAATCTCCGCCTTCGCAATCTGTCTCGTAGAGAATCCATTTCCCATCGGGCGACCAGCGGGGGCGCCCATCGTAACACTGGTTGTGGGTGAATTGCCGGGTCTGGCGGGTTCCCCAGTCCATTATGAAGATTTCGCTATCCCCATCCCGGTCGGAGGCGAAAGCGAGCCTCTGGCCGTCCGGGGACCATTCCGGGGTCCATTCGGAGGCTCCGGGTGTGTGGGTGAGGTTGGTCATCGCCCCGGTCTCGGCTTCAATCAGGTAGAGGTCGTAGCGGCAATTCTGGGGAGAATCGCACATCTTCCACTCCGCAACGGACGCAGCGATCCGTTTCCCATCCGGGGACCAGGAGGGAGTATCTATCCAGACTTCAGGGTTCTGGAGGGCAAGGCTCGCAGTCTGTTCGCTTTCCAGATTCATGATGAGGATTTTCCAGTATCCATCCCGATCGGAGAGGAAGGCGATTTCGGCTGTGGCGGCGATGTAGGTGGGGAGGGTGTCGCTGGCTCCGTTGTCTGTCAGCCGCCGGGACTCTCGGGTCCGGAGGTCCACCAGGTAGAGTTCGGGAGGGCCATGCAGGTCGGTCTGGTAGATGATTTTCCCCCTTAGTGGGGGAGGTGTAGTCTCCCGATGGACTACGGGAGCAAGGGTCCGAGGATTCAGAGGCCACGGGCAGATACAGTTGACCGAGAGCAGGCCGACTCCCAGAAGGACCAGCAGGACAGGTTTACCCCAAGCAGGGTATACGCGGGTCATAGGGCTTTGACCACTTGTTGGTGATATAAGCCCGGCGTCTACTGACGGGCTCAGTGGCGAGGCCCCTTCGGGGCTAAAAACTATCCCCCGGCGGCGGGTTTCTGTTTTTCCGATGCTGAAAAAGCCCGAAGGGCTTCGCCCTGATGATCTACGGGGCGCCTTTCCGGTCGTAGAGCCCGGCCCTCCCGTTGCGGCGGATGCGGACGACCTCCCAGAACATATTCCAGGAGTCCCGCAGGGGGCTGACCCGGCTCCCCTCACTGTAGTACCAGTCAATGGGGACCTCCACGATCCGGTATCCCCTTCGGCGGGCGATATAGAGGATTTCCACGTCAAAGGCCCAGCCGTTCAGGACCTGGACCGAGAAGAGGTCGCGTGCCACGTCCCGCCGGAAACATTTGAAGCCACACTGGGTGTCCTGGATGCCCGGAACGGCCAGGAGACGAACGATCCCGTTGAAGACGCGGCCCATCAGGTGGCGGTACCAGGGTTCGCCGATACGGCGGGCGCCGGGCACCTCACGGGAGGCGATGGCGACGTCGTAGTCGGAGAGGGCGGGGGGCAGAAAACGGGTGACCTGCTCTATGGGCATGGAGAGGTCAGCGTCGCAGATGAAAAGGTAGTCCCCCCGTCCCTCCATCATTCCCTTGCGGACGGCGGCCCCTTTCCCCCGGATGGGCTGGTAGAGGAGGGAGACGATGGGATGTTCGGCCGCCACAGCCCGAACGATCTCCGGGGTCCGATCGGTGCTGGCGTTGTCCACGACCAGCACTTCTACCGGGTAGGGCTGCGCCTCAGCAAAGGCTACGACCTGAGGCAGTGTCGTCGGAAGACGACGCTCCTCATTGTAGGCGGGGATGACGATGGTCAGTAAGGGAGAAATTTCTTTCATCAGGGAGTCCTTACTGGGCATCCGAATGGAGCTGGGCGACGAGGGTAGCGATGGCCTCTCGGTCTGGCAGACCGGCCTGGACGTAGACGGCCTCGCCGTTCCCGTCAAAGACCAGGAAAGTGGGAACAGCGCGTATCCCGTACTGACGGACCAGGGTCTGCCCGACCTGGCTGAAGGCGTCTATCCGCAGGACCTTTGCCCGTCCTTCCAGGTCTCGCTCCAGCCTGTCCACGACAGGCTTGGCCATCAGGCATGCGCTTCAGGTGTTGGAGAAGACTTCCACCACCACGGGCTGTCCGCTCCGGACTTCGGCCTGAAATGCTTCCAGCGAAAGGTTGTCGGCAGGGGTGCGCAGGAGCAACCAGGCTGCTGCCAGAAGGCCGAGGACCAGAAGGAGAGCCCAGTTCTGGCGCAGAAGGCTGGCAAGCGCTGTAAGAAGCGTGTTCATCCTTTCCCTCCGTGGGAGTATTGTAATGCGGGAGGGGGATTCTGTCAAAGGAGCAGGCGACGGCGAGCGCGTTCCGAATTCGTCAGGGGTCGGTCAGCCGCCGCTGATCGCCGGGGCCTCCTCCTCCCCCCTTGTCCCTTTCCCTCTCCTGGTCTTTGGTCAGAGGGGAAGGGGACGGCGGCGTAGCCGCCGGGGCGGGGTTCTTCCCCTCCCCGAAAAAGGCCAACTTCTGGAGACCCCCTCCCTCCTCCGAAAACGGAAGTAGAAAGGGGGTCGCGGCGGCCGCCCTGCCTTCGCAGAAGGAACCTTCTACTCCTTGCGAGCCTGGAGATAGACGTAGAGGATTCGCCAGAGGGCGGTCAGGTTGGAGCCGACGGCCAGAATCCAGAGGGCAATGGTGGGATACCCCAAGATCAGACCAATGGAAAGGACAGCTATCCGCTCCATCCGGGTGAAGAGTCCCACCTTGCAGGAATAGCCATTGGCCTCGGCGCGCGCCCGGACGTAACTGACGAGGTTGGACCCGATGAGGGTCAGGAAAGCCAGCAGGACCTCCGTAGTGGCGCCCTGCCAGAGGTAGTGGGCCGCTAAGCAGATGAGCAGGACACCCTCGGAGACGCGGTCCAGGGTGGAATCCAGGAATGCGCCGAAGCGGGTGGTGCGCCCCGCGAGCCGGGCCAGTGCCCCGTCCAGCGCGTCCAGCGGGGCCGTAATGGCCAGCAGCCATCCCCCCAGGGTCAGGCGGCCACTGGCGAGGACCCCTCCGACAGCGATGCTCAACAGGCCGCCCAGTAGGGTGAGGGTGTTGGGGTGGACTTTCCATCGGGCCAGGACGCGCGCGATAGGGACGGTGACCACCTGGGCCGCATCCCGGGCCCATTCCGCCAGCGACTCATACGGTGGCCGAGTCTGTGCTTTTTCCATCTCTCCTCCCCGAGAGAGGGAAGAAGTGGTTGTGTCCCACGTTTGCCAATGGAGAAGTCCGGAGTGCGGAGGGGCGGCAGCGGCCGACTCCTGGAGAACCCGGGCGACTTCTGTCGGCACCCGACAAAGTTGAGACACACCTGGGAGAGGTAGGGGGCGGCGGCAAAGCCGCCGCCCCCCCGGGCCTCACAACTCCTTCCCTGTCAACGTTCGGGTATCGGTCCCGGCGATAAAGGCCTCCACCGCACGCCGGGCCTCGTCGTCGGGCATCTGGATCGGCGGAGATTTCATAAAGTATGCGGAGGGCCCCACGAGGGTCCCGCTCAACCCCCGGTCCAGCGCCAGTTTGCAGCAGCGGATCGCGTCGATCACGACGCCCGCCGAGTTCGGGCTATCCCAAACCTCCAGTTTCAACTCCAGGTTCAGGGGAACCTCTCCAAAGGTCGTCCCCTCAATGCGGATGTAGCACCACTTCCGGTCCTGGAGCCACGGGACGTAGTCCGAGGGGCCGACGTGGATGTTCTCCGGCGGCAGTTCGTAGTCCAGCAGGCTGGTCACCGCAGAGGTCTTGGAGATTTTCTTGGACTCCAGCCGCTCCCGCTCCAGCATGTTGAAAAAGTCCATATTGCCGCCGAAGTTCAACTGGTAGGTCCGGTCAATGCGGACGCCTCGCTCCCGCATCAGGTGGGTCAGGACCCGGTGGACAATGGTGGCTCCGACCTGGCTCTTGACATCGTCGCCGATGACGGGGAGCCCTCGCTCCGCAAAGCGACGCTGCCAGTAGGGCTCCCGGGCGATGAAGACAGGGATGCCGTTGACGAAGCCACAGCCGGCCTCCAGGATCTGCTCCACATACCACTTCGTCGCCATCTCGCTCCCCACGGGGAGGAAGTTGACCACCACGTCCGTCCCGGTATCTTTGAGAATCCGGACGATATCCGCCGTGGGGCCGGGAGCCTTGCGGATGATCTGACGCAGGTAGTGCCCCAGGCCATCGTGGGTCATCCCGCGATGGACCGGAATGCCCATGTACGGGATGTCGCAGAAGCGGATGGTGTTGTTGGGGTAGGTAAAAATGGCCTCCGAGAGGTCCTTGCCGACCTTGTTGGCGTCTATGTCAAAGGCCGCGGAGAACTCTATATCCCGGACGTGATAACCTCCCAGGACGGGGTGCATCAGGCCGGGGATCACGCCATCATCGGGCGCGTTCCGGTAGAAGTAAACGCCCTGAACCAGGGATGAAGCGCAGTTGCCCACCCCGATTATGGCGACACGAACCTTTTTTCCACCGCTCATCATACCTCCTCGGAAGGTTTGGGATTCAGAAGGGCCAGGAAGTCCGCGTACTGCTGAAGAAGGGTTTCCCGGTGTAGAGCGTAGCGGGCCAGCCGACCGTCCCGCCGGACCTGAACCAGCCCCACGGCCCGCAGCCGGGCCAGGTGCCAGGAAATGAGGGGCTGCGCCAGCCGGACCGCCCGGACCAGTTCGGTCACGGTCATCTCTCCTGTCTGGGCCAGAGCGACCAGGATGCGCAGGCGGACCGGGTCTTTCAGGGCGTAGAAGAAACGGGCCGCGCGCCGAAGGCGCGCTTCCAGGTCCTGTGAAGAGTTCATCAGGGCTCTCCGGAATGTATAAACGAACGCTTGTATAAATGAGCGCTTATAGAATAGCACGGACAGGGGAATTTGTCAACTGGGGAGAGGGGGTGTCCCTCACCCCCCGCCCCCCTCTCCTACAAGGGGAGAGGGACTTAGGAGAAGATTCTACAGGCAGCCGAAGGCCGCCGCAGAATCCCACAGTTTCCCTCGCCCCTCTCCCGCCGCCGAAGGCAAGGGGGAAAAGGGTGGGGCCGAGGAAGTTGGGTGAGGGGCCCCAACTTATGTCCGAACCTCCATCCGTCCGGTTGCTTGTTCACCCGCACCGTGTTAAAATTCCTCCACGCTCCTGCAGGTATGAAACACGCAGGGCGCAACACGCGGTGCGTACACCCAGCGCGCAATGGATAAGATCATCGTCCGGGGTGCCCGGCAACACAATCTCAAGAACATCACGGTGGAGATTCCCCGCGACCGGCTGGTCGTCATCACCGGCATCTCCGGTTCGGGGAAATCCTCTCTGGCCTTTGACACTATCTTCGCCGAGGGGCAGCGCCGCTACGTGGAGTCCCTCTCCGCCTACGCGCGCCAGTTCCTGGGGGAGATGCAAAAGCCCGACGTGGACTCCATTGAGGGGCTTTCCCCCGCCATCTCCATTGACCAGCGGGGTGTCTCCCACAATCCTCGCTCCACGGTGGGCACCGTCACCGAAATCTACGACTATCTCCGCCTCCTCTACGCCCGCATCGGGATTCCCCACTGCCCCAAATGTGGCCGGGAGGTGACGCGGCAATCCGCTCAGCAGATTGTGGACGCGGTCCTCTCTCTGCCCCCCGGCACTCGCTTCCAGGTCCTGGCCCCCCTGGTCCGGGACCGCAAGGGCCACCACCAGTCGGTCCTGGAAGATATTCGCAAGGCTGGGTTTGTTCGCGTTCGGGTGGATGGCGTCGTCCGGGACGTGGACGAGGAGATAGAACTGGACCGGTACAAACTCCATACCATTGAAGCGGTGGTGGACCGGCTCATCCTTCCCGACGAGCCCGACGCGGACTTCCGCACCCGGCTGACCGACTCGGTGGAGACGGCACTGCGGCTGGGGGACGGCATCGTCGTCATCAACGACGTCTCTTCCGATCCGCCGCGGGACCTGCTCTATTCCGAACATCTGGCCTGCCCGGTTTGCGGGATCAGTTTGCCGGAGATTGAGCCGCGGACGTTCTCCTTTAACAGCCCCCACGGCGCCTGCCGGACCTGCCAGGGGTTGGGGACGCGGACCGAACTGGACCCGGACCTCATCGTCCCCAACCCGGACCTCTCCCTGGAGGAGGGGGCCATCGTCGCCTGGAACACGGACGACCACGACGGCTACTACTGGCAACTGCTGGAGGCTGTCGCCCGTCACTACCGCATTCCCACCGATGTCCCCTGGCGGGAACTGACTCCGGCCCAGCGCAGTCTCATCCTCTACGGAAGCGGTGGGGAGGAGGTCCCCATCGTCTATACAGCGCGGGACGGCGGACGGCGTATCTACCGGGCTCCCTTTGAGGGCGTCATCCCCAACCTCCAGCGCCGCTACCGGGAGACGACGTCGGACTACATTCGCGCCAAGATAGAGGAATTTATGACCCGCCGGCCCTGCCCGGCCTGCGGAGGGGCACGGCTGCGGCCGGAGGCGCTGGCCGTCACGGTGGGCGGCCAGAACATCTACGAACTGACCCGCTGGCCCGCCAGCAGACTCCTGGCCTGGCTGAACGAACTGGAGGGGCGGCTGACGGAGAAGGAGCGCCGGATCGCCGACCGGATTCTGAAGGAAGTCCGTTCCCGGCTCCAGTTTATGGTGGACGTCGGGCTGGACTACCTGACGCTGGACCGGACGGCCGACACGCTCTCCGGTGGGGAGGCCCAGCGCATCCGCCTGGCGACGCAGATCGGCTCCCAACTGACTGGCGTCCTTTACGTCCTGGACGAGCCGACTGTGGGCCTGCACATGCGGGACAACGACCGGCTCATCCGGACGCTTCAGGCGATGCGGGACCTGGGGAATACGCTCCTGGTGGTGGAACATGATGAGGCGATGATCCGGGCTGCCGACTGGATCATTGACCTGGGGCCGGGAGCGGGGGAGAAGGGGGGCGAGGTGGTCGTCGCCGGGACATTAGAGGATGTCCTGAACCACCCCGTCAGCCTGACGGGGGCATATCTCTCCGGGCGACGGCGGATTCCCGTTCCCCGGCAGCGCCGTCCTGGCAACGGTCAGTTCCTGATTATCCGCGGGGCCCGGGAACACAACCTGAAGAACATAGACGTCCGTATCCCGCTGGGGATGTTCGTCTGCATCACCGGCGTCTCCGGCTCTGGAAAGTCCACGCTACTGGTGGACATCCTCTATAAGCGCCTGGCGCAGATCCTCCACGGCTCCCGCGAGCCTGCTGGGGCCCACGACGCGATTGAGGGCGTGGAGCACGTAGACAAGGTCATCAATATAGACCAATCCCCTATTGGGCGGACGCCCCGCTCCAACCCGGCGACGTACACCGGCCTCTTCGCGCCCATCCGGGACCTCTTCGCCTCACTGCCGGAATCCAAAATCCGCGGCTACCGGGCCGGTCGGTTCTCCTTCAACGTGAAGGGGGGCCGCTGTGAGGCCTGCGAGGGGCACGGGGTCCTGCGGATAGAGATGCAGTTCCTGCCCGACGTCTACGTCCCCTGCGACGTCTGTCATGGCAAGCGGTACAACCGGGAGACGCTCCAGGTCCGCTACCGGGGGAAGAACATCGCCGAGGTGC
Source organism: Anaerolineae bacterium (assembly GCA_025062415.1). GTDB lineage: Bacteria > Chloroflexota > Anaerolineae > B4-G1 > DUEL01 > SpSt-77. The sequence continues at coordinate 828 of JANXAH010000234.1, read as the reverse complement.
TGGATATGACGGTGGACGAGGCGGCGGAGTTCTTTGCGGCCTTCCCGGCTATCCGGCGCAAGTTGCAGACGTTGCAGGACGTGGGGCTGGGCTATATCCGGCTGGGCCAGCCCGCGCCCACGCTCTCCGGCGGGGAGGCCCAGCGGGTGAAACTGGCGCGGGAACTCTCCAAGATCGCCACCGGGCGGACCCTTTACGTCCTGGATGAGCCCAGCGTGGGGTTGCACGCGGCGGACGTGGACAAACTGGTGGCGGTCCTGAACCGGCTGGTGGATGCGGGCAACACGGTGGTCATCATAGAGCACCACCCGGACATCATCAAGGTGGCGGATTGGATCATAGACCTGGGGCCGGAGGGGGGCGACGCCGGGGGCTGGGTGGTGGCTGAGGGCCGTCCGGAGGACGTAGCGCGGGTGGAGGCCAGTTACACCGGCCAGTTCCTGCGGCGGATTTTGGATGTGGACGCGGATGGACGCGGATAAACGCGGATTTTACCGCAGAGGATGCAGAGGGCACGGAGATGCAGAGTATTCACCGCTGCCACGTCCGGGGCTCCCAGGGCCGCCCCGGCAACGGCTCCCGGGTGAGCCATACCCCCGCCCAGGGGTCGTAGAGCCGGAAGCCAAACTCATACAGGCCCAGATGCTCATCCCACTCCTTGCCCAGAAAGGTGTAAGGGTTGTGCGGGTCGGTCCAGTTGCCCGGGGCCGGCAACACCTGGCCGTAGGCGTCATACCGGTAGTTGTGCGTGCTCTGGCCCTGGTGCTTGGTGAGCCCGGCCACGCTCCCCCGCCCATCCAGGTGATACCAGTAACTCTGACCCAGCGT
>JANXAH010000167.1 GCA_025062415.1 Anaerolineae bacterium | reverse complement strand
CGAAGGAAAGATTGCCCGCTACAAAATCCCGAAATCCGTTGTGTTTGTGGACGCGCTCCCGCGCAACCCGGCGGGCAAAGTCCTGAAGACCGAACTGCGCAGGAGGTTCGGCGGAGGATAACCGTTCTGGAGCGTCGGCGCAGGAGCGCCCAAAAAGGCTGATTTCCCATCAGCGCCGACTGAAGGCGGCCTTTTCTGGGCCTTCGGCCGATGGTCGGCCTTCGCCGACGGTCCTTTGAGCGTCGGCGCGGGAGTGCCCAGAAAGGCTGATTTCCAATCAGCGCCGACTAAGGCCTTCGGAGCATAGGCCCCGGGCCTGCAGAGCCCAGGCGGACAGCCCGCGTCACACTTCCAGGCGAAGGGCCTGTGCGCGCAAACACCGTGCTTTTGGCCCTTAGCCGCTGCAAAGCCCTTATCCGACACAGGAGGCAACGAATGCAACCGACCCGAGAGGAGGCCTGGAAACTGGTCACCGAGTACATCCAGAACCCCAATCTGCGCAAACATATGCTGGCTGTGGAAGCGGCGATGCGAGCCTACGCCCGCCGCTTCGGCGAGGACGAGGAGAAATGGGCCGTTGTGGGGCTTCTGCATGACTTTGATTATGAGCGCTACCCGGAGGAGCATCCCCTTGTCGGCGCGCGCATCCTCCAGGAGCAAGGCTGGCCCGAAGAGATTATCCGCGCCGTCCTCTCCCACGCGGCCGAACGGACCGGCGTGGAGCGGGCCACCCGTATGGAGCACACGCTGTATGCAGTGGACGACCTGACCGGGCTCATCGTCGCCGTGGCGCTGGTTCACCCCAGCAAAGACATCCGCGAAATCACGGTCAAAAGCGTGAAAAACAAGTGGAAAGACAAGCGGTTCGCCGCCGGGGCGGACCGGGGCGCGGCGGAAGAGGGGGCTGCAGCGCTGGGGCTGGACCTCTGGGAACACGTGGGGGTTGTCCTGGAGGCCATGCAGTCCATTGCGGCGGACCTGGAACTGGACGGACGGCTGGCATCCCGGTCATAAGATGACTGTCACCTACCGATGAAACGAGAACAGAAGTCCCGGGTCTGCGCATACTGTGGGACGAAAATATCTCCCCAGGCGACCGTCTGTCTGATCTGCGGGGCGTCGCTGGCTGAAGAGGAGGCTACGGAACACGTCCATCCGCCCCGGCGGGGAGTCTCCTGGGGATTCTGGGTGGCGGCGTTTGCCACTGCGCTCCTCGTGCTGGGGGTGGCCTGGTGGTTGCTTCGGCCGTGGCTGGGGCCGGCCCTGGGAATTCTCCCCACGCCGTCCCCCACACCCATTCCCACGGAGACTCCGACGCGCGCGGCGCCCCAGACCCCCACCCCTACTCCGACCCAGACGCCGACTCCCACCCCACTCCCTCCGCGCGCCCATCAGGTCCAGTTCGGAGAAACGCTCTCCGGCATCGCCGTCCAGTACGGGACGACGGTGGAAGAGATCGTGGCCCTGAACCCGGGTCTGAATCCCGACGCGCTCCAGGTGGGGCAGGTGTTGCTCATTCCCCCGGCCCGCCCCACTCCCACGCCGTCCCCGATACCGGGGACAGCGGAGCCGACCCCCACGCCGGGAGATTACATTATCCACGTTGTTGCGCCGGGGGAGACCCTGCTCTCCATCGCCAAAAAGTATAGCGTCACCGTAGCCCTTATCCGGGCTGCCAATCCGGATATCCCGGCAGGGTCGGACGTGATTCGGGTCAACCAACCACTGATCATTCCCCTGGGAACCCCGATGCCCACACCGACGCCGACCCCTGACCCCCGGGCCACTCCGACGCCCATCCCGCCCTACCCGGCCCCCCCTCTGTTGAGCCCATCCGACGGAGCCGTCTTTGGGGGGGAGAACGCAGTCATTGTCCTGCAGTGGGCCTCGGTGGCCCTTCTGCGGCCCGACGAGTGGTACGAGGTCCGCATCGTGCGGCCAGGCTTCCCCGCCCACACCGTCCGCACGCGGACAACGGCCTATCGGTTGCCGCAGGAACTATTCCCGCCCCCTGGAGATTCGGCCCGGGAGTTCCGCTGGGAGGTCCGTGTCGTCCGGGAGATCCGGCCGGGGGTCTACACCGCTGCGTCGGAGCCGGGAGCATTGCGCCGGTTCCTGTGGCTGGCAATCCCCCCGACGCCCACCCCGACCCCGACGCCGGATTGAGGAAAACTACAAACTACAAGGACAGGAAGTGTTGGAGAATTTCGTTGTCGTTGTCAAAGGTGGGGGTGACCTGGGCACCGGAGCGGCCTGGCGGCTTCACCGCTGCGGTTTTCGGGTCCTGGTCACCGAGACGGCCCAGCCCACCGTCATCCGCCGAACCGTGGCCTTTGCCTCTGCCGTCTACGAAGGGACCATCACCGTGGACGGCGTCACGGCGCGACGGGTGGAGGACGAGGCAGGCATCTGGGCCGCCTGGGCTGCCGAAGAGGTCCCCGTCGTTGTGGACCCGCAGGCGGAGTGGGTCCGCCGCCTTCGTCCGCAGGCAGTGGTGGATGCGATTATGGCGAAGCGGAACACCGGCACCCGGATCACCGACGCGCCCATCGTCGTCGCGCTGGGGCCGGGATTTGTGGCCGGGGTGGATTGCCACGCTGTCGTAGAGACCAACCGGGGTCACAACCTGGGGCGGGTCATCCTGGAAGGAAGTGCAGAGCCAAACACGGGCGTTCCCGGCGAGATCGGCGGCGAGAGCGCGCGCCGTGTCCTGCGCGCGCCGAAGGACGGTCTTTTCCGAGGAGTCCGCGCCATTGGCGACATAGTTCGGGCCGGAGACGTCGTCGCTTACGTAGACGACGTTCCCGTCCTTTCCCAACTGGACGGCGTCCTGCGGGGTCTGCTCCACGATGGGTTGAGGGTCCACACGGGGATGAAGGTGGGAGATGTAGACCCCCGGGCCGTCGTCTCCCACTGCTTCACCATCTCCGACAAGGCGCTGGCCATTGGCGGCGGAGTAGTGGAGGCGATCCTCTACCTGGCCCGCCGGGTTTCCTCCCTGCAGCGGGCATAGGAGATACGGGAGATTCGGGATGGGGCGGCGGCCTGTGGCCGCCGCCCCATCCCTTCGCTATCGTTTCCCTGAGGCCAGAACACCCCATAGCGCGCCTGGGGACGATCAACCGCTGTGCCTGCAGGAGGAACCAGCCCGCAGAGGACTTACCCCAGCAGCCCCTGGAGCCCATACCCCGCGCACAGCAGCAACCCCGTCAGCAGGTGAATACGAATGGTGAGCGCGTTCGCTGGGGTCAGTTCGCGCGGGTGATCGTAGTGCACCCGGGCAATGCGGTAAGCCCGCACGGCCAGCGGAATCGTCAGCAGGCCGATCAGCGCAAAGGGAGTAAGGATACCCAGCAGGACGCCGCCCAGGATAGAAAGATATGTGAGGGCCAGCATTATCCCGTAAGCCGTGGCCGCCCGGCGGCGTCCGAGGCGTACCACCAGGTGATTTTTTCCCACCGCCGCGTCGGCCCGCATATCCTGGAACTCGTTGATCCAGAGGATCAGCGTAACCAGCAGGCCAACGGGGATAGCCGCAATCACCGGCTCCCAGGCCAACTGCCGGGTCTGGACTACGTAGGCGCCCAGGACCATCAGCGGGCCGAAGCAGAGCCCCACGGCCAGTTCTCCCAGGCCCGTCCGCGCCAGGCGGATGGGTGGCGCAGTGTAGAAGTAGCCACAGAAGACGCCGATAATCCCCAGCCAGAGGATGGCCCAACTGCGGGTGAAGGCCAGGAACAGGCCGATTAACCCACCCAGAACGAAAAAGCCAATCCCCTGCCAGAGCATCTCCTCAGGTCTGACCAGCCCCATCTGGATGAGGCGGCTGCCGCCGGTGAAGGGGCTGGCGAACTCGGTATTGACTTCATCGGAGCCCCATTTGTGATCAAAGTAGTCGTTGGTCATATTGGTCCCTGCATTGAGGGCAATGGCTCCGACAAGGGTGAGCAGAAAGTACCAGAGGTTGAAGGCACCTGTTCGTGCCCAGGCCAGCGCCGTCCCCAGCACGACGGGGACAATATCGGCCACGAAGAACGGGGCCCGCGTCTTGACCACCCAGAGGGGCGGCATTGGGGGTCGGGTAGTCTCGGACATCGCCGGTTACCTCCCGGAAAGGTTGGATGGAATTACGGACTGGCGCGATTTGTCCTGTAGCAGGCCACCAGGCCCACAGATGCGACCAACCGAATGTGCTGCGGCTCATCTGTGCATAACGCCTGCAATTATACCATAACCCGTACAATCTGACCCAACTTCATTGCCGGCTGTCAGGGCTGATAAACGTCCTAATGCAGATTATGGAGGCCGTTGCGCCTGCTGTCCTCCAGCCGACTTGTCCGATGATAGGGCCTGTGTTATGATTGGACCAAACCGTTATGGAACATCCAAGGAGCGCCTCGTGATTCCCTGGGACGAAACCATTGCCGAGACCCTTCGCCATCTTCAGGCCCTGATCCGAATCCCCACGGTCAATCCGCCGGGAAACGAGAAACCGGCGGCGGAGTATCTGGCGGACGTGCTGGCCGCCGAGGGATATGACCCGGTGGTGCTGGAATCGGCACCGGGGCGGGGGAACGTCGTCGCCCGCTACCGGGGAAGCGGAGAGGCACCGCCACTTCTGCTCCTCTCCCATCTGGACGTAGTGCCGGTAGAGCCGGAGAAGTGGGAACACGACCCCTTCGGCGGGGAAGTGATAGACGGGTACGTTTGGGGGCGGGGAGCGCTGGATATGAAGTTCGCCACTGCAATGCAACTGACCACGATGCTCCTGCTGGCCCGTCAGAAACTCCCCCTGAAACGGGATGTCGTGTTCGCCGCCACCGCCGACGAAGAGGCGGGGGGCCGCTACGGTATCGGCTACCTGATAGACCACCATCTGGAGAAAATCCGCGCGGAATACGCACTGACGGAGTTCGGCGGATTCCCCCTCAACGTGGGCGGGAAGCGCATCTACCTCTGCCAGACAGCGGAGAAGGGCATCTGCTGGGTGCGGATGCGGGCCCGGGGAGCACCAGGACACGGGTCTGTTCCTCACCAGGACAACGCGGTGGTCAAACTGGCGGAGGCAGTGGCGAAACTGGGGCGATCTGATCTCCCCTTCCACCGCACCGATGCAGTCGCCGGGATGGTGGAGGGGATGGCCGCCGCGCTGGGTGGCCTGCGGGGTACGGTCCTGCGCGGCATTCTGAATCCGACGTTGAGTTCCCTGATCCTGCACTGGGCGATTCGGGACCCCCAGCAGGTTCGCTACTTCCACGCGCTGCTGCACAACACCGTCTCCCCGACTGTCCTGCGGGCCGGGAGCAAGACCAACGTCATCCCCTCGGAGGCGGAGGCGGAACTGGACGGGCGGATTCTCCCCGGGCAGGACCTGGATTCCTTCCTGGCCGAAGTCCGGGCCGTTGTAGGAGAAGGCTTTGAGTTTGAGCCCATTCTGGTGGCCCCCCCGGTGGCGACGGACCACCGGACTCCGCTTTTTGCGGTGATGGCAGAGGGATTGCGACGGCATGACCCGGAAGCGATGGCCATAGTGCCGATGATGGTCACCGGGGGAACAGACGCCAAACACCTGGCGCGGGCCGGCATCCCCTGCTACGGCTTCACCCCAGTCCAGTTGCCGCCCGAGATGAACTTTATGCAGATGATCCATGGCCACAACGAACGGATCCCGGTGGATGGTCTGGCCTTTGGGGTTCGGGTGCTGTATGAGGTCGTGGTGGAGTTTTGTCAGAAGTAAAAAGTAAATTAGATAGATCGCGCGTCGCACGACGCAAGGTCGCAAGTGGAGAATGGCGGCAGATCTACTTTTTCCTGCAATCTTGTTTCTTCCAATCTCATCCTTCCGGAGGTGAACGATGGAGTGCAAACAGGAACGCAATCTGGCCCGCTGTACCTGCACCTATGAACCCTGTCCCCGCAAAGGGCTCTGCTGCGAGTGTCTCTTCTATCACCTGAGCCACGACGAACTGCCCGGGTGCGTCTTCCCGCCCGAAGCGGAGCGAACCTACAACCGGTCCAAACGGTATTTTGCTCAGATTTACAGCAAACGATAAACACAGATGGAATAAATTTCGGAGTGCAAGGGCTGATAGAGGCGACCAAGAATACACGATGAGGTCGTGTTGAATGAAACCCCGTGCTTTTTCCGAGCAGACGCTGAGATTTGCCATTCCTCTCGGTGTCTGCCTCATCGCCACAGCCCTGTATATTTCCACCCTGATGACACATATCAGCGGCTGTGGGCACGAGTATTGTATGGACGTCGGAGAATTCCAGGTCGCCCTATCCCTGTGGGGCACCGTACACCACACGGGCTATCCGTTGTACATGCTATTGGGTTCTCCCTTCGTTACGGCTCTGCGCTTCCTGGGAGTTCCGCCCGCCGCAGGTGCCTCACTGTATTCCACAGTTTGGGCCGTCCTGGCCATCGGCATCCTGGTCCTTCTCATCCACCGCATCAGTGGGAACATCTGGCTGGCAGGAGCTCTCGGTCTCCTGTTCGCCGTCCTGGAACCCGTGTGGGTCCATGGGGTTATCGCCGAGGTCTATAGTTTCAGCGCGTTCCTCTTTCTTGGGACGCTCTATCTGACTCTGGATTTGAGAGAACGTTGGTCCGACAGAAAAGGATGGGGGTTGGCCTTTATAGGAGGGATTGGTGTCGCTCATCATCGCCTGCTGGGCGTTGCCCTGCTCCCTATTAGCCTCTTTCTTTTCCCAATAGCACTGCGCACCTGGCGAGCCCAGCGCTCCCTTCTCCCTGTGCTGAAATGGTTCGGGGTGGCCATCCCGTGTTTTCTGGCAGGGTTCTTGCCCTATTTAGATATTCCCCTTCGGATCCGGCTGGGCACATCGTGGTTTTATAACCGGGCAGACACCTGGGAAGGCTTCTGGCACATCTTCTGGGCTCGCGAGGTCTCTGGACTGATGAAACCCGCTACGGCCTGGGCTCAGTGGGAATCGGCGCTCAAATCCATTGGGGAGACCCTTATTTCAGATCTCACTCTCCCAGGCCTGATCCTGATCGGGCTATCTGCCCTTCGGGGCTTGGGGCTCTCCAAGACTCGCCCTGCTGCCTCGTTTGTCGTTTTCACAGGTGCTGCCTATTTGATATTCGCTACAGCGTTTCACAGAGCGGTACTGTTGCAGGCCACATTGCTCGCACCGCTGATAACATTTTTCTTGTTGTTGGGGATTGGTCTGGGATCACTGGGACGGCGCGGTTCTGTTCTTGGCACAATCCTGTGCCTGGGCTGGGCTGGATGGCTTGGGGTCAAAAACTACCCCTTCGTTATTTCGCTAACCAGAGACCCGACGTCTGTCCACTACATTGCAGTAGTAGAACAAACGGATGCCCCGCCTGGATCTGTTATTATGGCGCCATGGGGCAGAGATTATTTCGCCCTCTCCTACGCTCAGCGCGTGGAGGGACGAATGCCCCAGTGGGAAATTGTAGACCATCGGGCAAATTTCAGGGCACTCCTGGAAGAGAACCCTTCTCGCCGTGGAATCTATACCCATTTCAGCACCCTGTTCCTTTTCGGCCCCGAATGGTGGGCTGAGCGACTCGGCAAGCCTCTGCGAATCACTTCTGCAGGGCCTGAAATGGTGATGCTGACCCCGCGGCCTCTGAATCCCCCGGAATCGTCGGGCATTCCTGTGGGAGATGGGATCGTCCTGAATGATTGGAAAATCATCAGTATCCAGCCCGGCGTCCTTCACGTCATCTTATACTGGAGTGCCACTCATGCGCCGTCTAAAGATTACAGCACCTTTGTTCATCTAACGGATCAGGACGAAATCACCAGACCTGAAGACCTGGTCGCTCAGGTGGACTACGCCGCGCCCGTCTACGGCTGGTATCCCACTTCGCAGTGGGTCCTTTATGAAACGATTCGCGAAGACCGCATAATTCGCTTTCCCCCTGAACGCGCTCCTCAGACCCTCTTTATCGGAATGTACTGGCGAGATGAAAACGGCGCCTTCCACCGTCTGGGCAGAATCGCTCTAAAAAACATTGAGAGCACGTGGGTGTCGGTCCCCTGAAAGAACACACGCCTGTATCTACCTGCTGATTCGCCTGGTTTACAGTGCGGCCGTTTCCCTCTGGGAGACTCCCAATGGGGAATGGGCCTGACGGGTCTGGGAATCATTGTCCTACGGGCTTCACAGGACAGGCTCGCAAGTGGGGTATATGAGATCCGAGCGGCTTTTTCCCATATGGTTGCTTATACTCCTGATAGCGTGGGGGCTCTGGCTCCATCGTCTGGATGCTCGTGACCTTTCCTTTGATGAGGCAGCAACCTGGTATATTGCCCGGCAACCTCCACAGGAAATGTTCCGTTATCTGCGGGAAGCCATTTACGAGCATCCCCCGGTATATTACACCTTAATGCATATCTGGATAAGCGCTACCGGAAACAGTGAGTTTGCGTTGCGCCTGTTTTCCGTGATCGCTGCCCTGATCGCTCTTCCTCTACTGGGCTGGGCTGTGCGCCAGCCCCCTGCTGGTTTAGTGCGCGGGCTGATCTCCGCCCTCCTGCTGGCCGTAATGCCTGGATTTGTCTATTATGCCCGCAATGCCCGCATGTATACCCTTAACGTAGTCTGGGTTATCCTCTCGGCTGGGGTGTTCCTGCGGGGCTGGCTAAATACTCGCTCCTGGCCTCATTGGCGAGACGTTTTATTGCTGGGAACGGTTCATCTGCTGGCTGTATTTACCCACTACTATCTGATTCTCCCGATCCTCGCTCAGTCAGTAGTTCTTCTATTCCTGCGACGATGGCGGCCCCTGGCAATATGGTTGGCGCTCCACGTGCTCCTTGCATTTCCAGCCCTGGTATGGCTGCTCACATCCCCTGGCCTTCAGGACAGCGTACGGGGGTTCCGTCTTTTCCCACAAGTACCTGCGGTGCACTCAGTGGCTCAACTTCTCCGCCTGTTGATCTTCAGCCAGGAGGTTCGCCCGCCTTTCTCAATTCTGTACATTATCCTGGCCATAGCTGGCCTCGGGGTGTTGCTGACCCTTCTCCGGAAGCCCTCCCGCACTGTAGGCTTATGGCTGGCCTGCACGTTACTTTTCCCCCTGGCTCTGGCCTACCAGTTGCCCAAGGCTCCAACAGAGCGATATATTCTTTTCCTGCTTCCCTATTTCGCCTGGGCATTGAGTTTCTTGCCCGCAGTAATTTTTCACCTTCCCCGATCCTGGCAATGGTTAGCAGGAATCGTATCCCTCGCTCTGGCGAGCGGACTCTCCACAAACGGACTCTCCCACGTACTGAACCCGCAGGAAGGGGGATACGGCCATACCCTGAAGCAGGTCCAACGCTGCGCCCAGCCAGGGGATGGCATTCTCTTCTACGGCCCCTGGCAGTGGTTGCTTTTCCAGTATTATGATCCAGGCGACCTGCCTCCGATCACTACCCTGCCTCCTCAGGCTCCCCCTACCCTCTCCCCCGACGAGGCAAGACCCGTCCTGGAGAACTTGCTACGTCAGTACGATCGGTTGTGGGTCCTGCCAGCCGCGGTGGGGGACGTGGACCCGGAACACTTTGTGGAAGGATGGTTGAACACGCACACTCATCCGGTGTGGCGAAACCCGGACTTTGCCCTTTACCTGCCACCGCTTTCATCCGATGTGCCTGGCCGCAGTGTCGGGGCAATTTTTGATGGAGTTCTTAAGTTGGAAAGGGTAGAATGGGAATCTGCGACTCTATCCGCAGGTCAGCCACTCCGATTTACCCTCTACTGGACTGTTCTCCGTCCATTGACCAGGGATGTGCGGCTCAGTCTGGAACTGCGCGATCGTGAGGGTCACTCCTGGAGCAGTGCCTGTGTGGTTCCTGGAGAGTGGGCATATCCTCCATCAGCGTGGCAGCCTGGAGAAACTATCCTGGACCGACAGGGTCTGATGGTTCCACCCGGTGCACCGCCCGGAGAATACGTTGTCCATTTGATCGTTGCTGATGCACAGACAGGTGAGCCTCTTACTGCGGCGAATGAAGGGGAAATTGCGCTCTTCTCCGTGATGGTAGAGGAGCCGGCGGCCGGGGAAGCGTTTCGCGCCCGGGCCTGCGCCTTCCCCGAATCAGAACCCACGACTTTTTGTTCGCCCGGTGGCACCCAGTGCCTGTCTCTGGTAGCGGGAGAGAGCCCCCATAAGGTTTATCAGGGCTACCCCGTCCCGGTTGACCTCCATTGGACTATCTCTTCCCCGCTACCAGACCTTTCCATTCGCTTGGAAGTTATACCCTGGTTGAACACGCTGCGATCCTCTTCGCTTATCAGCGTAACTGCTCCGGTTCTACCAGACTATCCGCCCTCCCAATGGCTACCTGGACGGCTGGTCACCCAGAAAATCCAAGTGCCGCTCCCGCCAGACGCACCTTCAGGTCCGGCCCAACTGCGTTTGACCGTTATCGGGCCTGATGGTACGCCCTGGCGCACGTCCAAGGGTTTAGAGAGCACTCCTATCTTACGCCTGAAAATCCAACGGCGGCCTGCCCTCAGGTATCTGCCCCCTGGAGTCCGGCGGATTCGCGTCGCCTTTGGCGATGCGGTAGAACTCCGAGGGTACCGCGTAGAAGGCGAGGCTCGGCCTGGTGGCACGCTATATCTGACCTACATTTGGTATGCGCGCAAGCGTCCTCCTGCGATCTATGCTGTCTTCAACCATTTGATGACTGAGAATGGGCTACTGGTGGCCCAGAAGGACGGCTGGCCTCAGGAGGGCCGCTGGCTCACCACTCAATGGCTGCCAGGGGATTACGTGGAAGACCACTATATCCTGACCATTCCTGGGGACGCTCCCCCTGGCCCTTATCGCTTTTCTATGGGAATGTATGACGCAACAACCGGGGAACGATTGCCCGCCGTAAAGGAAGGTGAGCGCCTCCCGGAGGACCGGCTCTTCCTGCCCCTGCCAGGCCATCCCGGTTTCCCGTAGGGGACGCCACAGACAACCCTAAGGGGGTCCAGGGGCGGGGGGGGGGGGGGGGGGGGGGGGGGGGGGGCCCCGGGCCCCCCCCCCCCCCGCCCCCTTCCCGCTTGCGCCTTTGCCGCAATGGGGTACAATACCGACCGGGGAAGCGGCAATGGGCGTGGTGGACGAAATCAAAGAGCGCCTGGATATTGTGGAGGTCATCAGTTCCTACGTCCCTCTCCAGCGGGCGGGCCGATATTACCGGGCCCTTTGCCCGTTTCATACGGAGAAGACCCCCTCCTTTTACGTCTTCCCCGATTCCCAGCGCTGGCACTGCTTTGGGGCCTGCGGGGAAGGAGGCGATGTCTTCACCTTTGTGATGAAGAAAGAGGGCTGGGACTTCGCCACGGCCCTGCAGGAACTGGCCCGCCGGGCCGGGGTCTCCCTGCGGCCGCGCACGCCAGAGGAGACGCAACAGGAAGAAGAGCGGGCCCGCCTGGAGGCTGTCATTGCGGAGGCCGTTCGCTATTACCATCACCTCCTGCTCCACGCCCCTGAGGCTGCCCTCGCTCGGGAATACATCGCCCGCCGGGGCCTCTCTACAGAGACGGTAGAACGCTTCCAATTGGGCTACAGCCTCCCCAGCTGGGAATCGCTGCGAACGTATTTGACCAGCCGGGGATTCACCGTGGAGGAACTGGTCCGCGCCGGCCTGCTGGTGGAGCAGGAAGACGGCACCGCCTACGACCGCTTCCGGGACCGGCTGATGATCCCCATCCGGGACCCCCAGGGCCGCCCGGTGGGGTTCGGCGCCCGGACTCTCCAGCCCGATGGAGTTCCCAAGTACATCAACTCCCCTCAGACGGTGCTCTTTGACAAAAGCCGCCTCCTCTTTGGCCTGGACCTGGCCCGGGACGCGATCCGGCAGGAAGGGGCTGTTGTCATCGTGGAAGGCTATATGGACGTTATGCAGGCCCATCAGGCCGGGTTTCGCAACGTCGTCGCCCAGATGGGCACCGCGCTGACCGAGCCCCAGGTCCGCCTCCTCAAGCGTTATGCTTCACGCTTCATCCTGGCACTGGACCCCGACGCAGCGGGGGTCCAGGCGACCCTGCGGGGCCTGGAGACGGCCCGCCAGGCCCTGGACCGGGAACTGGAGCCCGTCTTCAATCCCCGGGGGCTGGTAGGCTTTGAGCGCCGCCTGGGCGCAGAGATCCGCGTCCTCTCCCTTCCGGCAGGCTGTGACCCCGACGACCTGATCCGCAGCGACCCCGACCGCTGGCGCGCGCTGGTTCAGGAGGCGATCCCCGTCGTTGAGTTCTACCTTCGCCTGCTCCTGACCCGCGCCAACCTGGAGGACGCAAAAGAGCGGGCGCGTGTTGTAGAGACCGTCCTTCCCCTCCTTCGGGACGTGGGGAACCCGGTGGAGCGGGAGACGTATGTCCAGAAATTGGCCCGCGCAGTGCGGGTGGATGTCCGGACCATCCTGGAGCGGTTGCACGAATTGGAGCGCCAGCAGGCCCTCCGGGTGACGGTCGTCACGGGCCCTACCCAGCGCACCGCGCCCCGGAGCCCGGTGGAATTCCGCAGGCCCTCCATTGCCGACCTGGAAGGGTATGCGCTGGCCCTCTTCCTGCATCAACCGCAGCTGCTGGGCGCCGTGAACCAGGCCCTGGCCGAGATGGAAATCCCTCCCCTCAGCGATCAGGACTTCGCCGACCCCACCTCGCGGGCCATCTTTGATCTCTGGGAGGAACAACTGGCGGAAGGAAACCCGGACCCCAGTCACCTGAAAGCATATCTCCCGGAGCCCCTCCTTGCCCGCCTGGAAACCCTTCCGGCTCCTCCGCAGGACCTGACGGACGAACAGTGGCTTCGGGAAGGGGTCCAGACCGCCCTGCGATTGCGGGAGCGCCGTCTGCGGTCCCTGAAAACAGAACTCCGCGCCCTCACAGAGGAAGCCTCGGGCCCCGATGCCGACCGGTATGGACAGGCCCTGGCGGAGAATGCAAGAGCCATCCTGCGGGTCCAGCAGGCCCTGCGCTACCGCCCTTGGGAGTACAGTCCGGAGTCCGGCTCCCTGCAGACTCCGGATGCCCATTTCGGACTTTGAACCGCAGACTGAACCATGAACCCAGAGACACAGGAAGCCCCGACCGATTTCCTGAACGGTGAAGTAGAAGTGCCGGAACCGGAGGAAGAGGCCCCCCCGGTAGAACTGGATCTGGAAGAGCCCGACCTGGAGCAACTGGAAGTGGAGGCCCTGGCGGAGGGAGAATCCGCCGACCCGGTACGGATGTACCTGCGGGATATCGGGCAGGTAGCATTGCTGGAGCCCCATCAGGAGATGTGGCTCTCCACCATCCGGGAGGCCGCAACGTTTCTGAACCGAACGCGTGAGAAACTCCAGGCCCGTCTCCGGCGCCCTCCGACCCATCAGGAAGTGTGGTATCAACTGGTGCGGGAGGTCAACGCCCTGTGGAAAGATGTCGTCCGAACATGCCAGGAGGCGAATCTCTCTCCGCCAGACCTGGAGGCCATCCTGGAAGAAGCACAGGCCCTGCATCGGGAACGGCTCCCCTCCATCTCCTCCTACACCTACCAGTTCCTGGAGCAGACAGACCCCTCGGTAAAGGACGGGCAGGGCGGGAACCTCACGCGAGTGATGCTGGAACTGCTCATCTACCTTCTCCTGCTTCCACCGGAGACACTGGAGGTCTATCGGGAGCACTGGCGGCGGAAGAGGGCCACGCCGACGATGTGGGCGCTGCGGGGCAAAGTCCCCTCCGAGGACGCGCTGGCCGCGGCCTGGGCCGATGTGGACCAGAGGGCCGCCGAGGCTCAGCAGGACCTCATCCAGGCCAACCTTCGCCTGGTGGTGAGCATCGCCAAGCGGTTCATCGGGCGAGGCATCGCCTTTCTGGACCTCATTCAGGAGGGCAACCTGGGGCTCCTGCGGGCCATTCGGAAGTTTGACCACACCAAGGGCTTCAAATTCTCCACCTACGCGACCTGGTGGATCCGGCAGGCCATCAGCCGGGCCATCGCCGACCAGGCCCGGACGGTCCGCATCCCCGTTCATATGATTGAGACAATGAGCCGTCTGGCCCGCCTCCAGCAGGACCTAACTCAGCAGTACGGTCGCCCGCCCACGCCGGAGGAACTGGCTCTGGAGATGGGCTTTCTGGAAGAGGAGGACGCCGAACTGGTCCGGCGGTCTCTGGCCACCGGAGAGCCCCTCCCCCGCTCGGTCCAGCGGAACCTCCGGCAGGCTGTGGCCCGGGTGCGGAACATCCTCCATCTGGCCCAGGAGCCCGTCTCCCTGGAGACCCCGGTGGGCGAGGAGGAAAGCGGCCACCTGGGCGAGTTCATTGAGGACGAGACGATCCCCTCCCCCGACGACGCAACCTCCCAGCATATGCTGGAGGAGCAGATTCGGGGCATCCTGGACCTGCTGACAGACCGGGAGCGCGCGGTACTGGAACTCCGCTACGGCCTGCGGGATGGGCGGGCCTACACGCTGGAAGAGGTAGGAAAGGCGCTGGGCGTGACCCGGGAGCGCATCCGCCAGATTGAGGCCAAGGCCCTGCGGAAACTGCGCCATCCTGGGAGAAGCCGTCGCCTCCGGGACTATCTGGAAGGATAAGTATGCTGCCCTGGTGGACCTGTTTTCGCCGATGGTTTTCCCGCAGGAAGCCCGTTACCGAGGCTTCCCCACCCAACCCGGAGCCCGATTCCCTGAACGAGACCCCCACCTCCCCTCCAGAAGACGTGTTCCAGCGCTCGGTGGAGCGGCTTCTGGAAGACGAATCGCTGACGGCAGACCTGGTGGACGATGCCGCTGAGCGCCTTCTGGCCTGGGGAAGAGATCGGGTGTGGGCTATCCTGAACGAGGAGGTCGGGGCGACGGAGGACCATCCCCGACTGGTGGCGCTGCGCCGTCAGATGCGGGCCATCGCCCGCCAAGTAGGGGAACTCCCGCCGGATCAACAAGCCGAAGCCCTTCAGAGATTGCTGGCTGAACAATGAGGGATGCTGCGGTGGCGGCCCTTCGGGCCGCCACCGCAAAACCTCAGCCCTAAGGAGGATCCTATGGCGAAACGACGCCGAACATCTGCACAGATTACCTGGACCTGGCGGGGCCTCCTCCTGCTGATCCTTTTCCTCCTTCTGGCCTGGGCCCTGCGGGAGTGGGCAGGAATAGACCTGCTGGGCGGAGAGGCCGGGGAGACCGTCTCCACCGACTGGATCGCCATCCACTTCACCACGCCCCTCTATCCCGACGACCCCGCCCTCCACACCGGGAGCATAGACCTCCGCCTGGTGGACCTGATAGACGCGGCCCAGCAGGAGGTCAACGTCGCGGCCTTTCAACTGAACCTCCCCACGGTGACCGATGCCCTGCTTCGGGCCCATCGGCGCGGCGTGCGCGTGCGCCTGGTCACCGATGGCGAGTACGCCGACGAAGAGATGGTCAAACAACTCCAGCGCGCGGGTGTCCCCGTGACCATCCGCCCTGAGGGAGGCGGCCTGATGCACAATAAGTTCGTGGTTGTGGACGGCGCATGGGTCTGGACGGGCTCCTGGAACCTCACCGAGAACTGCACGTACCGGAACAACAACAATGCCGTCCTCATCGCCTCCCGGACCCTCGCGGCCAACTACAACACAGAGTTTGAGGAACTCTTCGCGGGGAAATTCGGCCCCACGTCTCCTGCGAATACCCCAACTCCCTCCTTCCTGATAGAGGTCCCCGAAAAGGGGATTCGCGTTCCTGTAGAAGTCTACTTCGCTCCCGAGGACGAGGTGGCCAGCCACCTGATCCCTCTCCTGCGCTCGGCCCGCCAGAGTGTCCGTTTTCTGGCCTTCTCCTTCACCAGTTCCTCCATCGCCGACACACTGATAGACCTGCACCGCCGCGGTATCTCTGTCCAGGGCGTTGTGGAGCGGCGGGGGTCCGAGGACTCCTACGCCCAGTACGGTCGGCTTCGGGAGGCCGGGATCCAGGTCCTCCAGGACGGAAATCCCTACATTATGCACCACAAAGTCTTCATTGTGGACGATGCCGCTGTGGCCCTGGGTTCGTACAACTTCACGGGGAGCGCGGAGAAAAGCAACGACGAAAACCTGCTGATCCTACACAGTCCGGAGGTCGCTGCCGCCTACCGGGCGGAGTTTGAACGGATCTGGGGACAGGCGAAGAGGGAGTAGGGGAGTTGTTAGTTATAGTTTTTAGCCGTTAGTCGTTAGGGGGTGACGATGGAGAAGGAGCAGATTACGCTGACAGGCTGGCATATTGTGGGGATCGCCATTGCCGCGCTGGTGCTGGCGGCGGGCTGCTGTGTCCTGGGCGGGCTGGTGGGAGGTGTGGTTGGATTTGGCCTCGGACAGTCGGCCGCACCCTCCATAGAGGTCCCGACCATAGTTCCTCTTCCAACCATCCCGCCCCCGGAGATAGAGGTCACCCCGCCGGCGGGGGAGCGCCCCTACCTGGGCATCCGGTATATCGCCCGGGCCCGGGGCGCGGAGGTTCAGGAAGTAATTCCCGGAAGCCCCGCCGAAGAGGCCGGACTTCAGGTCGGAGACTTGATCACGGCCGTTAACGGGGAGCGAGTCACCGCAGCCCGGCCACTGGCTGAGATTCTGGCCTCCTACCGCCCCGGCGACCGCGTGACACTGACGGTAGAGCGAGAGGGGAAGGAACTGAAAATCCCGGTCACCCTGGGCCGCCGGCCCTGACCCCCCACATCAATGGGCCTGGAGTTTGACCTTACATCACCTCCGGTGGGCTAAAAAGAAATATTTTTCACTACAGGAGGTGCTATGGACCTGGGTCTGCAGGATAAAGTCGCGCTGGTCACCGCGGCCAGTCGGGGATTGGGATTCGCCATCGCGCGGGAACTGGCCCAGGAAGGTGCCCACGTCGCCATCTGCGCAAGGGGGGCTGGCCCCCTGGAGGCCGCCGCAGCGGCCCTTCGGGAGAGTACCAGCGCAGAAATCCTGGCCGTTCCGGCCGACGTCTCCCGGCAGGAGGACGTAGAGCGGCTGGTCGGAGCGGTCCGCGATCGCTTCGGTCGGATAGACATCCTGGTCACCAATGCTGGCGGGCCTCCACCGGGCCGCTTCCTGGAACTGACCCCCGCGGCCTGGGAGGCCGCCGTCCAACTGACCCTGATGAGCGTCGTCCGCCTCTGCCACGCCGTTGTTCCAGTGATGCGCGCAGGAGGCGGCGGCTCCATCGTGGCAATGACCTCCGTCAGCGTCAAACAGCCCCTCCCCAACCTCATCCTCTCCAACAGCCTCCGGATGGCCGTGGTTGGGCTGGTCAAGACCCTGGCCGACGAACTGGCCCCCGAAATCCGGGTCAACGCTGTCTGCCCCGGCTGGACCCGGACGGAGCGGGTGGTCCAATTGATGGAGGACCGAGCGGCCCGCAACGGGACGACGGTCGCAGAAGAGGAGGCCCGCATCACGGCAGCGATTCCGCTGGGCCGAATGGCGGCCCCGGAGGAAATTGCCCGTGCCGTTGCCTTCCTGGCCTCCCCCGCCGCGTCCTACATCACCGGTATCAGCCTGCTGGTGGATGGGGGATTATACCGCGGAGTCTGAACCGCTCCCACCTCGCCTCTTCTCGCCCCTCCTCCAGCCCTCCCCGAAGTTCGGCCCGTTCCGGCGCGGGGCAGGAAAACCTCCGGAACGCTCGCCTGGCACGCCACGCAACGGAAACCTCGGGCCCGGATCTCCCGGAGGTGTAAAGTGAGAAAGCCCGCTTTCCTCCCCGGGCTGGGCCTCCTGCTGGGCCTTCTGGCCGCGCTGGTAGGAACGGCCCTCTCCCTCCCAACGGAAGCGTCGGGATTGACTCCAGCGCCTGTTTTCAGAACGGCCTCCGATGCCCCCCACCCCGACCCCCGCTGGATGGAACTGGTCCGAGCCGCTGTTCCCTCCGGCGTCCGCCTTCAGGCCGTCGGCCCCTCCCTCCACGTCCACCTCACCGACCGGACGGTCGCCGGACGGGTTCCCTCCCCCATTCCTGTCTCCATCCGGGTCACGCGCGGGGAGGTCCAGGTCGCTGCGGCCACCGCCACTCCCGTCCCCGACGGCGAGAGTTACCTCTACGCCGCGGCGCTCTCATGGGAGCCCTATCCGGGCGGCTGCGGCGGTCCCTGCGGCTGCGGCGCGCTGGAGATGGGCGACGTCGTCTGGATGACCCAGGGAAACACGACCCTTAGCCTGACGGTCCCCTCCCTGACCGCCTACGCCGACAGTGCAGCGGAGTCCGTCTTCGGGACTGCGCCCCCATCGGCCACTCTCTCCCTCCACCTCTACCCCCGTTCCGACCCTGCCACCGTTCTCACCCGGACGGCCATCGCTGGCCCCGAAGGCCGCTATGAGGCGACTTGGGACGACGTCCGCCCCGGCGACACGGGCCACGCCGCTTGGCGCGTCGCCCCCGACCGCGCGGCCTACGTCCGCTTCGTCGCGCCTCTCCTGCAGGTCCAGGTCGGTGGCTGGGAGATCGCGGGGATGGCCGCCCCGTGCAGCAGCCTCCGGATCACCCTCACCGACGCAGCGGGAAACCTCCTCCCCGGCCACTGGGCCTCCGCCGACGCGCACGGACGCTTCCTCGTCTGGCCGGGGGAGTACGAGAAGGACACGTCGCCACCCCTCCTTCCCGGTTATCGGGTCCAGGCCCTCGCTGCGGGGCAGGTCTTCTCCACCGCTGTCCTTCCCCTGACTGCGCGGGCCGACCGCGCCAGCGGTCAAGTCATCGGGGACTCACCACCGAGCGCGCCGGTTCGGGTTGAGGTCTTCCGGGGGCCTATTGAGGCGCCCTACGACCCCATCGGGGGACGGTGGCCCTATCTCACCCTCGCCGTCACGGCGACAGCGGAGGGCCGCTATACGGCGACAGTTCTCCTCGCCCCCGCCGACTTCGGCGCCGCCTTCGCGGTGGGGTCCGACGGCCACGAGACCTTCGCCCGCTTCGCTGTCCCTCGCCTGCAGGTGGTCCTGGGCCAGGAGCCAATCTGGTACGGTTTTCGTCTCCAGGGGCAGGTGGACGGGACCGCTGTCCCCATCACCGTGACCCTCCAGGGGCCAGCGGGCGCGCTGAAGGACATTCGCCTCCTCCAGACATCGGGCAGCGGGTTCTTCCGGGACCTGGGCGAAGACCGCGACCCGGTCCTGGAGAGCGGGGACGTTCTGACAGTGGAAACGCCGCGCGGCATCCAGGCCGCACTGACGCTCCCCCCGCTGACCGCGCGGGTGAACACCCTCTCCGACACCGTCTCCGGGGAGGCGCCGCCGGGGGCCCGGTTGACCCTGCGTATCTGGGGGACGGCGGGATATGGGCCTCCGGCCGGGCAGTCCTTTGGCCCTCAGGGCGATGGGGGGCCCGCCCGACCGCCGATTGAAAATCGGCCTCCCTGGACGCCGGGCCGTCGGGCGTCAACCTGCGTTGACGCCTCCTTCAGAGGATCGGCCTTCGCCGATCCTTCAGCCGAAAGCCCGCAGTGGACGACTTCGGTCACCCCTCAAAACGCTGCTGATGGAGTCTCCGTCCTGGGCGGCGGGGAGCCCACCCCGCTCCCACCTCCGACGATCTGGGTCTCCCAGGTCATCACCGTGGGAATGGACGGGACCTACGTCGCTGATCTGCGGGGAGTGGTGGACCTCACTCCTCTCAGCGCGGGCGAAGTCTCCCTGACCACTCCGGAGGGGCACATCGTCGTCCGGACTTTCCGGGGCCACGATTGTCGCGTGGTCCTGACCTCCGTCTTCGTGGGCGGCAACTATGTGGGCGGCCTCTCCGGCCAGGGATGCCCCTCCGCCACGGTCCGGGTGGTGGACCCCACGGGAACGGTCAAGGCTCAGGCCGTCGCCGATTTCACCTGGTGGAATTGGTTCGGTTTCTATTTCTACCTGAACGAAGCCTGTCCCTGGCCCGGTAATTGGTGTGGCAAAAACACTACCCCCATCCCGGTCCTGCCTGGTGACCGGATTGAGGTTCTCCGCAACGGAACCCTCTTCACCACCCCGGTCCCCACCCTGACGCTGGAGGCGACTCCGGAGACGCCTGCACTCTCCGGCTGGGGTCCGCCGGGGGAGGTGCTCCGGGGCGAGATTCGCGACGAGGCCCACGAACTCCGCTATGCCTTCACCACGACGGTCGCGCCCGGAGGCCGCTACACCGTCCCCCTGACAGGCCTTTATAATCCGACGGCCGGGGATCGCATCACTATCTGGTGGACCTCCGGGGAGACGAACTTCTACGTATACGACCGAGTTCCGCATCTGGTGGCCGGGCTGTATGGGAGATACCTGTATGGCTCCCTTCACCCTCTGATTCCCTACACGGTCGCTCCTGGCCTTGCCACGGGCTATGCCGGACCCGATGGGGGCCTGGGAGCCTCCGTATCTCTCCTGCTCCCCGGCCATACGGTGACCGTCACCACGCCGCGGGAGGTGCTGACGATGACGCTCCCGTGGCTGACGGCGCGAATAGACCGGGCTGCGAGGGCCGTCTCCGGGGAGGCACCGCCCAGCGAGCCGGTGGAGGTCTCCCTCAACGCCTTTGATTTTTCCGCCTCCCGGCGGGTGACGGCGACCGCGGCCGGGACCTATACCATCCCCTTCCCCGAAGTGGCCTCCTTTACCGGCGCGTGGGGGACGGTCTGGCACACCGATGCCCGGGGATACCGGACTTTCCTGAGGTTCGGCGCGCGGGCGTGGTTTGTCACGCTGGGGGAACGATGTGCGGATGGCTACGCCGATATGGCCGACGCTCCTTTCACCGCTACGCTGGAGACCGCCGATGGATCGGTGGAGAACATAACCGGGACCACCTTCGGCTACAACGCCTCCTTTTCCGTCTGCTTCTCCCGGCCGGTGGAGTCGGGCGATCGGCTGACGCTTACGCAGGCCAGTGGGGAGACCTCTTTCATCGTCCCCCGCCTGACGGCAAGCCACGACTGGGCGGCCCAAATTCTGGAAGGAGAAGCGCCGCCGGGGAGCCTGGTGGAGGTGGTGTTCCCGTGGGAGGGGTGGACCCGAATCTCCCGCCGGACCATGGCCGACGCGTCGGGCCGCTACCGACTGGACACGCGGGGCCTGGGGCTGCGGCTGGGGGAAACAGGGCTTGCTCTGTTGACCGACGCCGAAGGGAACATCGTCCGACGGGCGTTTCGGGTTCGGGGGTATCCGGTGTATCTGCCGGTGGTGGTGAGGGAGTAGACGTTTTGCAGCGGCCACCTTGTGGGACAACTGCTTGCAGTTATCCCACAAATATCGGCCTACGGCCCCGACGGCGTCGGGGTCTCCACAGGCGGAGGGGGCGTCTCCGTCGGCGGAGGAACCGGGGTCGGCGTCTCCGTCGGCGGGAGAGGTGTCGGGATCGCTGTCGGCGAGGGCGTCGGGGTGGCCTCCGGCGTGAAGGTGGGCGTCGGTGTAAGGGTGGGTATGGCCGTCGGGCTGGGAGTCGGGGTGGGTGCCGATACCACCACGCAGCGCACGCGCGCCTCGTAGGCCCGTCCCAGCCGATCCCACGCCGTCACCCGTAGGGTGTAAACGCCCGGCGCCAGAAGGGTCGTGTCCCAGACCGCGATCTGCCCGTCCCGAACAGGGGCCAGATGCGGCCCGCTCACCCACCCCCATCCGATGGGGTTGTCGCCCAGGCCGTACTCCACGTTGTAGTGGTCAAAGTTGGGGATGCTCACGGTCCCCATCACCCCAACGACGCCGTAGACCGTCGCGTCGGGAGAGGGGAAAGAGATGTAGACCTCGGGCTGACCCGTTTCGGGCAGACAAGCCCCGAAAGGCGCCACCGGAATCCCGCCCCAATCCTGGCTCTGGGCCCACTCCCACCCCTGGGGGTCGGTGATGACGATCATCACCTGCCCGTTGCACCACTGGTACCAGTCGTGCTCCGGCCCCAGCGGGGGCTGGTCGGCAGCGAAAATTTCGGTCCGGCGTCGGGGGCAGTAGGGGCTGGGCTGGGCACCAGAATCGGCGCAGATTTCCATCTCCACAATCCCCGGCGGTCGGACGAAGTCCCGCACCGGTTTCCCCCTCAGCGCGGCCTCCATAAAGTCATGCCAGATGGGGGCCGCGCCCATAGAGCCAGCCACCCGGTCCATCGGCGTGTAGTCCGCATTCCCCACCCAGACGCCTACCACCAGGTCCGGAGTGTACCCAACGGTCCAGGAGTCCCGATAGTCGTCGGTCGTGCCAGTCTTGGCCGCCGCAGGGCGGGAGAGTTCCAGCCAGTTGGGGCAACCGAAGGCCGGGCAGCGGGCCTCCCGGTCGGAAAGGATGGAGGTGATGAGGTAGGCGTGTTCGGGCCGAATGACCTGCTCCCCTGTGGGCGGCTGGCGGTTGTCCAGCAGGACGTTGCCCGCGTTGTCCTCAATGTACAGGATGGGCGTTATCGGCACGCGGACGCCGTTGTTGGCAAAGACGGCGTACGCACCGGTCAGTTCCAGCAGGGGGACCTCGCCACCGCCCAGAGTGAGGCTGAGGCCGTAGTCGTCCCGCGTCAGGGTGGTGATGCCCAGCCGCGCGGCCATCTCCTTGAGGGCCGGAATGCCGATGAACTGGAGGGCCTTGACGGCGGGGATATTGTAGGAATTCGCCAGCGCGCTGCGCACCAGGACCGGCCCATGGAACTTCCGGTCGTAGTTCTGGGGGACGTAGGGCGGGTTGGCCCCGTTGGGGAAAGAGGTGGGCAGGTCCCAGATGAGGGTGGCCGGAGTCCACCCCCGCTCAAAGGCCGCGACGTAGGTGAGGGGCTTGATGGCGGAGCCGGGCTGGCGGGGGGCGACGGCCATGTTGACCTGTCCGTCAATCTCTTCGTTGTAGAAGTCGGCGCTGCCCACCATCGCCAGGACCTGGCCAGTGGTCGGGTCTATGGCGACCAGCGCGCCGTTGTGGGCGTTGCGCGCCTTCAGCGCGGCGACATGCTGGGCCACGATCTGCTCCGCCAGCATCTGGAGATTGGGGTCCAGGGTGGTGTAAATCCGCAGGCCGCTCCCCCGGTAGAGGACCTCCGGGCCGAACATCCGCTCCACCTGCTGCCGGACATAGAGGACAAAGTGGGGAGCGGGAATTTTATCGGGCGGGAGCGGGGGACGGAACTGGTAGGCGGCCATCTCAGCGGCCGCAGCATCGGCCTGGGCCTGGGTGATGTAGCCTTCCTTGACCATCAGCCGCAGGACGTCCTTCTGCCGGGCCAGCGCGCGCTCCCGTCCTCCCGCAAAAACGTCGTACATCGCGGGGGACTGGGGCAACCCGGCCAGGAAGGAGGCCTGGGCAAGGGTGAGGTCGGCAGCGGAGACGCCAAAGTAGGTCTCCGCAGCGGCCTCAATCCCGTAGGCCAGGTTGCCGTAGTAGATTTCGTTCAGGTAAATCTCCAGAATCGTGTTGCGCGGGTAGCGGCGGGTGATCTCGTAGGCCAGGATGACCTCTTTGATTTTCCGCCAGGCGGTCCGCTGGGTCCGCTCTTCCGGGGAAAGGAGAAGGTTGCGGGCCAGTTGTTGGGGAATGGTGGAGGCCCCGGAGACGGTCTCCCCGGCCCGGAGGTTGCGGTAGATGGCCTTGAGCATCGCAACGGGGTCAAAGCCGGGATGGCGGTAGAAGTCCGCATCCTCGGTGGCGATGGTGGCCTGGATGAGGTAAGGAGAGATCCGCTCCAGAGGGACGTAGGTCCGGCGACCGCCGTGGGGGTCCATCACCTCGTAGAGGAGGGACCCATCCCGCGCATAGATTTTGGAACTGACGAAGGGGGACTGGCGCGCGATCAGTTCCTCCGGCGGTGGGAGTTGGGCGGCGATGAGCGCGTAACCGGTGATCAGCGCGGCGAAGCCGCAGAAGAAGAACAGAAAGAGGGCCAGGGTGGTAAAGAAGAAGGCCCGAGCGATCGCCTCCCCCCGCAACGGTGCTGCGGGGGCTGTGATCGTCCTCTCCGCCGGCCGAACGGCCGCCGGGGACTGCGGATACAGAGGTCGGGTCGGACGGCTTCTCTCTGTCATCGGTAGGGATTATAGCACTGGAGGGGGAGGTGTCAAGGGCTGTTTTCCCACCTCCGAGATTTGTAGTACAATATACGAATACGCTATGGCTCTCTCCGGACTTCTTTCCTGGATTTCCGACCTCCCACCCTGGCGAGACCTGCTGACGGACCTACGGAGCGGGGATGTCCCCCCGCCTCTGGGGCTTCTGCGCGCCGCACGGCCGGCCGTCGTGGCTGCGCTGGCCCGCGATCTGGGGCGCCCTATCCTGTTGGTCGCGGGGAGCGTCCCTCGGGCGCGGGCGCTCCACCAGGCTCTTACCGAATGGACGCCCCCCGGAACAGCGGTCCTGCGGTTTCCGGAGCCCCCCGTCCTCTTTTACGAACGGGCTCCCTGGCCCCGGGAGACCGTCGCCGCGCGGCTCGCCGTCCTGCGGGCCCTGGTAGCACCCCCACCCGGCCTGGTCGTCGTCGCCTCGGCGCGCGCGCTGATGCAGCCAACTCTCCCCGTTCGGGAGTTCCGCGCCGGGTTCCAGACGCTGCAGGTGGGACAGATGGTGGACCTGGAGGCGCTGCTGCGGCGCTGGGCCGGGCTGGGCTATGAGCCCGTCAGCGTTGTGGAGGCGCCGGGGCAGTTCAGCCACCGGGGCGGCATCGTAGACATCTTCCCCCCCGGCGACCCCGGCGGATTGCCGTTCCGGATAGAGTTCTTCGGCCCCCAGGTGGAATCCATCCGCCGCTTTGACCCTGCCACCCAGCGCTCTGCGGAGCGGGTCTCAGAGGTCACCGTCGTCCCGGCGCGGGAGGCGCTTCCCCGCCACAGTCCGCGCGCCCTTGCGCAGGCGGAGGGTCTGCGCTCCTGGCTCTCCGCCGCCCATCCCCCCGAAATCGCGGAGGAACTGGCTGCCCACCGGGAGGCGCTGGAGGCCGGCGTCCCCTTTCCCACGCTGGAGTTCTACCTCCCGTACTTCTACAGCCAGCCCGCCGCTCTCCTGGATTACCTCCCCACCGACGGCCTTCTGGTCTTGGACGACCCGGCGGAAATCCGGGACGCGTGGGCGGAACTGGAGGAGGAGGCCGTCGGCCTGCGGGCGACGGCGGAGCGGGAGGGGGCCATCCCCCCTGACTTCCCGCTCCCCTACATCACCTGGGACGACTGGCAGGAGCAGTTATCCGACCGCCCCCACCTGGTCCTGGGCCACCAGGAGGGAGAGGGCGGGAGCGACCTGGCCTCCTGTTTCTACCCTGCGCCCCGCTATGGCGGCGTCCTGCGGGACCTGATGGAGGACGTAGACCGGGCCCTGCGGCGGGGAGAACAGGTCGTCATCGTCAGCCGACAGGCCCAGCGGCTGGCGGAGGTCTGGGGAGAACAGCGGACCCCCCTCCCCCCGGTGGAGGGGCTTCCGGAACTTCCCCGCCAGCCCGTGACCTTCGTCCAGGGGATGCTGGAAGAGGGGTTTGTGTTGACCCCCATCCCTCGGCCCCCTACCCCATTGGAGGGGGAGAGCGCCTCCACCCCCCAGATTCCCTCCCTGCCGGATAGGGAAAGGGAGAGGGGGCTCCGATGGGAGAAGGGGTTGAGAAGTGAGGGAGCGACCGTTTTCTCGGCGGGCCGGGGGGCGAGGCTCCTCACCGACGCCGAAATCTTCGGCTGGCGGATGCCGGAACCCCGCCGTCCCGCCTACCGCCGCCGTGTCGCCCCCGAATCCCTCTACGCCGACCTGACCCCCGGCGACTACGTCGTCCACGTGGACTTCGGCATCGGCATCTTCCGGGGCCTGGTCAACCTGAAAATGGAGGGGGAGGAGCGGGAGTACCTGCTGGTGGAATATGCCGGGAACGACCGGCTCTACGTCCCCGTCCATCAGGCCGACCGGCTGAGCCGATACGTCGGGCCGGACGACGTTCCCCCTGCCCTCAGCCGG
Organism: Anaerolineae bacterium; assembly: GCA_025062415.1. GTDB lineage: Bacteria > Chloroflexota > Anaerolineae > B4-G1 > DUEL01 > SpSt-77. The sequence continues at coordinate 2,018 of JANXAH010000167.1, read as the reverse complement.
CTGGGGAGCGCGGAGTGGGCTCAGGTCAAGGAGCGGGCCCGCCGGGCCGTGGAGGAGGTGGCCCGGGAACTGCTCCACCTCTACGCGGCCCGCGAGGTGGCCCGGGGCCACGCCTTCAGCCCCGATACCCCCTGGCAGGCGGAACTGGAGGCCGCCTTCCCCTACGTGGAGACCCCCGACCAGGCGAAGGCCATCGCCGAGGTCAAGGCCGATATGGAGCGGCCCCGCCCGATGGACCGCCTTATCTGCGGCGACGCCGGATACGGCAAGACGGAGGTCGCCCTCCGGGCCGCCTTCAAAGCGGTGATGGACGGTAAGCAGGTGGCGGTGTTGGTTCCCACCACCGTCCTGGCCCAGCAGCACTACATCACCTTCCGCCAGCGGCTGGCCCCCTTCCCCGTCGTCGTGGAGCACCTCTCCCGCTTCCGCACCCCCGCGGAGCAATCCCGCATCCTGGAGGGGCTCCGGGAGGGGACAGTGGACATTGTCATCGGGACCCATCGCCTCCTCCAGAAGGACGTCGTCTTCAAGGACCTGGGGCTGGTCATCATAGACGAGGAACAGCGCTTCGGCGTCACCCACAAGGAACAACTGAAGAAACTGCGGACGGAGGTGGACGTCCTGACGCTGACGGCGACGCCCATCCCCCGGACGCTCTACCTCTCCCTGACGGGCCTTCGCGATATCAGCATCATAGAGACGCCGCCGGAGGAGCGGCTCCCCGTGACAACCTACGTGGGGCCGTACGATGCCGCGCTGGTGCGGCGGGCGATCTTGCGGGAACTGGAGCGCTCCGGCCAGGTCTTCTACGTCCACAACCGGGTGCAGACCATAGAGGCGGCACGGGCCCGGCTGGCCCGGCTGGTCCCCCAGGCCCGGATCGCCGTCGCCCACGGGCAGATGCCGGAGCGGGACCTGGAGGAGACGATGCTGCGGTTTGTCTCCGGCGAGGTGGACGTGCTCCTCTGCACGACCATTATAGAGAGCGGGCTGGATATCCCCAATGCGAACACACTGATTGTGGAGAACGCGGAGCGGTTCGGGCTGGCGCAACTGTACCAGTTGCGGGGACGGGTGGGCCGGGGGGCCCGGCGGGCCTACGCCTACTTCCTGCACACGCCGGGACGGCTGACGGAGGACGCGCGCCAGCGGCTGGAGACCATCCGGGAGTTCAGCGGGCTGGGGGCGGGTTACTCCATCGCAATGCGGGACCTGGAATTGCGGGGAGCGGGGGAGATTCTGGGCACCCGCCAGAGCGGGCACATCGCGGCCATTGGGTTTGACCTGTACACCCGCCTTCTGGCGCGGGCGGTGGAGGAGTTGAAGGCCCGGCGGGAAGGAAGGCCCCCGCCGCCGGAGCCGCTGAGCGAAATCCACCTGGACCTGCCGCTGCGGGCCGGACTTCCGCCCGAATATGTTCCGGACCGGAATTTGCGGCTGCGGCTCTATCGGCGCCTGGCGGCCCTCTCCAGCGAGGGGGAGATCGCTGCGATAGGGGCGGAACTGGAGGACCGGTTTGGCCCGCTGCCGGAGGAGGCGCAGAACCTGCTGATGGGGCTGCGGCTGAAGGTGCTGGCGCGGGCGGCGCGGGTGAGCGCCATCGTGACGGAGAGAGACCGGGTCGTATTGAAGCGTCCTGGCCTGGCGGAGGAGCGGGCCGCACTTCAGGCGCTCCTGGGCGACCTGGCCCACGTGGGCCACCAGGGCATTTCCATCCCTCTGGGGCCCGATTGGCTTCCGCGGCTCCGGGAGGTCCTGCGGCGGCTGGCCGAGGGGTTCGGGAAATGAGCGCCTGCGAAGACCCCCCTCCGAAGGCCTATCTCGGCGGCGGGGAAATGGGGGGGACTTCGCAGCGCAGGGCGCGGTGGAGAGCAGAATCCATATGCCGCTTGACAGATAGGGGAAAATGTATTATGATTTGGTGTAGGGACAGTGCACAGGGCACCTTAAAAACTGAATATTCCCAGAGCCCTTCTGAAGGGTCCGAAAGCCCCCAATGCCCGAAAGGGCATTAAGAC
>JANXAH010000145.1 GCA_025062415.1 Anaerolineae bacterium | reverse complement strand
GCAGGCTGTTAGCCTGTAGCGCAGGCTGTTAGCCTGTACAGATGCAGGCCTGGCGGCCTGCGCTACGGGTACGCGAAATCGTAGTGCAGGCTGTTAGCCTGTAACGCAGGCTGTTAGCCTGTAGCGCAGGCTGTTAGCCTGTACAGATGCAGGCCTGGCGGCCTGCGCTACGGGTATGCGAAATCGTAGCGCAGGCTGTTAGCCTGTAAAGATGCAGGCCTGGCGGCCTGCGCTACGGGTACGCGAATCGTAACGCAGGCTGTTAGCCTGTAGCGCAGACTGTTAGCCTGTAACGCAGGCTGTTAGCCTGTAACGCAGGCTGTTAGCCTGTAACGCAGGCTGTTAGCCTGTAACGCAGGCTGTTAGCCTGTACAGATGCAGGCCTGGCGGCCTGCGCTGCAAACAACGGAATAAGCAATACGCGATACGGAGGTATGAAGAATGGCTCTTCCCAGCAAGAACTGGCGACTGCGAAATCAGCGGTATCGGTTAGTTGGGGAAATCTGCGAAAAGTGTGGGACAGCGATCTTCCCGCCCCGGGATGTCTGCCCGGAGTGCGAAGCACCAGCCCAGACCCCCTACGTCTTCAGCGGACGGGGGGAGGTCTACTCCTATAGCACCGTTTATCACCCCCCAGCGGGGTTTGAGAAGTACGCGCCCTATACCGTCGCCCTGGTCCGCCTGGAGGAGGGGCCGATGGTGACGGCCCAACTGACCGACGTGGCGCCGGAGGAAGTACACATCGGCATGCCCGTAGAGATGGTCACCCGACAACTCCAGGATGGGGGCGAGGAGGGGGTCATCGCCTACGGCTATAAGTTCCGGCCACGGGTGCGGTAGCCCAGGCCGAAGGGGGCGGGGCGGGCCACACAGGTGGCCCGCCCCGCCCCCAGCAGCCCTCCTATTCCGCCGTCAGCCGACGGAATAACCGCAGATAGTCTGCCAGGTAACGGGTGGTGAGGAAATTCCGGCGGACGTGCTCCCGGCCCGCTGTTCCCATCCGCCGGACCTCCTCCGGGTGTCGGAGCAGGTAAAGCACCCGATCGGCACACTCTTCTACGCTGTTCACCAGAAAGCCCGTTTCCCCATCTATCACCTGTAGCGGGATACCCCCTGCGTTGCCGCCCACCACCGGCTTTCCCTTCCAGAGCGCCTCCGAGACCACCAGCCCGAACCCCTCCCGCAGCGACTTCTGTACCACCACGTCGGCGGCGGTCTGGAACGCGTTCACCTCCCGATTCCCTACACCGTGGAAATTGTGCAGAATGAAGATGTCGTAGTCCTCCCCGGCGTGGCGGATGGTCCGGTCCAGGTAGGTCCATCCCTCCGGGTCGTCCGCTGCCATAGAGCCCACCAGGGCCAGTTGCACATCGGGCACCTCTTTTTTCACCAGCCGGTAGGCGTCTATAACCCCCAGCGGGTCCTTCCAGGGGTCAAATCGGCTCACCTGGACAACGAGGGGTCGGCGAGTGTCCACCCCGAAGCGGGCCACTATCCGCTGGGCCTCCTCCGGGCCCATCGGCGTGTTCTTGGGGGAAAGGGGGTCAATCGTCGGCGGCATAATCGCCAGATGTCGGAAGGAGACCCCCGGTCCCACGTACTCCCGCATCGTGAAGATGGCGGCGTCGTACTGGGAGATGTAGGGGACGAAGAACTCCCAGTAGGCGGGATTGGGTTGGGAGGTGTCTATGTGGCAGCGCCAGATCCAGTACTTTCCCCCGCCGTGGCCGTGGTAGTGTAGGAGTCCGGCGGGCTGGGGGTCGTGGACGATGATGAAATCGTATTCCTCTTCCAGACGGCGAGCGTTGGCCTCGTTATACCGTCTCCAGATGGCCTTCATCTCCTCGGTGAAGGGGATATCCATCCCCTGCAGGCCGTTGTGGCAGGCCTTGGTGACGTTGAAGAACTCGTCCGCGCCCTCAATCACCTGCCAGTGGGCGTCCAGGCCCACGTCCCGCATCAGCGGGACCAGTGTCTGGAGGATTTCGGCGACTCCGCCGCCGTAGGCGGTAGCGTTGATGTGCACCACGCGCGCGCCCCGCAGGGGCTCTGCCAGCGCGCGGATTTCGGCGATGGCCTCTTCGCCCACGATGGGGCGGTAATCTTCTAATCGCTTTTCAGAAACAGGGACTTCTGGGAGCAAGGTTGCCTCCTTAAGAAGTAGTGCGCATTCCGTATTGCGTTCCCTGTGATCCTGCGGTTCTCCGAGTCTACCCCTTCACCGACCCCGCCAGGATGCCCCGGACGAAGTAGCGCTGAAGGGCGAAAAAGACCACCAGCGGCACGGCCATAGAGACGAAGGCCGCCGCCGTCAGCAGGTGCCAGTCCTGCCCCAGTGATTGCACCATTGCGGAGAGCCGCAGCGTCAGCGGGGCCACCTTCTCCGTCCCGCCCAGGTAGATGAGCGCTACCAGCAGGTCGTTCCAGACCCAGATAAACTGAAAGATGGCCAGCGACGCCAGCGACGGCACCGAAAGGGGCAACGCCAGCCGGAGAAAGGCCGTCAGCGGCGAGGCACCGTCCAGATAGGCCGCCTCAAAGAGATCCTTCGGCAGCGACCCGAAGAAGTTGCGCAACAAGTACACCGCGAAGGGCAGGCCGTAGCCGGTGTGGGCCAGCCAGATGCCCAGAAAGGTTCCCGATAGCCCTACCCGGTTGTAGATGCGCAGGAGCGGAATGAGCGTCATCTGGAGCGGCACCACCAGCAACCCCACCACGACGACAAAGAGCACCTGTCGTCCGGGGAAGTCCATCCAGGCGAAGGCGTACCCAGCGAAGGCCGCGATGGTGATGGGGATGACGGTGGACGGAATCACAATGGTCAGGCTGTTGAGAAACGCCCGCCCCAGCCCCTGGGCGGTCAGGACCTGGATGTAGTTGTCCAACCGGAATTGAGCCAGGTCCAGCGGAAGCCGGAAAACCGTCCACCATCCGGTGGCGAAGACGGCGTCTTTGGGCCGGAAGGAACTGACCAGCAGGCCGACCGTCGGCAGAAGCCAGATCAGGCAGAGGCCGATGACAGCCAAATGGAGGGCAAACCGCGCGAAAATCCGGCGCAGGGTGCTCATCGCATCTCCTCCTGGGCCTGGAAGCGGCGGATGTTCGCCGCCATCACCGGGACGATGGCCAGTAGCAGAATGACGGCGATGGCACTGGCCCGTCCGAAGTTCAGAAACGAGAACATCTCCTTGTACATCCGGTTGGCGATGACCTCGGTCCCACGTGTGCCGTTGGTCATCACGAAGACGATGTCAAAGGCCTTCAGCGCGTTGATGACCACCGTCGTCGCCACCACCGCGATGGTGGAACTGATCATCGGCACCGTGATTTGCCAGAAGATGCGCCACTCACTGGCGCCGTCCACCCGGGCTGCCTCCAGAATCTCCCGCGGGATGGCCTTGAGGGCAGCGGAGAGGATGACCATACAGAATCCCGTCTGCAGCCAGACGCCGACAGCGATAAGAGCGAAGTTGTTGACCGAGGTGTCCACCAGCCACCCGACCGGCTCTCCGCCCAGAGCGACGATGACGGCGTTGAGCAGACCAATCTGGGGGACGTTGGCCGGTTTATAGGCGTAGACGAAACGCCAGATGACGCTGGCCCCCACAAACGAGATGGCAACGGGCAGGAAAATGACGGATTTGGCGATCG
>JANXAH010000101.1 GCA_025062415.1 Anaerolineae bacterium | reverse complement strand
CCAGGCCTGCATCCGCACAGGCTAACAGCCTGCGTTGCAGGCTAAAAGCCTGCGTTACAGGCTACAGGCTAACAGCCTGCGTTACAGGCGAACAGCCCGCACTACAGGCTAAGAGCCTGCGTTACGGGTAACGCAGGCCGCCAGGCCTGCGTCCGCACAGGCTAACAGCCTGCGTTACAGGCGAACAGCCTGCGCTACAGGCTAAGAGCCTGCGTTACAGGCTAACAGCCTGCGCTACAGGCTGAGAGCCTGTGCTACGCGACTTTCAGCGTTTTCAGACAGGCTCTGAGCCCGGATCTGGTTGACCGCTTTGGCGCCTGCCCTTCCCCAGGGCGTAGAACCCGGATGGGCCTTGGACCATTCCGGCACCGATGTGCCCACATTTGAACTTTCCCCATTTTCGGTGTATCATGTCACTACGAAGGCAGCCGCCCAGGAGGAGAGCGATGAAAGTGGTGTTGGTCCAGGACGTTCCCGGCCTGGGGAAGTCAGGAGATGTAAAGGAAGTGGCAATGGGGTACGCCCGCAACTATCTTTTCCCCCGCGGGTTGGCGATCCCCGCTACAGAGGGGACGGTCCGAAGCGTTGAGACTCAAAAGCAAGCAAAGGCCGAACAGGCAGCCCGCCGGGCGCAGCGGATGGCCGCACTGGCGGAACAGATGGGAAAGATGACCCTGACGTTTCGGGCAAAGGCCGGGCCAACGGGCCGGCTCTATGGGTCTGTAACTCCGGCCGACATCGCGGAAGCCTTGCAGCGGGAACTTGGACTCCCCTTTGACCGCCGCAACATCCTCACTGACCCCCTGCGCCACTTGGGGGAGCACCAGGTCCCGGTCCGAATAGGCGCAGCGCAAGTGGTTCCGGTCCGGGTAAGGGTAGAACCGGAGGAGTAGGCAATCTCTTTGCCTGGGTGCTACGAAATCACCATACCTGAGACTTCTATGAGCGACGACGTCCTGCGGCGAGTCTCCGAACCTGGTGAACGAATCCCCCTGGGCAACCGCCTGCGGATTGCCCGGGAGACGAAAGGTTTATCCCTGAAAGATGTAGAGGCCGCGACCCGAATCCGGGTGCGGTATCTGGAGGCCCTGGAGACCGGAAACTATGGGGTGATGCCCGGTGGAGAAGCCCAGATCCGGGGCTTCCTCCGACGATACGCCTCTTTTCTGGGAATCTCCCCCGATGACGTTATCCTGTGGTACGAACAGGAAACTCGCCGGGAATCTGCCGAAGTTGCATCTGGAGGGCCCAGGGCAGCTAAAGCAGCGCCTGTTTCTTCTCCCCCCTCTGTTCCTTCTGCTCCTTCCATTCCATCAGCGCTGAGGGCTTCCAGGGCATCCCGTTCTCTCTCCCTTCGGCCGATTGCGAGCACAGAGATCCGGGCTCCATGGTTGCTCGTCCTTATCATAGTCCTTATCCTTGGGGGGCTCGCCCTGGGAGTGGTCTGGCTTACGACCCACCCAGGGCGAGTTTTTTTGGGGGGAGTGAAGTCAACCCCCGTTGTTAGCCCGGCGCGACCGATGGTCTTCCCTTCTCCCCTGGCGACGGCTGTCCCCTCCTCCCCGACACCATTCCCCACCCCAACTGCCGCCCCAACCTTTCCCGTTTCTACCAGCGGGGTCACGCTCACCCTGGAAGCTCGCGAGCATGTTTGGGTTCGGGTCACGGTGGATGGTTTTACTGCCTTTGAGGGGATGCTCTCCCCGGCCAACCCTCAAACGTGGGTAGGCAATGAAATGGTCATCGTGGAGACTGGCAACGGCGCAGGCGTCGTTGCGATCGTCAATGGACAATCCCAAGGACCCCTCTGTGGGCGTGGTGAGGTCTGTACCCGCGGCTGGGGGCCGACGGGGGAGATAGAGGTTAGTCGTTAGTTGTTAGTCGTTAGCAGTTATAAGAGGGAGCGAGATGCGGCAGAGGGTCAGGAGTTATCGGGACCCGGAGGTCTGGCAGCAGGCAAAGGCGCTGGCGGTGGAAATCTACCGGGTGACGGCGTCCTTCCCGAAACAGGACCAGTATGGCCTGGCCGATCAGAGGCGCCGGGCCGCCGCTTCTACCCCCTCCAATATCGCCGAGGGCCACATCCGCCATTCCCCGGCCTGCTTGCCACCGTCACCCAAAAGCGCCGCTCCAACTACTAACAGTTAACCACTAACGACTAACAACTAACAACTTCCTGCTGGAGGATCCAATGGCCACAAAAGGCATGCTCATCATCAACGAAAATCGCTGCAAGGGCTGCGGCCTCTGCGTTTCGGTTTGCCCAGTACACATCCTGAAACTGGCGGATGACCGGTTCAACGTTCGGGGCTACCGGCCCGTGGAGGTCACAGACCCGGAGGCCTGTATCGGATGCGCAATGTGTGCGACGATTTGTCCCGATGTGGTCTTCACGGTGTATCGCCGGAGGGCGCGTCGGGAGCGGCCTGCCGAAGCGGTCGGCGAGGAGGCCCCTGTTCGCTGGTAGGATATATTCCTGAAGCGATTTCGGAGGGAATCTTATGGCAAAAGAACTCTGGGAAGGCAATGCGGCAATTGCCGAAGCCGCGGTTCGGGCCGGTCTGGAGGCCTTTTTCGGGTATCCCATCACACCCCAGACGGAGATTCTGGAGTATCTCTCCCGTCGCTTGCCGGAACTGGGGCGGGTCTTCCTGCAAACGGAGAGCGAAATCGCGTCCATCAATATGGTCTACGGCGCCGCCTGCGCCGGGGCGCGGGTGATGACCTCCTCTTCCAGCCCCGGCATCAGCCTGATGCAAGAGGGCTTTTCCTACATTGCCTGTTCTGAGGTCCCCGCCGTCGTCATCAACGTGATGCGAGGTGGGCCAGGCCTGGGGAACGTCGCTCCTTCACAGGGGGACTACTTCCAGGCGGTGAAGATGGCCGGTCACGGCGATTTCCATCCCATCGTCCTGGCCCCTGGCAACATTCAGGAGGCGATAGACCTCACAGTTCTGGCCTTTGACCTGGCCGAAAAGTACCGCACTCTGGCAATGGTCCTGGCCGACGGTTCCCTGGGCCAGATGATGGAGCCCGCGGAGATGCCACCGATGCGGCCGGTCCGCAAGCCGGAGGAACGACCCGCCTGGGCCCTGACCGGCGCCAAAGGCCGCAAGCCCAACATCATTTCTTCCCTTCACCTGCTGGAGGAAGAGTTGGAGCAGGTCAACCTTCGCCTGCAGGCGAAACTGCGGGAGATCGCCGCCAATGAGACCCGCTGGAAAGAGTACTCCACGGAGGATGCCGACCTGTTGATCGTGGCCTTCGGCACCGTGGGCCGGGTCTGCCAGACGGTGGTCCGGGAAGCGCGGGCGAAGGGGCTGAAGGTGGGCCTGCTGCGTCCCGTCACTGTCTGGCCCTTCCCCTCGGCCCGCATCGCCGAACTGGCCCGGCAGGTGCGGGGCATTCTGGTGGTGGAGATGAACGCTGGGCAGATGCTGGAAGACGTCCGGCTGGCTGTGGAAGGCCGCTGTCCTGTCCGCTTCTACGGCCGCCTGGGCGGTATCATCCCCCTGCCCGACGAGATTCTGCCCCATCTGGAGGAACTGGGTGCGCAGGTCGGATAGCAAAAGGCACGAGACAGAAATGCTCCCCCGGCTTTGAATTTTCCCCTCTCTGAGAGGGGGGATGTTTTCTGTGGGTGGTTGTGCAGCAGTCAATTCCAGGCGGAGTGCGACTCCTCTTCTGAGCGCCAGGGTGCGCCGGGAAAAATGCGGGTATTCCCCTTTGAAACGGCCCTGGCCTCGCCATGAAACGGAACTGGAGAACTCAGGAGGTCCAGAATGGTCACCGAGCGGGAAATTCCTCCCGATATGGAACTGGTCTATGCGTATCCGGAAAGCCTGACGCCGAAGGTCACCCACTACTGTCCGGGCTGCACCCATGGGATTATCCACCGGCTCATCGCGGAAGTGATAGATGAACTGGGGATCCGGGAGCGGACCATCGGCGTGGCGCCGGTGGGATGTGCGGTGCTGGCCTACGAGTACTTCAACATGGACTTCTGCGAAGCCCCTCACGGGCGGGCTCCGGCGATGGCTACCGGCATCAAGCGGGTCAGCCCGGATAAGGTGGTCTTCACGTATCAGGGCGACGGCGACCTGGCCGCTATCGGCACTTCCGAGATTATCCACACCGCCAACCGGGGAGAACTCATCACTACCATCTTCGTCAACAACGCCATCTACGGGATGACGGGCGGACAGATGGCACCCACGACGCTGCCCGGTCAGGTCACCACCTCCTCCCCGCGCGGGCGAGATGTGGAGACGGCAGGCTGGCCGATGAAGATGGCGGAACTCATCGGGATGCTCCCCGGTGCGGCCTACGTCACCCGGCAGGCGGTGCTGGACGTGCCCGGCATCCGGCGGACCAAGAAGGCCATTAAACTGGCCTTCCAGGTCCAATTGGCAGGGCTGGGCTTCTCTATGGTGGAAATCCTCTCCACCTGCAGCACCAACTGGGGGGTGTCGCCGCTGGAAGCGCTGGAGTGGGCGAAGAAGAACATGGTGCCCTACTACCCTCTGGGCGACACCAAAGTGGCCGATAGCGTGCGTGCGTTAATGGAGAAGTAGCCCGGGCTCCGGCCTGGGATGTCGGCGGGGGGGGGGGGGGGGGGGGGGGGGGGGGGGGGGCGGCCGCCCCCCC